>CALYQY010000090.1 GCA_945291235.1 uncultured Gilliamella sp.
CAACAGCTTGTCTTAATGGATTGTCGATATCAATACCATTAAAAGCTAAGGCACTTGGTTCTAAAATTGAGTTTTCAAATGGATTGACATGAAAATGAAGGGTTTGGTCTGGAATCAGCCATCCCTCTTCAGTCATTTGTAGTGTGATTGCCGCAATTTCTAGAATAGCGTTAAGTTTTGGGTCAAATCCTGATGTTTCTATATCTATTACAACAGGATAAAAACCACGGAAGCGTTCACATAATTTAGCATTTGGCACAATAGTTGTCTTATTTAGCATAAAATAAAATTATTATGCCAGTTTTTACCGTATTCGCCTAGTTTTACCTTCGATTCAGCACTGTTGAACGCGAAAAAAAATATACTAAATAAAAACACTAAAAACACTAAAAACACTAAAAACACTAAAAACGCTATCTGTATAATTTTTGTTTAGATTGTTCAATTGATTTTATCCAAGTCTGATTAATACGTTTAGCATGTTTAGGCATGTGTTTTAAGCGTAGTTCAATTTTTTGTAAAACTTCTTTTGCGAGTGAAAATTGCTGCCACTCAATTAAGGTTTGTAAATAGTATGAAGCGGCTTCTAAACTTGGATAATAACTGATTAATGCATTAAATTCTTCTTGAGCTTCTTCTTTTAAATCAAGTCCAATTAAGATTTTGGTATAAAGTAAATGTCCTTCATCAGAACGATAAGTTGGATTTTTATCTCTTAGATAATCCAAAGTTTCTTTTGCCTTTTTGTACTGTTTAACTTGATAGAGTGCGTAAGCATATTGTAATAAAATATCTGGTGCTGATTCATAGATACCAGTTAATGCTTGTTGATAATAAATTAACGCTTCATGAGCTCTATCATTATCAACGAGCGCTTTAGCTAAACAGACTTTTGCTTCAACAGTGGGCGAAATTTCATAATTACTTAAAGCTTCGCGAAGTTCACGTTGCGGATCTAACGCTTTTAATAATTTTGATTCAATTTGATATCCCACTGAGGTTTGTCTAAAATCGGGTAGAAATATGACTAAAAAGTAAATCAAACTACCAATAAAAGGAAAAAGGAACAATATAGACAGCCAAAATCGTTCTTGCTCTGTTTTAATTACATGAACTGCAAAAAATAGAGCGATAATTGTACTGAATCCTATACCTAAAAATGGCAAAACATATACCTCATTGAATATAAACCGACGTAATGTATCATTTAGCTAAAACTTAATAAATAATAGAAAAGAACAAATTTGTTAATTTGTTTAACTCCGTGTTTTTACGCATCCAAAAATCATTTTAAAACAGGATGTTACTTATTGAACTTCTGTAAACATGAAAGAATTTATTTAAAATTTCACCATTAATATCACTATATCGAATCGTTACGTGAGATAATTTATAATAGTTTATACTTAATCATATAGGCTGATTTATAAAAAAATTGCCAATATTTCGATTATAATAATTTCGAGATTCATTAAAGGATTTTATTAAAAAATTCATATTGTTCTTTAAAAAGTCATTAAAAATACGAGAGGAAAACGTGCAAAATTTTGAACTTCAACAAATTATTAATCATGAATTACAAGTTGAACGCTACCGTGACTATGCACCTAATGGTTTACAAGTACAAGGACGTAAGCAAATAAAAAAAGTGATAACTGGGGTGACCGCATGTCAACGTTTATTAGATGAAGCCGTTAAATTAGATGCTGATGCGATTTTAGTTCATCATGGCTTTTTTTGGAAAAATGAACCACTAACGATAACAGGAATTAAATATAAACGCTTGCAAACATTGCTTTCAAATAATATTAATTTATTTGCGTATCATTTGCCTTTAGATGGACATCCCGTTATCGGCAATAATGCATTACTTGCGGATTTATTCAATATCGAAGTGGATAAACGTGAGGATATAACCGATTTATTATTTAAAGGGACACTCATTGAACCGACCACATCACTGCAATTTAAGCAAAAACTTGAACAAGTTTTGCATCATCGTTCACGTGAAATATTATTTTGTGGCGATAATGCTCCTCAAATAATTAAACGAATTGCGTGGTGTAGTGGTGGTGGTCAAGACTTTATAGAAGCAGCAGCAGAACAAGGATTTGATGCTTTTTTTACAGGTGAAGTTTCTGAACGTACCATTCATATTGCTCGAGAATATGGAATTAATTTTTATGCAGCAGGGCACCATGCCACTGAACGTTACGGAATCAAAAAACTTGGTGAATGGCTAGCCAAGCAATATGACCTTGAAACTATTTTTATTGATATTGATAATCCTGCATAACAAAAGTTGAATTTAAATAAGAAATATCGCATACTTGTCGGTAGATTTTTTATTCTTGAAGTTGGTTATCAATAAATAATATGAGAGGTCATTTTATGTTTACAGGAAGTCTGGTCGCCCTTGTTACTCCAATGGATACAAAAGGAAATGTAGACCAAGTAAGCTTAAAAAAATTGGTCGAATATCATATTGCCAATGGCACATCGGCAATTGTTTCTGTTGGTACCACTGGCGAATCAGCAACGCTTGATCATCATGAGCATATCGATGTAATTAAAAGAACGATCGAATATGCAGATGGAAAAATAAATGTCATTGCCGGAACTGGCTCAAATGCGACTAAAGAAGCAATTGAATTAACTAACCGTGTTGAAAATATTGGTGTAGTTGGCTGTTTAACCGTTGCGCCATATTATAATAAACCAACTCAAGAAGGTCTTTATCAACATTTTAAAGCAATTGCGGAAAATACAGCTTTACCCCAAATAATCTATAATGTACCGGGTCGTACTTGCAGTGATATTAAGCCAGAAACAGTTGGACGATTATCTAAAATAAAAAATATTGTTGCATTGAAAGATGCAACAGGAGATTTATCAAGAGTTTATAAAACTCGTAAACTTGTTGGTAGTGAATTTAAATTATTAAGTGGTGATGATGCGACTTTCTTAGATTTCATGATTTTAGGTGGTGACGGTGTGATTTCCGTGACAGCGAATGTAGCTGCCAAACAGGTTGCAACAATTTGTGAACTTGCAACGAAAAATCAAATTCAAGAAGCTCGAAAACTGAATGATACGTTATCAGCACTACATAGTAGCTTATTTATTGAGCCTAACCCAACTCCAGCAAAATGGGCTTGCACAAAATTGGGTCTAATGGCGAACGATACGATCCGTTTGCCGCTGGTTTCACTTACAGATGCTTCTGTGTCTGTGGTTGAAAAAGCTCTTAAAGATGCGAATTTACTCTAATTTATGTATAACCAATAATTTATAAGCAGATATCTATGTTTAATAAAACTATGTTAAAAAACAAAGCGATTAAAAACACAATGGTGATGACAGCCATTGTATCTTTATTTTTGGTTGGTTGTGGTAGCGATCAAAATTATAAACGAGAAGTTGATGGGAACGAAGATTATTTGAATTCGCCAGTTTTGAAACCGCTAACTGTCCCTCAGGGTGTAACGGTACCTGCTGAAAGTTCCGAATATTATATTCATTTTAATAAAAATGAAGGCGCTGTATATGGTAAGCAAGTGGATATTCGGGCACCTATCATTCCTATTCCAACTATTCCTGATTCTTATGCGTCTTATAACTATGGTACCGCTTCATTAAATGCGCCTGCTGATGCAAATGTATGGTCTGTTATCCCAACTGCGCTGAATAAATACAATATTCCGATTAGTAGCAGTGATAATAATGTTATTGTTACGGGCAATGCTTCAATTTTTTCAAGTGATGAAGAGCCGAACATCCAAGCGTCTTATGTTATTCATCGACAAAATTATCCTGGTACAGAAAATATCATTGTCGAGTTGAAAACATTAACGCGTGGCACACAAGATATTTCTTCTGATTCTATTGAAGTGCAACGGTACGTTGTTCGCTTATTTAATTTAATAATGGATGAGGCTGCACCTAAGTCATCACAAGTAGCGCAAGAACAAACAGATGAAAACGCCGTTGAAGACAAAACCATTCATGAAGATTCAAAATAAAGCAAGACGCTATGAGATATTATTTGTGACAAGTAACATTTTGATAAATAGTTAAGATAATCAGTAGTGAAGAATTTAGTTAATTCTTTTATGTAAAACTGGCTATAGATTGAACTTCACTATTCGAGACGATATAGCAAACAATAGCATCTTATTATTTATTGCATTGGTACAAATACGTGAGTATCGAAAAGTTTAAAACTAAGGAGCGAATAGCTCCTTAATCATTTGTTGGCAATTTGATATAAGGTTAGAACCATGAAAAAGTTGGCTGAGCTTTACCGTGGTAAAGCAAAAACGGTTTATACTACTGAAAATCCCGATCTATTAGTGTTAGAGTTTCGCAATGATACTTCCGCTTTTGATGGCTTACGTATTGAACAATTAGAGCGTAAAGGGCGCGTCAATAATAAATTCAATTATTTTATTATGAATAAACTACGTGAAGCAGGTATTCCTACTCAAGTTGAAACGCTTTTGTCTGATACCGAAGTCATCGTAAAAAAACTGGATATGGTACCTGTGGAGTGTGTGGTTCGAAATCGTGCCGCAGGTTCTTTGGTCAAACGCTTAGGGGTTGAAGAAGGTAAGGTGTTAAATCCGCCAACATTTGAATTATTCCTAAAAAATGATGCATTGCATGATCCCATGGTTAATGAGTCATATTGTAAAACATTTGGTTGGGCTACTGATGAACAGTTATCAACGATGAAGGCACTAAGCTTTAAAATCAATTCAATTTTGACCGATCTTTTTGATAAAGCAGGATTTATTTTAGTGGACTATAAACTTGAATTTGGATTGTTTAAGGGTGAAATTACGTTAGGTGATGAATTTTCCCCTGACGGTTGTCGATTATGGGAAAAAGAGACCTTAAAAAAAATGGATAAAGATCGTTTTCGCCAAGGGCTTGGCGGTGTCATTGAAGCTTATGAGGAAGTCGCCACCAGAATCGGCGTTGCTTTGTAATGTTTGCTCAATTTGATATCTCCTTTTTTCTTTTACTGGGTTTAGCTGCACTGTGTTATTTAACGCATAATAACACAGTCACTTTTGCCGTATTATTGCTACTATTATTTAAATTAACACCATTGTCGACCTATTTTCCGTTTTTAAATCAATATGGACTGACAATTGGTATTGTCATTTTAACGGCGGCTATGATGGTTCCGCTTGCCGACGGATCTTTGAGTATCAAAGACATATTAAAATCATTCACAACATGGCAATCAATTTTAGCTATCTTTGTCGGCGTACTTGTCTCTTGGCTAGGTACCCGTGGGGTTTCTTTAATTGGCGCACATCCCACCATTGTTAATGGTTTAATCATTGGAACCTTGATTGGTGTTGCCTTTTTCAAAGGTATTCCAGTTGGCCCCCTTATTGCCGCAGGCTTGCTTTCCATATTGATTGGAAAAAGTTAGTCGATGATTAATCTTGATAGCACCAGAACTTTATGGGTGTTGCGTGGTGATGTAACGAAATTATTCAGTCAATTAAGTGACATCATTAAGCAACATAAAGGGGATTGGATCACAATAAGTGATCAAGCCATTTTATCAAATTATGTGCCAAATATCGTATCAATATCCAATACTAAAACCCTTTTAGGACAAGAGTATTTACATGCCATTTTTGATGCAACTCAGTCATTTAATTTAGAAGCATTTGCCATGTTGTCAGGAACGCTTGTAAAAGGAAGCCGATTGATTTTGTTATTGCCTAAAAATTATAATCTTTGGGCAGACAAAGATAGTTTACGTTGGAATGAAAATGCTTATCCAATACCTGTGCCTAATTTTATAAACCATTTACAGCACACTATCTCTAAATTTAACGGTTTCCAAAAAAATAACTTTTCTGAATGTTATTTGACATCCCCTGATTATGATGAACAGCAACACACATTAAAACAAGTGTTAAACAGTGATAAGCCTATCCATGTTATCACGGCAAAACGAGGTAGGGGAAAATCCGCTTTGGCAGGTCAATTCTCTCACTATCGACATTGCATTGTTACGGCTCCTAACAAAAAATCGCTGACCACTTTCTTTCGTTTTGCTAAACCTGATGTTCGTTTTTATGCACCAGATGAATTAATCGAAAAAGGTGTCGATGATTTTGCTGGCTATCTTATTATTGATGAAGCAGCCATGATACCTTTGCCAATGCTAAAAAAATTGCTGCAACTCGTGAATTTAGACAAAAGCCGTATTTTACTGACTACTACGGTTGAAGGTTACGAAGGTACCGGACAAGGTTTTTTATTAAAATTATTAAATGATAAGCAATGTGATCATTTCCATCTTGAAAAACCAATTCGGTGGAATGGCGATGATCAGTTAGAATATTTTACTGATTGTTTAGTTCTCAATGGACTAATATCAGCAGAAAATCAGCGAATTAATAATACAAAGCCAATTGATTATTCCATAGTAGCGCGTCATGATTTAAGTAGTTTGAAGGAGATCTTTTATTTACTGAAAACAGCCCATTATCAAACTACGTTAGTTGATTTAAGGCGACTTTTAGACGCGACAAATTTGACGATTTGGCAGGCTAAACAGAGTCATAACCTAATTGGTGCAGCCATAACGGTTAAGGAAGGAGATTTACCGGATGACTTAATTGAAGAAATATGGAAGGGTAACCGTAGACCAAAAGGAAATATGGTTGCACAATCTTTGGTAGCCCATGCAGGTGTTAAACAAGCAGCAAAATTAAAATCTGTCAGAATAAATCGCATTGCAGTGATAGCTTCTTATCGAAGACAAAATATTGCAACGCAATTGATACAACATACTTATGAAGCGGCAAAAAAACAACATCAAGATTTTTTATCCGTGAGTTTTGCCTATAGTAGGGAAAATTATCAGTTTTGGTCATCTGTAGGTTTTGTACTTGTACATGTTGGTAGTCGTTTAGAGGCAAGTAGTGGCACATATTCGGTAATGGCAATAA
This sequence comes from uncultured Gilliamella sp., assembly GCA_945291235.1. The sequence continues at coordinate 6,984 of CALYQY010000090.1, forward strand.
AACCGATTAACCAAAATGGTATAAATTTGGTTAACGTGCTATCCAAAAAGTTACAACGTAACATGATGTGGCTAAAAGAGATCATCGCACTCCCATTTGATGAAATGCTTATTGCTGATACTGATCAGCAATTGACTAAGCAAGATATTATGGAATTATACGGATTTTGTTATTTTCATCGAGCATTCGAAGCAACTTATGCTTCATTATGTCGCTTACAACAATTTAATGATAAGCAAAATAATCGAGTGAAATTATCTGTCTTAGGTGCTTTACTGAAAAATAAAAATCAAGGCAATGCGATCATTCAGCAATTTCAATTGACTGGGCGAAAAGCATTATTAGAAACAATTAAACAAGAGGTTAAGCAATGGTTGAATAGTAACAATGAAGTTATTTATGAAAAATAGCAATGTTGTTTTATTGAAAACCATGCTGATAAGTTAAATTTAGCGTTATTTCATGTTTAAAAGGAACAAGAGTGAAGAGTAATAATGTAGATAAATTAAGATTTAATTCAAATATTAATCATGATCGGCGTAGATCGGGATTTGAATATTTTCTGTTAGGCTGGTCATTAGCATTCAGCCCGAAAATTAGACATTTTGTATTCTTGCCTTTATTGGCGAATATGGTGATTATGTCAGCGCTATTTTATTGGTTTTTTTCCACAATTACAGGCATGGTTGACTGGGGATTATCTTATGTACCGGGGTGGCTTTCTTGGCTTGGCTATATTATTAGTTTTATGGTGATTCTGATTTTAGTCATATTATTTTGTTATTTTTTTAGTACAGTGGCTAACTTTATTGCTGCACCGTTTAACGGCTTGCTTGCCGAACAAGTTGAAGCTGAATTAACGGGTATACCTGCACCCGATACTTCTTGGTTAAGTGTAATCAAAGATTTACCTAGAATATTTGGTCGTGAAATTCAAAAATTAATCAATTATGTATTATGGTCTATCCCAATATTATTAACGTATTTTATTCCTGTTATTGGTCAAACAGTCACACCGATAATTTGGTTTTTATTTACTGCATGGCAAATTAATATTCAATACGCTGATTATCCTTTCGATAATCATAAGATTACTTTTCATCGTATGCGTGAGTTACTTAAGCAGGATAAAGTTGATAATTTAGTCTACGGTATTTTAGTTAGTTTTTTTACTATGGTGCCACTATTAAACCTAATTATTATGCCAATTGCAGTTTGTGGCTCAACTGCGATGTGGGTCGATCGTTATCGCCATCAAGCTTTATTTAAAAGTGATATTAACGATATCCGATAGGGAAGAAAGTGATTAATTTTTTTCGAAATTAATCACTTTTTGTTTTTATCCTCAGCACTTTTTGGAGTTTGGTTATTCTCCTCATCATCATAAGGTATGGGTTTAATCCCTTTTTTATCAATGTAAGACTTAAAATTAAGCTTATTGAGAGCTTTAATGGCATTAATAAAAATACCTAAGATGAATAATAAAATTACCCACCAATAATCTTTTATCCACTCCATTTTTTTACCTTTGTAGGATGCAAGTTAGTGACGCTCGTTTAGTCGAATGTCCAAAGTAGCATTAAATAATCTATTCAAATTTTGTTTGAGCAGATTTAACAAGTTAGATAACTTAGCCAATCTTATTAAACAAGTAATTTTTCCAAAATTCTTTGATAAATTTTTTTCAGTGTGATGATATCCTGACAATTTACATTTTCGTTAATCTTATGGATTGTTTTATTTAATACCCCAAACTCGATAATCTGACAGCCCATTTTTGCAATGAAACGTCCGTCTGATGTTCCGCCACTTGTTGATAATTTTGTCTCAATATTTGTGTACTCTTTTA
>CALYQY010000091.1 GCA_945291235.1 uncultured Gilliamella sp.
ACACTTGTCACGGCTCAGATGATGTCGTTTACTTTAGTTTAACAGGGTTTTGATTTCCTGTTAGGGGATTTTTCAATCAAAAGCATGATTGAAAAAAATGACCGATGTTAATCGGTCAATTAGGTGATAAACATTGTCAAAATTTGACTAACATTTTAGTCGTTGAGTGTGTGCTTAATCTTTTTTCTAATATATTTTCAATATAATGTTGTAGTCGTTGCTTTTCATGTTCATTATTTTCATACCAGTTACGTGAAGATAAGCGAAATATATGCGGAATGGTTCTAGATAATACCGATTGTCGCCAAATGTTTCTGTATCGTGCATTGGATAATAACGGATGAATTGGCGCATCGCACTCAATGCCAATACAATAAAGTTTAGTGCTCGGATCTTCAATAGTAAAATCTAATGTAAATACGCCACTGCCTGAGTGGCGGCTATAGGATAAATTGAGCGAACGAATAAAAGTTTCTACATCGTCAAGCAGTCCGTCATCGTGTTGTGTTGGTATTGGCAAATCAGATTGCTTATGTGCCTGTTCGATCAGGTTAAGTAATGATTCAGCAAAAGTAAAATTACCTTCAGATAATGCTTTAGAATAAGCTAAATAGTATTGTAGGTAATCACGAGGGGAGGTTGGAGCACGTTTATTGGCTAGCGCATCAGAAACATCTTCAATAGGCATTGAGGAGATCAAAATGACTTTTTGGCGAGCTCGGGTGATTGCTACATTTAAGCGCCTTTCGCCACCTTGTTGTCCTAGTATGCCAAAATTTCGCCTGAAAATACCTTGTTTATTACGACCAAATGTCGTTGAAAAGATGATAACATCACGTTCATCGCCCTGCACATTTTCAACATTTTTGATAAAAATTGATACATCTTCACCCTGATCGAATCGTTGATTTTCTTGTTCAAAAATGTCTGAAAATTTTTTATCTAAATTGGCTTTTTCATAAAAACATTTTTCAATCAGATCTGCCTGCTTTTTGTTAAAGGTTACAACGCCTATGGATGGACGATGAGTCGCATCTTTTTTCCAAATGTTATCGACCATTTCAACAACTTTTATTGCTTCACTATAATTGCGTTGATCTTCATATAGACCATTTACCCAAATATATTCAATTGGTTTGATTTGCTTAATGATATTAGCTGAATGTCTGACAGGTACGTTTAGTTGGCTATGGTAAAAAGCGGTATTGGAATAGTTAATCAGCTCACGATAAGCGGAACGGTAATGAATTTGTAAATAAGTTGTTGGCAACACAGTGCGAGAAAGTTGTAATAAATCCGGACAATCCATAATTTCTTTTAAATTCCAATGATTGAGTAGAGGATTTTCGTTAACTTCTTCTGATAGTGCTTGAATAGTCTCATCATCAGCCTCTTCGACTATGTCAGCGTCTGTTTGTACGCCAAAAAATGTAGTGGGTGGCATCTGTTTATCATCACCACTGACTATGGCAATTTTGCCCCGATAAAGAGTAGGTATAGCGTATTCAATGGGCATTTGTGAGGCTTCGTCATAGATGACCAAATCAAATAATCCCGCTTTTAATGGCAATAAGCGACTTGCGGTGTCGGGATTCATTAACCAAATTGGTCTTAAGAACATTAATCCAAGCGGTATACCTTGCTCGATGAATTCACGTAATCGTTTGGCGCGTTGACCTGTTAGCCTTGTTATTCCTTCCCACCTTTTGGGATCAGCTATCTGATTACATTTTATATTATTAAGTAGTAACTGTTTATTCAGTTGATGCAGCTGTTCATCTTTAGATTTTAGCTGTTCAATGGTTTGATTGATAACTTGCTGATCAATCAGTAATATCGGGTTTTCTTGTTCGATGTACAATTTCCAAATCGTTTTAGCTTCATAATCCAATAGTTGTCTGAATTGATATTGTTGATTTTCTGGGCTTAATAAGGCTAGTTCGGATTCAAAAGGTCTTAGTTTTGCCAATACTTCAAGTGCAGTTTCAGATAATTGAATCGCTTCTTTACGAAATGATTGATACGCTTTTAATGAAGGTAAAACATGGTAAATAGCGTCAATAGTTGAAGGTGTTGGTTGATTTTTAACAATCGCCTGTAAACAGTTTTGATACAGGTTTTCATTTAAAAATTGATTGAGCAAGGATAAATGTTGTTCTGAATCTTGACGATATTGATAACGAACAAAGGCCGCTTCGTATTCATTAATTAAATCTTGAAAAGCGTCGCTACTTTTCAATAATGATTGCTCCACATACTGACTATAAGGTGCTTGGTGAATTTTATCAGCCCATGCTTTGACTTCTTCAAGTTCCGATAATGTTTCCTCGATCAAGTATTGAGTGGTATCAAGATTAAGCGTTAAATTGTGTTGAGGTAATTGCAAATCAACAAAGATACTCAGTAACGTTTTGCGAATTGGCCGATATTCAGACTCCAATAATAGCGACTCATAAAGCATTGGAATGCGGTTAATGTTTGCTTCCTCACCGTGCATAGCTAAAAAGTTAAAAAGTCCTTTTTTTGCTAAATAGCGTTGCAAACTCAGGCATTTGTACCAAGCATTAGGGGTTATGAGTTTTCTTGCTTTACTCAGTAAATCTTCTAGTATCTTTGGCTCTAAATAACATAATTTTTGAGACAGGTGGCACCAACCATCTGAGTTTAAATAAGATAGCTGATCTTGCAAAAATTTTAACCCATTGATGAGTCTATCACCTTCTAAATTACCTGTTTGGATATTTTGAATTTTGAACAAGGGTAACCATTTTAATAGCCGCTCCCGAAGATTTTCCGTGATATTTAAAAAAGCTTCACTCTCTTTTTTAAGCCACTGTTGATGAGGGAGGGGATCATCAACATCAAATTGGATAGGTTGGTTATCAAGATTTGCTGTTCTAACGTGTTCAACTTGAATAAATTGAGTCAGTGATTGATTAAATAAATTTATCGTAATTGGATCATTTGAAAATTCTGTTAATTCTGATAATGGACTATGTTCAAATTTTGCCGGTAACCACAGTGAAAGTAAGGGTGAACACTGATTTTTAATCATTGATAGTTGTTTGACATCAAGATTCTGAAATACTTTGCCTAATTCCGGTACGGTTAATTTGGGTGGATTGTTGGCAATCGTGATTAAATCAGCGATTAACTCCCGATAACTTAAACCAAAGTGGGTCTGTTGAGTATATAATGCCTCATCATATTGATCGAGCTGTGCTTCCAGTTTTGTTACTGTTTTTGCCAGTTTGATACGCGCTTTGATGTAGTCATCTGAAGGGAGGTTTTTGTCCAGCAAATCAAGCTGTTGACGAATACTATTGATCAATTTGGATCGATCAGCATTAATATCGTTAATCATTATACTGCGCGTATCAAGGCCTTCGGCAGTTAAACGCTTATGAACAACTTCAAGGGCCGCTTTTTTTTGACAAACAATCAGTACCGTTTTATGGCGTCCAATTGCGTCGCCAACCATATTAACAATGGTTTGACTTTTTCCGGTTCCTGGTGGGCCTTCAATTAACAAACCGGGGGCTAACCGTGCTTGTAAAACAGCGTTTTCTTGGCTTGGGTCACTGGCAACCGAAAAAAAACAATTTTGTACGTCTGGTTTTTCAATTTGCTCATCGATTTGAGAATTGGATTTCAGTTTTAGTGCGGTTTCAAGTGCTGTGTTGTCGTAGTCGAGTTTTTTTAATTGACTAAGTTCTTCACCAATTGATTGTCCTATAAAGTTGGCATCAAATAACACAGCGGAACAAGCAAAGTAGATTTTACCTTTTTCTGGTTCAAAGGATGTTGGTAAATCATCGATTTGACTCGACAAAATTTGTCCTAACGACTTTAATTCATTCATAACCTCAAGGGTATTTAACGTTGAACGTAATAATAAGTCATCAAAAACATGTTTCCATTGATTAAAAAGTGTTTTGCCCAAAATCCCTTTAAGTGCGGGATTAATTCTTATTTCTTCTCGTTGACGATCAAAGGCGAGTGTCAGTCGTTTCATTGATGCCATATCGTCATTCATTTTTATGGGCCAAAGTAATAACGGTGCTATTCTGGGTAACCGATTGCCACTGGTTTCTTGATAAACTAAAAAAGGAAAGCCCATATAAAGACTGTCAATGCCCGTATCCCGTTGATAAATAGTGGTTGTCCGAAATAAGTTGCGTAATTTAATTTCAAGAAGTTCATTCGTTTCGAATACGGCTTTAATATCGATTTGTTGCTGACGAGGTTGTCGAGCAAGAATATGATCAAGTAGTTTATTTGACGGTAAAGATGCGGTTCCTAATAAGTTAAGATCAATACGTGGTGTAAAACGACCTAGGTTCATCCTAACTAACGGGCCTTGCAAGATACTCATTGATACTTTTTTATGAAAGAAATCGATAATTCGAGATGAGTATTTTTTTAATGGCGGTTTAATCCAATGTTCATTAGGAATGCTCAATAAAACCAAGAGCCGACAAAATGGTATACGTTTTTCAAAACGATACTGCTGTGTCCACTGATCAAGCTCTTCATGACCCAGTTCGGCAAATCCTTCTATTCGCTCATCCAATAGTTGATATAGTCTTAATCTAGGTTGCTTAAAATAATTTGCTAACTCTTCATCGCTTAAAATATCAATATTATAATCATTGGCTAATTGTTTACATTCATTGATGACGTTATTCGCCGTTTTAAATTGATCTTCTTGTGCACTGAGTAAAATGATTAGATCATCTTCACTAATATTGTTACGTTCCATTAATGATAATAATCCAAGATTATTGGCATCAGGAAAGCAAGATGAGCGTTTAGTCCACATTACCATTAATTGGTTTTTAGAACAGGCTACTTGAAGTGTTTTTAGTCGGTTTTCATCCAATTTGATTTGTAAATTTGATGCACGTAAGCGAACATTATTGGCGCGTATAGATAATTGCCATAACCCTAGTTTAGATTTATGCTCTTTAATAGGCATAGTTTCACTAATCAATTGAAATTTTTTTAATGGTTTTGTATCAATAGAATTTTTGAGTGAAACGGATAATAGGTCATAATGATATGTTTTATCATCGATCATTTGCTTACTTAGTATTTCATTATCGAATCGTTCAGTTTGGCAATGACGACAGTGACGCTCTAACTCCATTTTGTATTCCTTATATTCAACTTAATGTTGATGTTATTTTTATCATTTTTATTTATATTGAATTGTAGAATGACAATGATTATTTATAAAGACTAATTTTAATACAGTCGATAGAAAACACGCATTTTAGCCCGATTTGGGTTAGCAAATGGCATCTATTATTTTGTTAAATATACAATTCAAAAAAAGCCCGAAAACTCTTATTGGTTTTTAATTTATCTATATTAAATCAACATCAATCTATTTTGAATTCATTATGACCTCTTAAGTAAACCGGCTTTGTGTGATGATCTTTTAAAAAACGAGCTACTCTAGTTATTCATCATTTATATTTTTACGGATTGCTTAACTGGATGCTGTCACAGGAATATGACGAATCTTAGGGTTGTTAATGAGTAACCAATCGGGTAAATTACTTTCTTTTTCAACTAGCCAAATAATGGTATTTATAAATAATCGATCGTTTGAACCTTTAGGTTTTGGGTATTCAAGTTGTGAAAGTGCTAAAGAACGCGCAAAAAGTTGATGCTCACTAAAACTCATATTATGACGATTTTTAGACAAATGTGATTCATAATCAATTATCAACGCAACAGGCTGTTGATCATAGTTGACTAGTTGATCTAACGTGTTACTTAAATGATTTATTTTTGCGGAATCTTTTTTGGGAACAGCATTTAATCTTAGGCGTTTAAACAACGTATCGCTTTTAATTGCGGGTAAGTCTGGTGTTTGAATTTCTTCGAATCCAACAGCTGAATCCCACAATAAGACGTGATTAAATTTTGCATTTTTTAATATTCGATAAATCGACAAGACTAATGTTTCGGAAATGATGGTTTCAGTATCAATTTTCGATTGTTGTCGATCATGAATGTTTCCAGATAAAACGAATTGAGGTTTTGAATTTAGATAGCGATTTAAATCACGCATCCAGCGAGGGCTCTTGAAAGATTGAGACATAATTAATCCTTTAATAAAAATCAAATAACTGACGTTTTTATTATATACAAAGCAATTGAGTAACATCTACTATTTTTTTAATTAATAACTTATTTTTATTTGGATTTCTTGAATACTCAATCCGTTAAACAGTGATTAAACTTAGGTAATAATCATAATAAGAGACAATTAAAATCGCTTTAAAATTATCTAATTTTTGAGCATTAATTCGGTACCTTTTTACCTTAACTGTTATTAAACTTGCTTGTTATTATTCATGCTATCGCAATTACAACTGTTTACAATTAATGAGGTAAACACTAAACTATTTATCGTTCTCAACGGGGTGCCCAAATGGCTGAGAATGTTGGTTAACATAACCCGTCGAACCTGAACTGGATCATGCCAGCGGAGGGATTTGAGTTATTGTGTCTGCTCAAACCTTTTGTCTTTTATTTACTATTTTGGAGGCAAAATGTTTCGTAAGAATCTTCTTTTGTTTTTTGTTTTTTCAGCTTTTTTCTTGATTGATACCGCCAATGCTAAGCCAACTTTAACCGTTTATAGTTACAATTCTTTTATGTCTGAGTGGGGCCCAGGTGAGGCCATTAAGCAAGGTTTTGAAGCGGAGTGTGATTGTCAGTTGGATATCATTTCGTTAGGGGATGGTGTATCTATTTTAAATCGGATCCGGCTCGAAGGGAAAAAGACTAATGCTGATGTTATTTTGGGATTAGACAATAACATCATACAACAAGCTAAGTTAGCTAATATTGTTATTCCTCATCAAATCATTAAACCTGATAATCTTAACACTGATTGGTGGGATAATGATTTTCTTCCTTATGATTATGGTTATTTTGCTTTTATTTATAACAAAGATAAAATCAAAAATCCTCCCCATAGTATGCAACAACTTGTTGATAATAAAGCCAATTGGCGAATTATTTATCAAGACCCAAGAACCAGTACGCCAGGACTAGGTCTACTGTTTTGGATCAAAAATCTCTATGGCGATGATGCTGCCAATGTATGGAAAAAGATCGCTAAAAATACGGTAACCGTCACCAAAGGCTGGAGTGAATCTTATGGCATGTTTTTGAAAGGCGAAGCTGATTTTGTTTTAAGCTACAGTACATCGCCGATTGCTCATATTATGAAAAATGATCCTCGCTATGAGGCAGCCATTTTTGATGAAGGACATTACCGTCAGGTTGAAGTAGCAGGTATAATCAAATACAGTCAGCAACCTGAGTTAGCACGTCAGTTTTTACAGTATTTACTCAAACCTGAAGTACAACGTCAGATTGCTGAAAAGAATGTGATGTACCCGATTATTCAAACGACATTACCTGAGGCTTATCAGCAAATAAAGCCTGTCACTAAGGCGTTAGAATTTGGATCTGAGCAAGTTGAAAAAGGACAAAAAGCTTGGATTCGTGAGTGGCAATCAGCGATCAGTAAGTAATTATAGACATTAACATGTTGAATTTTAGAACGTTAATACCGGGTATTCTTGCCTCCAGTAGCATAATGGTTGTACTGGGTAGTGCATTATTATCCATTGGTTATTACGCAATAACTTCAGGTGAGATAAACAGTTATATTGACAGCTATTTATTACATATTTTGTGGATAACTGTTTATCAAGCCACACTATCAACATGTCTTTCTATTTTCTTTGCTATATTAATGGCAAAAGCTTTATCCATGGTTGAGTTTTGGGGTAAAGGTTTATTGTTGCGAATAATGCCGGTGACGTTTATTTTACCTGCACTAGTTGTTGTGACAGGGCTTTTATCCGTTTATGGGCAACAGGGATTACTGTCAATCTTTGTTGGATATATTGGCTTGCCATTTTCATGGTCAATTTATGGATTACAAGGAATTTTATTAGCACACGTATTTTTGAATTTTCCTTATGCTTGTTGTCTATTTTACCGAACGCTGATGAGTGTGCCTGTTGAACAGAAACAGCTAGCCGCTCAATTGAATTTTTCTGGTTACACTTTTTTTCGATTGGTTGAATGGCCACATCTTCGTCGGCAAATATTGCCTATGGCTTCGCTGATTTTTATGCTCTGTTTTTCAAGTTTTGCGATTGTGTTGGCTTTAGGCGGTGGCCCCAAATATACCACCATTGAAGTAGCAATTTATCAATCCATTCGTGATTTTGATTTTATTCAAGCGGTTTTGCTTTCCTTATTGCAATTGCTTTGTTGTGTAGGTTTTATGGGAATAATGCAAAAGTTTAATAATAATAAACAAGTCACAATGCGCTTTATAAAGCAAAACTACCGTTTTCCTGTTTCTGGCTTGGCTGCCTTGCTAAGTTCAATCGTGATTATTATGGGGGGATTATTTATTTTACTTCCTTTGATAAATATCGTGATTGATGGTGTTTATTTTTTCCGTTTGTCACTGTTTACGCCAACCTTTCAACATGCAACACTGTTTTCACTTTTCATTGCATTGGGGTCAGCCATCGTAACCCTGTTAATGGCACTATTTATTCTTTGGACAAATAGTCGATTGCTCATTTATCAAAAGGTAACGTGGAGTAATCGATTAATGTTAGCCAGTTCGTTAATTTTAGCGATTCCCAG
>CALYQY010000092.1 GCA_945291235.1 uncultured Gilliamella sp.
ATATTAAACTGCTATTTAAAGAATAGAAAGTTAATTTTAACAATTGATATCATCGTTAGAAAAATGGTAAAAAATTTTTTTTGTTCCTTTTTGAAAATAAGGAATTTTTACTGTAATAACTTATTTAAACTAATTCGAGAATACTTTAGAAGATTAGTGCGTTATCATAAAAAAATGATAACGCACTAAAATAGGTAATTATTAAGTTCACAATAAAGTGAGCTTAATTTTTATCAATTTTGGACAAATTTATGTTGAGATTAAATTCCATTCCAAATTGATTTTATTTACTGGACTTTGAAGATATTTTGGCGAATTCTATAATCTAGATCATTGACCCAACGATTATAGTTACGATGAACTTCACCCTTCTTATTAATTAAATTTGGGCTAACTGATTTATATTGAATTTTATAGCCTTCCGAAGAGAAATTGATATTCATGGTAGCTTCATATTTTAGATTTAATAACGATGCACGAATATTGTTGTTATCAATTAAATCTAGTTTCCAAATACCATATCGAGTATCACGTTTTTTATTCACCGCTAAAATAGCATTTTTAACCTGCTCTTTACTCAAACCTTGCGATGATGACTCAACTGTTCTTGGTGCCTCATACTTATTGGCACAACCAAATAATAGACAGATAAAAAAAGTGGCTATTATCAACTTAAAAAACTTCATTTGTTTACTCCTTGAATAAAAGTGATTAATTTTTGATTTAACGTTTTTTACAAATTAACAACGTATGTCCATAACCTAATCCATCAATATCTTTTTCAACATGAAACCCTGCTTCATTTAAACATTGATAAAATATTTTAGAATGGTAAAAACGACTATTGCCATTTGCTAAACAGGTGAAATATAAAGACGAGGCATTCAGACTTAATGCACCGGCCTCAAATGTCTGCCTATCCCAAAACAAATCCATAATGCAAACCGTTGCATCATCTTTCATACTGCGATGAATTAGTGTTAAAATGCGAGTAATTTGTTCACGACTAAAACAGTCAAGAAACTGACTCATCCACCAAACATCAGCTTGATTGGGTAAAATCTCATCTTTCAATAAATCAACTTCAAAGCCCTCAATCCGATCAGATAAACCAGCTTGTTGAATATTTTGCTTGGCAACATGAATTTGCTGCGGTAAATCCAAAAGCGTTATTCTAATATTCGGATTTTGTTTAGCACAAAAAAGTGCCCATTTACCGGTATTGCCACCCACATCATAAATATGCTTTGGATTTAATTGTTCAATATGTGAAAAAGCGGCAGGAAAGGAATGATCAGAATAGAAATGGTCAAATTCAAACCAGCTTTTTTTGGCTTTTTCAGGTAACACTTGTAAGGCAGGATATATGGTTGACCAATCACCAAAAACTTTTAAACCTTCTGGTTTTCCCGATTCAAGAGCAGATTGAAGATAGCGCATGCTTTCATAACAAATATCTTGAGTAAAATTAAGATTAACTTTCGTCATTTTGTCATGCAATAAATAATGACCAATTTTTGCCAAAAAATAACGGGAATGCTGTTGATAAATGACATGCATACTTAAACCAATATCGAGTAATAATTGAATTGCATATTCAGATAAATCAATCTCTTTAATGATTTTATCAACCGTTATTCCGTCAGTACTTGCTCGGTCTATACTTGCTAATATTCCTTTATCTCTCATACAAAGGACAGCTTGAAATAAAATAGGCGAAAATGCGATTTTTTGTGCTTCCGTTATCGCCTCTAACGCAGAGTATTTATCTTCGTTATATCCATATCTAATGTTTTCTTGTCCAGTCAATCTATTGCCTTTTTGTTGATTTAATGTATTGTATTAGTAAATTATCCGTTAAAGGATATTTTTTTGTAATAATATTACAAAATAGTGTTAAGTAAAGAATTAAATAATTAAAATGCTAAAAAATTGAAATAAAAATGAATTTTTCTTTTACCATTGAAAATTGGTTTGCTTTATCTTCTGGTCTCTCAACAAAATCTGACTGGGAATTATGGTCAACATCTTTTAATCATAATTGGGATATGCCCTTACCAAAAACGAAAAAAATACCGATGATGCAAGCCCGTCGAATGAGTATGGGCTCTCGATTAGCTGTGGATGTTGGACTTGAACTGATTGACAATCATCATTTGGATTTAGCGATTTTCACCAGCCAACATGGTGAATTGGAAAGAACCCATAAAATCCTAACTTCGATGAATCAAAATCATGATATTTCACCGACCGATTTCGCACTTTCTGTGCATAATACGGCATCGGGATTAGTCACTATCATCAGTAATAGAAGTATACCTATTAGCTCAATTTCTGCACACAATGACAGCTTTCAACAGGGGTTAATTGAAGCATTTTCAATCTTACATCATGGTAACAAAAAGGTCTTGCTTGTCGATTTTGATGGTTTTGTTCCAGAAACCTATCAAAAACAGATTAATTATCATGTTCCTGCTTATGCCGTTGGCTATATATTAACAAGCGGTGATCAATTAAGTTGTCAAAGCATCGATAAATCATCACAGGTCTACCAACCTATTTATCCTCAATCAATCGCTTTTTTACACGCTTATTTGTGTAAACAAAAACATTTTATTATTCAAGGAAATTCTCAAGATTGGCAATGGACATTAAATCAGTAACCTCAAAAAAAATCTATACTTTAAATCAATGTTGGCGATTATTCGCAATAGCATTTGGTTTCCTATTGTTTGGCGTTTTTGGTTTTGTTGTCTTATCAATTTTTTGGTTTAGTTTATTAAGACTAGCTATTTGGAATAAAAACGACCGAATAACAGTTGCTCAGTATAGTATAAGTATTTGCTTTAAAATTTTTATCGGCATTATAAAATCATTAGGGATTATTCAATATCAATTTGATGGACTAGAAAAACTGAAACAAGATAAAAATTGTCTAATTGTGGCTAACCACCCTTCTTTGCTTGATGTGGTACTGTTAGTTTCTGTTATGCCACGTTGCGATTGTTTAGTCAAAGGCGCATTATTAAATAACGTTTTTATTAGTCGTATTATCAAAACAGCCGGATATATATTAAATGCGGAATCGGAAAAGATATTACCACAATGCCAACAAATATTATCCAATAATGGGCGAATACTCATATTCCCAGAAGGAACTCGAACCGTTCCAGATCAACCGATGAAATTACAACGAGGTGCAGCAAATATTGCATTACGTTGCCATGCCGATATTCGGCTTATTCATATCCAGTGCGATCCTCCTTTTTTGATAAAACAACAAAAATGGTATGACATCCCTATCAAAAAAACATCATTCAACGTTACGGTTGGTGAAAAAATTTCGATTGATGATTTTGTCGAGCCAAATACAACCGTCGCAGCAAGAAAATTAACACGATATTTAACCTCTGTCCTGATTAAGGCTGAGAATAGTTAAGTTATAGCAAAGATAAAGGTACTTTAATGGAACAACTACACAATGAAATTAAAACGTTAATAATTAATGTATTAAATTTAGAAGACATCACTCCTGAGGATATAGATACTGAAGCCCCCCTATTTGGTGAAGGCTTAGGCTTAGACTCTATTGATGCGTTAGAACTGGGTTTAGCAATCAAAAACCAATTTGGTATTGTATTATCCGCTGAAAGTGATGATACCAAAAAAATGTTTTATTCTGTTAAAACATTAGCTGATTTTATCGTGTCTCAACAACAAGGAGCCTAAATATATGGACAAGCAACAAATTTTTGAACAAGTTCAATCTGCACTTGTACAACTTTTCGAATTATCGCCAGACGATATTAAACCCGAATCAAAACTTTTTGAAGAGTTAGATCTTGATAGTATTGATGCTGTTGATTTAGTCGTTCATCTACAAAAAAAGATTGGTAAAAAAGTTGATCCTGAGACATTCAAATCGGTAAGAACAGTCCAAGATGTTGTTGAAGCAGTAAACAAACTAGTTAATAATCAATAATAAAATAATAATATGAACAAAGTTAAGTCAATAATAAACAAGATAACCAATATTTTATTTGTCTTTTATCCATTTATTATTTACTTATCACTACACTACCAACATGTTGAATTAGCTATTTTTTATTTGATATTTTTATTTGTTTTTAGGTTAATTACATTACCAAAACTATTTTCAAATATTAAATGGCTAAGCATAGTTGTAACATGTTTTGGGTTATTGTTGACCGTAATTAGCTGGCTATTTTCAAAATATCAACTCCTACTGTTTTATCCGGTAGCCGTTAATTTGATATTTTTTATTGTATTTAGTTACTCATTAACTCAACCACAAACAATAATTGAAAAATTTGCCAGAATGAACAATCCACAATTACCCGATCAGGCTATACGTTATAAACGTAATGTGACTATTTTTTGGAGTCTATTTTTTATTTTTAATGGCTCTGTCGCCTTAATAACATGCTTACTTGAAAACATGTATTGGTGGACAATTTATAATGGCTTAATTAGCTACCTTTTAATCGGAATTTGTATGGGAATGGAATGGCTAATCCGTCAAAAATTTCAACGTTAAATCTATTATCACAGCAGTTACTGCGATCAGAACAAGAAGTTATCGCATTTAGACACAAACAACCTTTAACCGTTGCGGATCTTAAAACCAAAGTATTCGAAATTTGCCATGCATTAAAACACGATAATAAC
Source organism: uncultured Gilliamella sp. (assembly GCA_945291235.1). Next base: position 4,690 of record CALYQY010000092.1, read on the forward strand.
CAATTATGGGCATTATCAATGCATGATAGTTTTAATTTCGTAGCGGGATTATTGGCATTATTTTATTCAGGAAAACAGCCTCTACTCCTTAATCCATCTCATCAAGAGATGCACCAATACTACACCGCTCTTTTAACCGATAACGAGCTGAATAGCAGTCAATTTATCGATAAGAAGATCATCAATATTAATCAATTACCATTAGCAAATTTTTGCAATGAAAAACAGCAATTAACTTATGATTTTAAACAACAGACATTAACGCTCTTTACCTCTGGCTCAACGGGTCTGCCAAAACCTATTGAAAAATCGGTTTATCAGTTACAACATGAAATTGAAATACTTAATAAAGATTGGGGAAAATCAACTTCTGATCTTGTCATTGCATCTGTGTCACATGAACACATGTACGGATTAACGTTTAAAATCATGTTATCACTGTGCTGTAAAATACCCTTTGTTTGTGAACCCGTGCTTTATCAAGAACATTTGGCAACATTCAAGAATAAACGTATTATTTACATCACAACTCCATCGATTATTAAAACGTTAGATAATCATTTACCCGTGATAAACTGTGATAAAGTGATTTCATCCGCAGGTAAATTAAGTTATCAAGAATCACAATTTTGTTTCGAAAATTTAGGCGTTTTACCAAATGAAATCTATGGTTCAAGTGAAACCGGTATTATCGCTACTCGACAACAAACCCAGCCGAATACGCCATGGACGCTTTTTTCTTCTATGCGAATTGAGTATGATCAACGTTGGCAACAAGCCATTTTATACACGCCATTATTAGATCAACCTGAAGTTCTGAATGATAAAATTAAAATAGTCAGTAATAAGTACTTTCATCTATCGGGACGGAAAGACAAAATAATTAAGATCTCTGAAAATCGAGTTTCACTTACCCATATAGAAAATAAAATTAATCAACTTAACGAAGTTGAACAGGTAATAATTATTCCATTAGAACAAAATAATCGAACAATACTTGGTGCCGTTATTCAATTAACGCCAAGCCATAAAAAACTTTTGCAAACCTACAGTCATTTAAAATTAACACAATATTTTCGACTTTTATTGAAAGATACATTATCATTAATTGAAATGCCCAAAAGATGGCGATTTGTTGAGTTTCTTCCTAAGAATTCTCAAGGAAAATCCAGTTACATTGAATTAAAAGCATTGTTTAATGCGTTAAAGAAGAATAATGAATAAAAAATATGTAAATGAAATAATAACCAATGTTAGCGAAATAGATCATTTGACTAAAACTGAAGCAAGCATTGAATTTACTGTTCCAGATGATCTTTTCTGGTTTAAAGGACACTTTCCGTCTCAACCATTATTACCGGGCGTTGTTCAACTAAACTGGGCGATTTATTATGCTAATCAAATCTTTGGTAGAAAATTTAATCTAATATCAATCGATCTTGTCAAATTTCAATGCCCTGTTTTGCCTAATGATCCTATTATTTTAAATTTAGTTTGGCATAAACAATCCAATAAACTTGAATTTAACTATACTATTACCAACAATAATAGTCATAAAGTTGCTAGTTCAGGAAAGCTAACCTTATGTCAGTAGCGTCATTACATCCAGCAACAGATTATTGCTTTGTTATTCCTTGTTATAATCATAGCCAAACGCTATCAGACGTACTTAAACGCATTGAATCTTATCAATTAACTTGTATTTTAGTCGATGATGGTAGCGATCCCGATGCAGCGCAGCAACTTAAACAAATCACGAGCCAATTTACTTGGGTAACCTTAATTCATTTACCGATTAATCAAGGTAAAGGAGCGGCGGTTATGGCTGGGTTCAATTATGCTTTAAATCAAGGCTATACCTATGCGATACAAATCGATGCAGACGGACAACATGATACCGACATTATTGCCGAATTGATTCATCAGTCACAATCAAATCCGTATGCACTTATCTCGGGTTGCCCTGTTTATGATAGCTCTGTTCCTAAACATCGGCTCATTGCCCGATATATTACTCATTTTTGGGTCTGGGTTGAAACCTTATCATTTTCAATTAAAGATAGCATGTGCGGATTACGTATCTATCCTTTGCAACAAACATGTAATTTAATTGCGCATTATCAAATTGGAAAAAGAATGGATTTTGATACAGATATTATGGTGAGGTTGTACTGGCAAGGTATGCCATCGATTTTTGTTCCTACTCAAGTCACTTATCCTGAAAATGGGATTTCACACTTTAAACCATTAAAAGATAATTTACTCATCACATGGATGCATACCCGATTAGTTTTTGGAATGTTGCCACGTATCCCAACATTAATTAAACGAAACACATCCCAAAAGGCTTCACCGTCACATTGGTCACAGATAGAAGAAAGAAAAGGTCTTTGGGGAATCAAATTGATCCTCAAACTTTACCAAATTTTTGGCAAAAAAGTAGCAAAAACGATCATGTTTCCGGTTATAAGTTATTTTTGGTTAACTGGAAAAAAACAACGTCAAGCATCAAAAAACTATTTGCAACAAGTTAAACAATTTTATGAAAATGTCCCGTTAGTTGATAAAAAACAACTGACTTCTTTTCGGCATTTTCAGCGTTTTGGCGATTCACTCTTAGATAAATTAGCCAGCTGGCAAGGGGATATCAACATTCAAGATATTTATTCATCCAGCAAACAAATATTTTTCGATTTAATAAATGAAAAACAAGGCATAGTGTTAATCTGCTCACATCTCGGTGACATAGAAATGTGCCGAGCCATTGCAGAATGTTCACATGATGTAAAAATTAATGCATTAGTGTTTAAAAAAAATGCCGCACGATTTAACCAAGTATTAAAAGAAGTCAATCAAGCCTCAACCTTTAATTTAATTGAAGTTGATAGTTTAGGGCCAGATACAGCAATCTTACTTAAACAAAAGCTTGAAGCCGGTGAATGGGTCGCTATTGTGGGTGATAGAACATCAAGCAATCCTCACCAAAGAATTCAAGAAAACAGCGTAATCTGGGCTGATTTTTTGGGTAAACCAGCGCCATTTCCTAAAGGTAGTTTTGTTTTGGCATCAGCTTTAGGTTACCCTGTCTATTTAGTTTGGGGGCTGAAACCCAATGGGCGTTATCAAGTCTATTTAGAGCATTTTGCTGATAAACTGATTACATCAAGAAAAAATCGCCAAGCTGAACTTGAAATGATCATTCAAAACTATGCAAAAAGATTAGAATATTACTGCCTTTTATCCCCTTTAGACTGGTTTAATTTCTTTGATTTTTGGCAATTCAGTCAACCCGATCCCAATAAATTAAATATAAGAAATAAAAGCAATGAAAAATGATTTGAAACACAGCGTAACAATTGAATATACCACTTCATTCCATGATACAGATGCAATGGGAGTGGTATGGCATGGTAATTATCTAAAATTTTTTGAAAAAGCAAGAGAAGCCCTATTCCAAAAATTTAATTACGGTTATCAAGAAATGATCGACTCTGGCTATTTGTGGCCGATTGTTGATACGCGAATAAAATACATATCGCCGACGATAGCAGAACAAACATTAAAAATCGTTGCTACCTTGGTAGAATACGAACATCGGATAAAAATTAATTATCTCATTTTAGATGCTAAAACCGAAAAAAAAATGACATCAGGCTATACCATACAAGTTGCCGTTTCTGCTTCAACACAAGAAATGAGCTTTATCACCCCTCAAATTTTCTTAAATCAATTTGGATTATAAAAATGAATAAATTTATTGCGCTCCTATTGACTACCCTTGCAATATTTTTTTCAAGCCTAACTTACGCTATCACACTTAATGAACTGCAACACCAATTCAGTAAAAATGAGGTGATTCGAGCGGATTTTACGCAAAATCGTTATATAAATGGATTATCCAATCCGCTTCATTCAACCGGAAAGATGATTTTATCCCAAAAATGGGGATTATGGTGGCAAC
>CALYQY010000093.1 GCA_945291235.1 uncultured Gilliamella sp.
AGTAGTCGAATTAATAAACATTAGACTAAACTTTCGCCCTTACGCTCCACGCGCAGTGGAACGGGGAGCCAGAGGGGTTGGTTTGAACCCCTCGGTCGCCTGAACACCTGAACTTCAATATTGCACGGCTGCTTTCAAGGCGAAACCCATTGCACTAACCTAAAGGAAAATCTGCAAATATCTTATCGAAGAAAATTATGGTAATTAGTAAGTTTGGCAATTTAAAGTTGATAGTAGTAAAGATTAAATAAAAATCGAGGACTGCTACTCGATAATTTTTACCCCTTCACACACACCACTTGCCTTAATTGATGCACTATCTCAACCAATTCATTTTGTGCGGTCATCACTGCATCAATATCTTTGTATGCCATTGGGATTTCATTAATCACATTAGCATCTTTTCGACATTCGACATGTGCCGTTGCTTTGATTTGATCTTTAATGGTAAATCTGTTTCTCGTCGCTGTTGGGCTTATCACTCACTACACAATATGAAAAAACTATCTGCTTTGACCAGTCATTGTTAAATATAGCTTTTTGCGATTTCGAGAACCAAAAAACAGAAGAGCAATGATGCCGACAGGCTCAAAAAGTATTTGGCAAAGTTTGGGCTGAGTTGGGATAAGATTAACAGCCCCTAGAGCAAATTAGAGATTATGCATTAAAGACCAAATAATTGCTTCACCATTTGTTGATTGTATTTATCCCGACCACGCCAATAAGTGGCATATACCCAATCGTGTTTTCCCCTTGTTGGGCGTTCATAAGAAGCGGGTTGTAAAATCCCCACACAAGCCAAAATTTCAATAACGGTGTTACGTTCATCCTGATTGGATTTAAAGTTAGGTACATCCGTCAGTTTATCACTCAGTGAACCCGGGTAATCATCTTGCTGACAGGATGCAATAATGGCTAATATCCCTTTTAAAATAGCTATATCATCTTTGGTCGGTTCAGAGATTGCCTGTTTAGTGAATTGCATGAGATCAAAGTAGGTATAAAGTAAATCACCATGACGCACTCCCCCCCACTTTATTCGTTCAAAGTTTAAGATATTTAAATCTGCTTTGACGTAGTTTTCATTACCTATCATGCCATATTTGAGATCTCGGCAGACCTGACACGTATAGGATGAATGACTCATTTGGCCATCTTGATAAGATTGACCAGACACGACTGGCGTATATTGATGCGCTGTCATTAATTTGGCGATAAAGTATGATGCAATACCTGAGCGCCAATCAAGTCGCCGCGTTGATAAGCTGCTCAAAAAGGCCTTGGCAACGTGTTCAAGTGTGATTGTGGCGACGATGTTTATGATTTTATTGACACAATCATCGTGTGATATGGTAATGGGATCAAACATTAATCCTTTTTCTTTCGCATACGCGAAGTCGTTCGGCTCTGTTTTTATCTCTTTTTTGTCTTTCCAGCCATTTTTCCAATAGGTTTGAAACAGAATCTTTTTTGCTTTTTTGTCCATTTAATCACCGTATTTGTCTATTTTACTTTGAATTAGCACGAGTGAGCCCTCTAGCCATTGAGTTTAACTCATTGCGATAAATGATCAGATTCAGCAGTGATTTGATGTTTTTTTACTGCAATTAGCTTCGAACCGTCATTCAAAGTCACGTGCTAATCTTTAGCAAGCAAATAGTGTGTTAACACTTGCCTAAGCCCAAAGCCAAATTTCGAAAGCATAGGAAAACCTTCCCAATATTTGGATTGAAAAATACAAATCATCACCCAAAATGATCTGCTGTTTTTTGCATATCAATCTGCCAAGGTTGACCATCAATAACACCTTTTAAGATTTAAATAAACTTCATCAATTTATCGGTGAGTTTGCTATTTTAAAGCAAATGAGCGAGTCATAAAAATAAATTTATCAGACTTACTATATCAATTTTGTCCTTTACAAATAAATAATCAGCGTATAGAATTCACCCGCTTTCCTGAATAGTGCTGCTGCAGGAAAACAGTAATTATCTTCTCAATTTGAGGAGACGCTTTTTTATTGTTTTCTAGGTGGCTATTATGTCTACATTTTCCCGTTTACAAAAACGTTTGTCCCGTCTTGGGATTGAAAGTCATTTTAATAATGATATTTATACTTTAAATAAAGAAAATACATCTGCTCAGATTTTGTTACCGAGTCCATTGCCATTAGAGCAAAAAGCGGTAGAACAGCTTCTGAACTTTGCATCAGTGAACGTCCCTAATAGTGTAGGGAAAGTTTGCATGGCTCGTGCTACACCTGATTTTCATCCAGGTGCGGTTGCGCCTGTTGGTAGTATTGTTGCAACTACTCAGGATTTAATTATCCCGGCAGCAATTGGTACCGATATTAATTGCGGTATGCGGCTTTTTACCACCGGTTTAAGCTTTGATCAGGTGTGTGAACAAAAATCGACAATTATTGCACAATTAAAACGTGTGTTATTGCAAGATGAGCGTGATGTACCTGTTACGCCGCAATCTTTTCAAGCATTATTCGATCAAGGTCTTGCAGCATGGTTATCGGCGTTACCGCAGCAAGGTTTGTGGAATTCAGTTAATTATGAACGGTTACACGCAGAGCTTAATAAAATATCGGGTAATCACTTAATTAAGGCAGATAGTCAGTATGCGCCTGAAGCCTTTTTTGAAAAGCGCGATATTATCCGCCCAGCGAGTTTAGGTACAGTCGGATCTGGCAACCATTTTGTCGAGTTACAAATTGTTGATGATATTATCGATCGACATTTAGCTTATCAATTAGGTCTTGAAAAAAATAGTGTCGTCGTCATGATTCACACCGGATCGCGTGATGTTGGTTTTTACATTGGTCAGCGTTGGCAAGATAAAGCAAAAGCTTTATGGCCGACTAATGAAAAGCAACCAAAATCAGGATTGTTTGGTTTAACAGATAGTCACGCACAGGCCTATTTACAAGCTATGGGCGTTGCTGCGCGTTATGCTTGGATTAATCGAATTGTGATTACCGAATTGATACGTAAATCACTTGCAACTATTTTTCATCAAGATAATAGTCAACTTGTGGTCGACATTTCGCACAATATCATTTTGCCTGAACATGAGATGAATATTCATCGTAAAGGGGCAACGCCGGCTTATGCTGGTCAGATAGCTTTAATCCCTGGCTCAATGGGTGATCACTCTTATGTGGCAGTAGGTAAAGGTAATGCAGATTGGTTATGGTCTTGCTCACACGGTGCAGGTCGAGCAGAAAGACGACAAGCTATGCGTAGCAAAAAAGTCGAATATGATAAGGTCAACTTGCCATGGCAATGTATTACCTTAAAAGAAGAACGGCTACGTGAAGAGGCTCCCTCAGCCTATAAACCTATCACACCTGTAATTGAAGCACAACAAAACGCCGGTTTGATTCAAACAGTGGTTAAACTTAAACCGTGGATTACGTTTAAGGTGTAATTTTTATACAACAACCGCATTGACTTGGCTTGATGCGGTTGCTGTTATTATACTAATGATTTTATTTATTAGAATGTTGCAATTTCATTTTATTAAAAACTAATTCAGCCTCAGTCCAGTTTTTATCCCTGATCGCTCGATCAACTAAACCTTTTAAATGATCAGATGTAAAACTTTCAGAATCTTTCATCTGATTTGCTAAAGTAAATGCTGCTAATAGTTGTTTTGCTACAGCTTTCACAACCGGTACTGTAACAGAATTTCCAAATTGTTTGTACATTTGTCCGTCAGATACAGCATTAATAATATAATTATCAGGAAAACCTTGTAATCTGGCACATTCTCTCGGTGTTAATTTACGAGGTCTTTTTCCTAAGTCTGATTGGTCAATTAAAATTTCACTACCATCTTTATAATAACGAGCACTTAGAGTATTAGTATATTCACTGTTTGAATTAAATAAACTATAACCAAATCCATTACCTTTTTGGGTATGTTCTTTTTTTCTTCGTTGATGACCATTCCATAGTTTTTCAGAAATAGTATATTTATCATCAATTTCATTTTCAGTTTGAAGGATGTCTCCTAGCTTTGTTGGTATACACGGAGGTTGCGGCCATTTGAATAAAATATTGAAATCAATATGATCATAATAATCTCTGTCAAAACCAATAATGAAAATTCTTTCTCTATTTTGTGGTACTCCAAAATCAGCGGCTCGCAATACTTTATAAAAAACCTGATAATTTAATTTACTTGATAAAGCTTCTTTCGCCTCGCCAGATAATGGAATATCATCGGGAATATGGCCAATATTATGACCTTCTAAAATATTTAATATTGTTTTTAACGTATTACCTTTATTATGGCCTTTTAGTTGTTTAACATTCTCAAGTAAAAATGCTTTCGGCCTTTTTTCAACCAGAATCTTTTGAATCTCAAAAAACATTGTGCCTCTGGTATCATTGAATCCTTTTCTTAATCCCGCCTGAGAAAAAGCCTGACAAGGAAAACCTGCTAATAAAATATCATGATCAGGAATGTCTTTTGCAGCTATTTTAGTTATGTCTCCACTCGGTACCTCACCAAAATTAGCAGTATAAGTTTTTTGAGCAAACTTATCCCATTCTGAGGTAAATAAACATTTTCCACCTAGCTCCTGAAATGGCAACCGTATACCACCTATCCCAGCAAACAAGTCAATAAACGTAAATTTATGATCAGTCGACTCTTTTTGTTTAAAAGGGCAATCATCATATAATTGGCTAATCAATTCTAACGTTGTTTTAGACGGTGTGTGCTCACCTTTTTCCCAACCTCGTACGGTTCTCTCTCCATTTTCATTCATACCTAATAATCGGGCAAAATCTTTTCGGGTTAGTCCTATTTTCATTCGCTTTTGTTCAATAAATGATGAAATTTCATTCATATGTAGGTATCCTAGTACAATATTAATTAAAAAGTGAGTTATCCGTTTTATTCCCGGATAATAGCACTGGATATTTAAACAGTCAATATTTTGCTGTAAAAATGGGATAGATGAAATATGTTAAAAGATCTTAATAAAGTTATTCTGGAATGCCAACAAAAATGGAGTACGCTCCCAAACTACAAAGAAATTAGATTAGATCACTTATTTAAAGTCCTGCTCAAAAAGCATGCTACAGAATATTTCAAACAAACTAATAAAACAGGTACACATTTATGTATTAATGATTACTCCATTATCTATACTAACAATGAGAACCTTCGAGCTAATTTCTCTACAACCTGTCTCTATTATGCATATGCTTTTGCCCCTCTTCTTGAAGAATTAGAAAAATATAAAAATAAGTTTGATACTATCATAAATAATATTTCTAAAAAGAAAAAATTATCCTCTGATTCTAAGAAAAATTTTTTAGGAAAATTACCTTGTAGAGATTGGGAAAATCTACCTGAAGCAAAAGATTGGGTTGATGATATCAAAAAAGAGCTTAATAGCTTAAATGACAATGATAGAAAATATTTAAGTTATTTTATTTCTGATCCTGATTGGTGGATAAAATCAACAACATCATCTTCCGGTCGAAAATTAAACAGAAGTGATGTTATCCAATCCGCCTTAAATTTGGCTATGAATGTTATACTAGCCAGCTCAGATAAATTATACGAAATTATAAAAATATGCCTAAATTCTGAGCTCAAAGAGGCACTAAAGAATTTAATTGATAAAAATGAAATTGATATTGGGCGTAATATCATTTTTTATGGAGCTCCTGGAACTGGAAAAAGTTACCAAATAGATCAACTGACTAAAGGTGGAGATTGTATACATACTGTTTTTCATGCTGACACTCAATATAGCGATTTTTTAGGTATGCTTAAACCAGCGATGAACGATAATAATGAATGTAGCTATCATTTTATGCCAGGTCCTTTTATTCAATCCTATGTTAATGCTTTAAAAAATCCTCAAATACACCATTATTTGGTTATTGAAGAAATTAACCGAGCTCAAGCTGCAATGGTATTTGGTGAAATATTTCAACTTCTTGACCGAGATGAAAAAGGAATTGGTTGTTACGAAATTGAACCGGTGGATCAAAGCTTAGTAGATTATTTGATAAATCAAATTGGTGGTTATCCTGATAACAAAGTTAAATTACAGATGCCTGGTAATCTATCTATTTTTGCTACCATGAACAGTAGTGACCAAGCTGTTATGCCTTTAGATACTGCATTTAAAAGGCGTTGGGAATTTGAATATATTCAAATTAATATGGATAAAGCATCAGATAAAATTATCAATATTCCGAACAATAATCAGACAGTTGGTGTTACCTGGAGAAAATTAGCAACAGAAATTAATGAACGTCTGTCAGAATTTAATATTCCGGAAGATCGTCATCTTGGGCCATTTTTTTTATCAACCAATGAAATAAATGAAAAAGGCTTAACGAATAAGCTTTTTATTTACTTATGGGATGATTTATTAAGACATCAAGTCAAAACAATCATTTTTGATTCAAGCATAAGAACATTTGGGCAACTTATTAAGTATTTTGAAGAAAAAAATGATATATTTTGTCCTGAATTACAACAAAAATTGTTCTAGTTATAAAAATATATTTTGACAATTACAATGAAATTTGAATTTATTACTGATCGAGATGATATTTCTGACTTACCATCAGTTTTAAGAAAAGAAATAAATCAACGCGGTTTGTTTACTGCAAAAAATAGCAATAATGTCTCTTTCTGTGGCATGATGATAAACAATGATACTGTGTATATGTTTATTCCAAGAAGTTCTGATTATTCGAAAATAAACAAAATGGAATTTGCTTGCTTACTAATGTCTATGTTAGAAAGGTATGCAACACGAAATAAATCCCACATAACTTCAGATGATGAAGAAAACATTGAAGTTGGTTTGTGTTATCTTACTCTCGCCAAAGAGCTGCTATCCGATTATCAGACTTATGGCTTATACAAAAAAGTTTCTAAAAAAGAATTAGTTAATTCAGGTAAAATAAACTGGAAAAGAACATTCCAAAAAGAACTTCCTATTTTTATACATTCTAATACTCCATTTTATCTTGAATATTATGGCTATAAATTCACAAGCTTTCATACCCATGAAATTTCTAAAATTCACGCAGAAATAGTACATAAATTAGATCACAGTTTGAGCTGGTGGTTGAACAGAAAAGCAGGTTTATTAATTGCCCCTGATTTAGCTAAATTTGAAAAGTCCACTTTAACCATCGAAGAAAAAATTTACATTTTAAATAAAGAATTAAATCAAGCTTATTCAGATCGAGAAATAAAATTACTAAAAAACCTTATTACTTTTTTAAGTCAAGAGCCAGGTACTGAATCAACAATACTTGTTTTAGGAATTAAAAAGTTTGAACAACTTTGGGAAAATATGCTACGCATTGTATTAAGAGGAACAAATAAAGCGAATGATAACAGGCTTCCAATTCCTGTTTATAAGCATACAACTAATCATTTATCAGATATTAAAAGACCTGGAATGAAATTAGATATTTTTATCAAAGATGATAAATTACTAACTGGCGCAGTTATTGATGCAAAATACTATGATGCTAAAGATAATAATAGCGAATCGCTTCCTGCTTTAGGTGATATACTTAAGCAGATTTGTTACCTTAATGCAGTACAGTTAGTGCATCGAAATTTAATTAAAATAGATAATATCTTTATTTTTCCAGGAAATCATAATACTTTTTCTCACATAGAATTTAATCACGAGCAAATTGAACAATCAGAAATATTAAAAGTATTTCCACATATAAAATGCCTCTATTTAAATCCTGTAGATGTTATTAAAGCTTATGTTAATCATCAATATCTTGATAACTTAAGAACTGTTTTATTGTCAGATAAGTAAACAGAGATAAATCTTTATGGTTGATGTCCATTCTAAAGAGATTAGACGTAAAAATATGCAAGCAATAAAGAAGGAAAATACCTTTATTGAAATTCGGATTAATAATCTATTAAAAAACTTAGACATCCCTTTCAACTTTCAAATCAAAGAATTACCAGGAAAACCCGATTTCGTTATTGAGCAATATAAAGCAATTATCTTTGTTCATGGCTGTTTTTGGCATAAACATAACTGTAATTTATTTAAGTTACCTAACTCAAATACTGAATTTTGGCTTAATAAAATTAATGATAATTGCAAACGCGATACAAAAAATATACAAAAATTAGCTAAGTTAGGCTGGAAAATATTGATAATCTGGGAATGTGCATTAAAAGGGAAATTTAAATTAACCGATGAACAACTTATAGATAGAATTGAAGAATGGTTGTGCTCTCATACAAAAAATGCAGAAGTTGATACTGAGGGTCTGAAAAAATCTCAAATAAATTTACAATAATTACTAAAAAATGTAATACCTTTTAAAAATCCACAATAAGACGTGATCTCCAACATATCTTGTCGAGACCAAAGAGTTTTGATTCATGCACAATAATAAACTATTTAAATTTTGTAGCTAAAATGATTATGACCAATGGCGATAATACCGATCTGAATTGCCTTATAATGCTAGCGGTGTTCCGCGATACTTCAAATCCGGCTGTTTAAT
>CALYQY010000094.1 GCA_945291235.1 uncultured Gilliamella sp.
CCTTTTTTTGCGCTTTAGTCAGTTTGGTATACTCTTCACTTTCTTTAATCTGTTTATAGGCTTGATAAAGCGGTTTATGCTGTCCAACCCATGTGCTGTATTCTGATAATAATGGCAAACAAGCTTCATAGGCTTCTCTAAGTTCAGGGCTATTTTTTACAGAATTAAGATGGCTTACTGGAGACCATGCTCGACTAAATTTTTCGTCCATTTCATCAATGGGTTGGATTAAATTATCCCAAGTGTATTGACTATTTTTAGTTAATACGGTTTCAATCGTATGACGACAATTTTTCAAAGCCTCTTGAATTGCAGGTAAAACATGTTCAGGCTTGATTTGAGAAAATAAAGGAAGTGGTGTAGTTTTTAGTAATGGGTTTGTCATGTTGCGATACCTTTGTACAATGATATTGTTGTTTTATAGAACATCAGGTTATGGAAATAGCCGTTCATTTAGTTTTGATGAAGAGGGCGCTATAATCCCATTAATTTCCGCTCACGTTGCCATTCTGTTGGAGTATAAGTTTTAATTGATAAGGCATGAATACGGTTATCATTAATAAATTCTGCGAGAGGAGCATAAATAGCTTGTTGCTTTTTTACTCTGCTTAGATCTGCAAATAATTCACCAATAGCAATGACCTGAAAATGACTACCATCATTAGTCATGACATGCACTTCCTCAAGATTAAGTGAACTTTTTAATTTATCTATTATTTGCTGTTTGTCCATTATTAAAACTCATTATTTTTTGTGATTTTATGTTGAATATTATTCATATTATCTTAATTTGTCTTTTGATTAAAGATGAGCGTAACTTATTTTAGTATCACTGGTTGTAAATCATAAAGCGCAATTAAAGTAAGTAACTGAGGATTCACACTGTCTAAAGTAACATTATATTTATTACAAAAATAGACAAGTGTGGCAAGTCCCGAAGAGTCAACACGAATCAGCTGTGCCACATCAATTTTTTTCACCTCTTTTAATAGTGTATTTTGTATTGACCATATATCACTTAAGGAGTGAGCATCAAGCTCACCCTTTAGATATAATATATCTTGTTGCTTTTCGGTTGTGATTCGTGACATGTTAAGTTAACCTTTAGGTTTTTGATTCGGGTCTATTTTACGATTGGAAAGATCATTTAATTGCTTCGTTAATGCATCAATACCATTTTGTCTTAAAATAGTTGACCATTCATTTTGCTTGGTAGTAATCATACTTACCCCTTCGGCAATTAAATCGTAAGCTTTCCATTCACCCGTCACCGAGTTCTTTCGCCATTGAAAATCAATACGTAATGGTTGTTGACCTTTGTCTGGTTGATTTAATAATACTCGAATAGAAATTAATGTTTTTCCAGTTAAATCTTTCGCTTTTTCAACTTGGTAAGATTGCCCATTATACATAGATAATGCTTGCGCAAAAGCTTGAACGAGATAGTTTTCAAAAGCATTAAAATAGGCTGTACGTTGCGCATCGGTCGCATCTTTATAGGCGTTGCCTAGAATTAGCGCACCCGCATATTTGACTTGTACATAAGGCAATAGGTCAGATCTCACAATATCTTTGAGCAAATTAGGATTTGATTTGATTGCTGATTGTTGTGCTTTCATGGTACTAAAAATTTTGTCAGCGGCCACTTGCATTTCATCATAAGGATTATTTTCAGCAAAAGCTGACATACTAACTGCTAAAGCGAAAATTAAAAAAATAGTTTGCTTAAATTTGGTTAACATAATGACAACTCCTTACTGTTCATTTGTATCTTGCGTATTTTGTTTCTTTTCTTTATTTGATGAATCACCCATACTATAAAGAAACTGACCAATTAAATCTTCTAACACCATTGCTGGTTTAGTATTGCTAACAACAAATCCTTCTTGAAAATAAGGTGGTTTGTCATTTTTTTGAGCCGTTGTATTAGTGGCATCAGGAGCATCTAATGCGTCAATGGCGAATTCGGTCGATTGATCTAACCCCAAATTGATATCAATAAATTGTTCACCTAAAATTCCTGAGGTTTTGATTGATAGTGAGCTGGAGCTTGGAATTTTATTGTACTGACTATCGATATCCATTGTTACATACGGTTTATAAATATCACTTCCTGATGATGTTAAGCTAATATTGGTTATTCGCCCAATTACCACCCCACCAATTTTAATTGGTGATCTAACTTTTAATCCGCCAATATTGTCAAATACGGCGTATACTCGATATGAATTATGGCTAGTAAAAGATGTAGGATCGGTAACGCGAAAACATAAAAATAGTACTGAGCAAATGACTAGTACCATGAATAATCCAACTGTAATTTCGACTTTACGACTCATGTTTAATGACCTCAATGACTAAACATTAATGCGGTTAAAATAAAATCTAACCCCAAAATAACTAATGATGAATAAACAACTGTATTGGTAGTTGCTCGACTAATTCCTTCAGATGTTGGTACGCAATCGTAACCATTAAAAAGTGCAATCCAAGTACTGGCAATTGCAAAGGCAAAACTTTTTACAAAACAGTTGCCTAAATCATGCCACCAGTCAACATTACTTTGAATGGAAGACCAAAAAAATCCTGCATCAATACCTTTCCAATCAACGCCAACTAATACACCACCTAAAATACCAACCGCGACAAAAATAGCCGTTAAAAACGGCATAGAGAAAAATCCAGCCCAGAAACGGGGTGCAATAATACGCCGTAATGGATCGACTGCCATCATTTCCATGCTTGATAGTTGTTCGGTAGCTTTCATGAGACCAATTTCAGCTGTTAACGCCGAGCCGGCACGTCCAGCAAATAATAATCCAGCAACAACAGGGCCTAGTTCACGCAATAAAGCCAGCGCAACCATCATACCTAAACTTGCCTCAGCACCAAATGTGGTTAAGATAAAATAACCTTGTAGTGCAAGCACCATACCAATAAAAAGTCCAGATACAATAATAATCGTTAAAGATTGTACGCCAACAAAATAAAATTGTTTGACCAGTAATGGGAACTTTTTCGCAAATTGTGGACGTCCAATGAGTGCTCCAAAAAGCATCATCCCTGAACGCCCCATTAAAGCGATAAGATTAATTAACCATTTTCCCAATCTTTCAAGTAAATTAAACATATGTTATATACCTCGGCTTAGGTCTAATTTATAGTCATCAGCGGGATAATGAAAAGGGACTGGTCCATCAGCTAAGCCTTCAAGAAATTGTTTTACACGCAAGTCGTCATTTTCGCGTAATTGCTGTGATGTTCCGCCTGCAATAATGTGTTGTTCAGCAACGATGTAAGCATAGTCCGCAATACTAAGGACTTCATTCACATCATGACTGACAACAATACAGGTTAATCCAAGCGATTGATTGATTTCTGAGATTAATTTAACAATGACACCCATTGAGATTGGGTCTTGACCGGCAAAAGGTTCATCAAACATAATTAAATCAGGGTCAAGGGCAATGGCTCTGGCTAGCGCGGCTCGCCTTGCCATACCTCCGGATAATTCTGACGGCATCATATGGGCGGCGCCTCGAAGACCAACAGACTGGAGTTTCATCAATACTAAATTGTGTAATACAGGCTCAGGTAAATCAAGGTGTTCACGAATCGGGTAGGCAACATTATCGAAAACAGAAAGATCGGTAAATAGTGCGCCAGATTGGAATAGCATGCTCATGCGTTTTCTAACTTCATAGAGTCGGGCGCGAGACATACTTGGAATATCTTCACCATCGAATAATATTTTTCCTGATTGAGGTTTTAATTGACCACCGATTAGACGCAGTAGCGTGGTTTTACCAATACCTGAAGGCCCCATAATCGCTGTCACTTTGCCTTTTGGGACATTCAAGCTCATATTTTTATAAATTGGTCTTGTTCCTCGATAAAATGACATATCATGAATTTCAACCAAATTTTGCTGTAATGAGTCAGTCACTATGATTCCTACACTACCTTAATTAATTAAAATTAACGTTATTTTACTTGATAATGGCAAATAAAGAAATCGATAAAACATATTGTCAATCCTTATATTATGGTAATGCTTAAGGTAAAAAGCATTTTTTAATTAAAAATCACTGAATCTTGATTTGTAATAGTCAAAAAAACTAAATAAGGTTTTTAGCGTGTTAAATCATTTTTTAGTCTGGCATTAAGCTGCGTTTCTAATCGGTTCAAATAATAATCACATATTCTGATTTATTCATGCCTTGCTTTGCGAGCTAAAAAATTACCTGTGCTTTGCACCAATTGAATCACAATAACTAAAATGACCACGCAAATATAGGTAACTGTGGTATCAAAACGTTGATAACCATATGAAATGGCTAAGTCACCAATACCGCCTGCGCCAACTGCACCCGCCATTGCTGTCGCTCCAATTAAGCCGATAGTGGCAGTGGTTAGGGTTAAAATCAATGAACTAAATGCTTCAGGTAATATAAAGTACCAAATGATCTGGATTGGTGTTGCCCCCATTGATTCAGCGGCTTCAATAATGCCACTGTTTACTTCAAGTAAAGAATTTTCAACTAAGCGAGCAATGTAAGGGGCGACATAAAATGTTAAAGGCACGATAGCTGCTGTTGTACCAATCGAACTACCCACAATAAATTTAGTAAAAGGGACAATTGCCACTAGTAAAATAATAAAAGGTAGCGAACGAACTAAATTAATAATAGGATTCATAATCCGATATATTCGATTATTTTCAAGCAATCCTCCTGGGCGAGTTGTCACTAAACAAACACCGAGTGAAATACCAATTACGGAGCCCAATATTAAAGCAAAAAACACCATATAAAATGTTTCATAACTCGCTTGGATAAATTGTTCAACTGTCACGGTGGTTGAAAAATTAGCTTTGAAATATTCAAGAGTATTGGTCAAAAATTGCATTTAGTTTTCCTCCCAGTGGTTTATTTCAGTAACTTGTACGCCATGTTTTCGAAGGAATTGTACAGCTTCTTGGATATTGCTATCGTTACCTTTTAACTGAATAAACATACTGCCTAAAACTGTTTTTTCAATTTCTGACATATGGGCAAATAAAATGTTAACCACAACAATTTGTTTTAAAATAAGCGAATTGATAACGGGTTCTGAAGCTGAGCGACCTAAAAATTCAAGTTTAAATAGTTTAATATTGTCTTTTTTACCTTCTACTTCTAACAAATTTTCAACAACACCCTTTGGGATTTGATTGCTAATGACTGAATTGACAAAATTTCGAGTTGTTTGGTGTTGTGGGTGTCCAAATACATCCAGCACGTTACCTTGTTCAATAATTTTACCTTTTTCCATTACGGCTACCTTATGGCAAATTTGTTCAATAACATGCATTTCGTGAGTGATTAAAACTACCGTTATTTTATATTTTTCATTGATTTTTTTGATTAAATCTAAGATTGCTCGTGTAGTTTGAGGATCAAGTGCCGAAGTCGCCTCATCACAGAGTAAAATATCCGGATCGTTAGCTAACGCTCTTGCTATGCCGATTCGCTGTTTTTGTCCGCCAGACAGCTCTTTAGGATAACTATCTGCTTTGTCACTTAATCCAACAAATTCTAATAATTCATTTACTTTTTGTTTAATTGTATGTTTATCTTTTTTGATTAGAATTAAAGGAATAGCAATATTTTCATAAACGGTTTTTGATTCAAGTAAATTAAAGTGCTGAAATATCATGCCGATCTTTCGCCTAACTTGGCGTAACTCAGAACCGGATAGTTGATTTAAAATTTGATTTTGTATAATGATTTGACCTTGTGTCGGTTTTTCAAGGTAATTGATTAAACGAACTAAGGTGCTTTTACCTGCACCACTATAACCAATGATGCCAAAAATATCCCCTTTATCAATGGTTAAGTTGATCTTGTCTAAGGCTTGAGTGGTGATGCCGTTTCGCTCATATTGCTTGGATACATTTTCAAATCTAATCATTCTTGCGTCCCTATTAACTTTGGTCTATTTGGATAAGCGCTTGTTTGGCAAGTTTAGCTAAATAGTTTGCTGCAGGTATTATCATGTCAGGATTAATTTGAAATTTAGGGTGGTGAAGTGCATAAGGGCTTTGAGAACCAAGGTTAATAAATGCGCCCGGTACATGATGTAAATAATGGGCAAAATCTTCACCGCCTAATTGAGGTTGAAAATCAATGATTTCATAACCCTCTTGTCTCGCAATATTTTTTGCAAGCTCGACCCATTTTTCTACATTTATGATTGATGGAGGGCCTTCGAACCATTTTAATTCAGCTTTTGCGCCCATTGCAATAGCAATATGTTCAATAATAGACCTTAACTGTTGTTTGACTTTAGCTCTGATTTGCGGTGTAAGGGTCCTTACCGTGCCTTCCATTTCAACCTTTTCAGGTATCACATTCCAAGTATTTCCACCTTCAAATTTAGTAATGCTGACAATTACAGCATCAAGACCACTTACAGAACGACTTGAAATAGTTTGTATGGCGTTTACAATTTGTGCACCAATAACAATAGGATCAATACCCGATTCAGGTCTTGCTGCATGTGCTCCAACACCGGTTATGGTAATTTCAATGCGATCAACATTAGCTGAAAAAGGGCCAGCTCGTGATGCCATTTGATTAATGGTTAAATTAGGGTTGTTGTGTAAACCGAGTATGGCATCGACCCCTTTTAATGCCCCAATTTTGATAAACTGTAGGGCTCCACTAAAGTTTTCTTCCGCAGGTTGGAATAGTAAACGAATGGTACCTGTTAAATCTTTTTCGTGTTCTTTTAAAAGATAAGCCGCTCCCATTAAAATTGATGCATGTACATCATGCCCACAAGCGTGCATAACATTTTTATTTTGGGAACGATAATCACAATTTGTTTGTTCATGGATGGGTAACGCATCAATATCAGCTCGTAAAGCCAGAATAGGGGAGCCTGTTCCAATTTCGGCAATGACCCCCGTTTTAGCACCTAATTCTATTATTTTAATGTTTGCTTTTTCTAAATACGTTTTCAATATTTTAGTCGTTTCGAATTCTTGATTTGAAAGCTCAGGATTTTGATGTAATGTAACAAAAAGTTGATGAATAGTTTGTGCAATGGGCTGATGCATAATATATCCAAAAAATGATTATGAGATGTTTTTAACGTTAGCACAGCTTAATTTTTCAACCTAATAATCGTTTTTTATATCTTATTCCAAAAAGTTATAAGATAGAATAACTTGGAATAAATAAACCATTATTTCTGTGCTAGAGTAAAACAAATGTCGATAGCCGATAAAGGGTAACTCAAATGAAAAATGGTTTTATCAAACATAAATTCTTACAACATATTGCTATTGTGGTTTTATTTAGTTCTGCATGTTTAATGAGCGCTTGTGATAATTCCTCAAAACAAGCTAATAATCAAACCAAAAAAGAGATTAGTATGGGGGTATCACCCGGTCCATATAATGATCTTTTTAGAGATGCGGTAAAACCTATTCTTGAATCAGAAGGATATAAAGTTAAATTGGTTAATTTTCCACATTTATTAGAATCAGATGTGGCATTGAGTGAAGGAAGCATTGATTTAACCGTTGCACAGCATACTGCTTATATGAATGTATTTAATGCCCAACGCAAAGCTAATTTAAAGCCAGTTGTGCATGTGCCATCGGTACCCGCGGCGATTTTCTCTAATAAGTATCAATCATTAGATAAGGTTTTTTCAGGGGCTAAAGTGGCGATTCCTCAAGATGCTTCAAATGCTGCACGGTCTTATAATTTACTTGAAAAAGCAGGATGGATTAAATTGAAAGAGAATACGAATCCTATTTTAGCGAGTAAAAATGATATCGCTGAAAATTTAGAGGGCATCGATATTATCGAAATGGATTCGGCAAATATTCCAAGAGTTCTTAATGAGCTTGATTTTGCTGTCATTCCGGGGAGTATTGTTTATTCGGCCAACATTGATTCAAGCAAAGCATTGCTTTTGGAAACCATTGTCCCCGATTTAGAAATTATGGTTGTGGTGAATGAAGGTAATGAAAACAGTCAATGGGCGCAGGATGTTAAACGTATTTATCAATCCCAACAATTTAAGGATTATATGCAAGCTCACAATCAAAATGGTTATTGGGTGATGCCACAAGAATAAAATCCAAAATGTGCCCGTTGTGGAGGCGGGCATTTAATATCTTGGCATTTGCGTATCAACGGTTAATGCCCAAGCATCAATCCCACCACTAAGATTATAAAGATAATCAGTATCAAAACCATTTTCAGCTAAATAATTGGCAACATTAAGGCTCCGAACTCCGTGGTGACAGTAAAGTACAATGTCGATTTCATCGGGTATTTTATCTAAATAAAGTGGGATAAGATTCATTGGAATATGGATGGAATTTTCAAGGTGGCATATTGCTACTTCATTAGATTCTCGTACATCAAGTAAAAACAGAGGATGTTT
>CALYQY010000095.1 GCA_945291235.1 uncultured Gilliamella sp.
TAAATAAATTTTGTTTAACTATTTGATAACCACACGCAGCGACATCTAAATTATGATAAGCAAGTAAGTGATAACTACTGTTGTCAAAACTTTGATGGCATTTGCCCCAATATTGATAAAATGGCTGAGTCACTAAATGTATTCCTTGATTGTTTTGCTACTGTTTTGTCCGTTTTATTATTTATGCTTATTTAACTTGATAATTTTCATTAAATTTCGAAAAATTTAGTTTGTTAATATAATACTGTTTAGTATAAAAATGAAACAAAATCTTTTATACTGAAACATAAAGTAAATGTTAAACTTTTTTGATGATTAATTAATTAGTCAGATTATAATGGTGGTTGTACTGGGTGAATTTAGTGCTAATATTTAGATTTTGCTCACTTAATTGAAGTTTGGCAAAATAGAATATTTTAACTGTTGAGGGTAAATAATTTTAGTCATTATCGATGACAATAAAATTTTGCGCTAACAAATAAATTTAAAATTGATTAAAACAGGAATTAAATTAGGATGATTCGTCAAATCAAACCCAAAATAAAATCAGTACTCATTGCTTGTTGTATGAGTGGATTTGTCATTATTCCTCAATCTGTTAATGCCAATCAAACAGAAGACAAAGCAACGCAACAAGCGTCACAAGCTGTTGAGCAGTCTTCGGATAGTCGTCAGCAAATAGCAGTGCGTAACGTCATTCAAACGAGCGAACAGATTTATCATAAATCTATTTTTTCGTTATTAGGCGAACCTAAATATCCTGACAATTTTGAACATTTAGAATATGTGAATCCAAATGCGCCAAAAGGTGGAATTATTAAACTAGCTGAGATTGGTTCCTTTGATAATTTCAATCGCTATGCCAGTCGTGGTGCGCCCGAAAAAAATTCAGGTGCACTATATGATACCCTTTTTACGAATACCGCAGATGATATCACCAGCTTTTATCCATTGATAGCAACGTCGATTACTTATTCTGATAGTTATCGTTGGGCTGAAGTTTTAATTAATCCTAATGCACGTTTTCAAGATGATCAGCCAATCACTGCTGAAGATGTGGAATTCACCTTTAATAAATTTATGACTGAGGGTGTGCCTCAATATAAAGTCTATAATCAAGGCGTGACGGTTAAAGCCTTAGATACTTATCGAGTTCGTATTGAATTGCCAAAATCCGATCGTGAAAAATTACTTTCATTTGTCGGCAATATGCGCGTTATTCCAAAACATTTTTGGCAACATCATAATTTTTCAGAACCCTTAACGACCCCACCGGTTGGTAGTGGGCCTTATTTTATTAGTGATTATAAAATGGGGCAATACGTGATTTATCGCCGTAATCCTCATTATTGGGCGAAAGATTTACCCGTTAATCGAGGTTTAGATAATTTTGATGAAAAACGCATAGAATATTATATGGATAGCAGTATTGCATTAGAAGCCTTTAAGGCCGGTGAATATGATTTTCGGGGTGAGTCCCAACCTAAAAATTGGTTTACGCAATATCAAGGTCATTATTTTGACACAAACGATATCATCAAGCAGGAAAAGCCGATAAAAACTGCAACCGACACCAGATGGTTAGCCTTTAATTTACAAAAAGATCTGTTTAAAGATATTAAAGTTCGTGAAGCGATTACGTTAGCATTCGATTTTGAATGGTTAAATCGTGCTTATTACTATAACAGTTATAAAAGACCGACCAGTTTTTTTGAAAATACAATTTATGCGGCAAAAGGAACCCCTACCGAACAGGAGCTAAAATGGCTGAATATCTATAAAGATATTATCCCTGAACGTGCTTTTGGTGATGCTTATTCATTGCCTAAAAGTGATGGTCAGGGTTTTAATCGTGAAAATTTATTAAAAGCCGCCCAATTACTCAATCAAGCTGGCTGGAAAATTGAAAATGGCGTGCTTGTCAATGCAAAAACTAAGCAACCTTTTGAATTTGAACTTATTGCTTACCTTGGTGAAGATATTAAATATGCTATTCCATTTCAGCAAAGCTTAGCAAAATTAGGTATTAATATGAAAATTACGTTGTTAGATTCGGCTCAACACTTACGCCGTATGCGTGAACGTGATTATGATATGATGGCTCGTAATTATGGGGCGGTGAATTATCCAACGTCAGATCTGATGATTCTTTGGGGGAGTGAATATCTTAATTCGTCATGGAATGGATCCGGTTTACATAATCAAGCCATTGACGGTATCATCGCCGAAATCACCAAGAATGTCGATAATCAAGAAGCATTAATCCCACTAGGACGAGCGCTTGATCGTATTCTTACTCAAGAATACCCCATGATCCCCATGTGGTATAATAGCCAAACATTTTATGCTTACTGGAATAAATTTGGGCAACCAGACATCCAACCCACTTATGCAATAGGCGTGGATAGTTGGTGGTATGATGCTGATAAAGCAGCTAATTTATCTAAGAATAAGGAACATTGATATGCTCAATTATCTAATTCGTCGATTGATATTCATTATTCCAACACTGTTTGTTATTTTAACGATCAATTTTTTTATTGTACAAGTAGCTCCAGGTGGCCCAGTTGATCAAGCCTTAGCTATGATAGAAAATGATTCCAATGGTGGACAAAGTTTGTTACCCGGTGGTGAAAGCACTGCATCATCTTCGCTGCATCAAAAAAATGAGTCAAATTATCGAGGTGCTCGAGGACTTGATCCCCAAGTTGTGGCGATGATTGAAAAACAATTTGGCTTTGATAAACCCCTTTTTGAACGTTACATTGATACGCTCAAAAATTATCTTTCCTTTGACTTTGGAAATAGTTTTTTTAAAAGTGAATCGGTTTTAGGATTGATTGCTAAAAGCTTGCCTGTTTCGATTTCTTTAGGGCTTTGGAGTACGATAATTGTTTATATGATTTCTATCCCTATAGGTATTCGTAAAGCGGTTAAAGATGGTTCTGCATTCGATTTTTGGTCAAGTATGTTAATTATCATTGGTTATGCAATACCTGCTTTTTTACTGGCTGTTTTATTAATTGTATTGTTCGCCGGTGGCAGTTATTGGGATATTTTTCCGCTACGAGGATTGATTTCAAATAATTTTGACCAACTCGATTTTTGGGGAAAAGTAAAGGATTATGCTTGGCATATCTGTTTGCCAACCATTGCTATGGTGATCAGCGGTTTTGCTTCGTTGACGATGTTAACAAAAAATCTATTTTTAGATGAAATTCGAAAACAGTATGTTATTACTGCGCGTGCTAAAGGCTTAAGCGAAAGACAAATTTTATATAAGCATGTTTTTCGTAATGCGACATTATTGATTGTTTCAGGCTTTCCTGCTGCATTTGTTGGCATTTTATTTACTGGTTCGTTGTTAATAGAGATTATCTTTTCGCTAAATGGTCTAGGATTATTAGGTTACGAAGCGATTATACAACGTGATTATCCGGTAATTTTTGGTTCACTTTATATATTTACCTTAATTGGACTCATCACTAAATTGTTATGTGATTTATCTTACATGGTGATTGATCCACGTATTGACTTTGAGGCTCGTAATTAATGACCACTCACTACTCTATTAATCAACAACGTTGGCAACGATTTAAACATAATCGTCGTGGTTATTATTCGCTTTGGCTATTTTTGATTTTTTTTGTTATTAGTTTATTTTCAGATTTTATCGTTAATGACAGACCAATTTTTATCAAATACCAGAATAACTATTATTCACCTATTTTTCATTTTTATCCGGAAACTGAATTTGGTGGACAGTTTGAAACGCAAACTAACTTTTTAGAGCCTCAAATACAAGAAAAAATAGAACAAAACGGTTGGATGTTATGGCCACCTTTTCGTTATACCTATAATACATTAATTTACGATACTAACAGTACCTTTCCGACGCCACCTTCTGCATTGCATTGGCTAGGGACAACAGATGCAGGTTTTGATGTTCTAGCCAATATTTTATATGGTTTTCGCATATCGATGTTTTTTGCTATTCTTTTAACACTTTTTACCACGATTATCGGCATCATCATTGGGGCTATACAGGGGTATTATGGTGGTAAAGTCGATATGATTGGGCAACGTTTCATCGAAATTTGGAGCGGATTACCTGTCTTATTTGTCATTATTCTTCTTGCAAGCATTTTACCGCTTAATTTTTGGTGGTTACTAGGTATTACTGTTTTTTTCGGTTGGATGGCATTAGCTGGCATAGTAAGAACAGAATTTTTACGTACACGTAATTTTGATTATATCCGTGCAGCAAAAGCAATGGGCGTTAGAAATTATAAAATTATGTTTCGTCATATTTTACCTAATGCCATGGTGGCAACTTTAACCTATTTACCGTTTATTCTTTGTGGCTCAATTACCACATTAACATCGCTTGATTTTTTAGGTTTTGGTTTACCGATTGATTCACCATCGTTAGGCCGTTTATTACTACAAGGCAAAAATAATTTGCAAGCACCATGGCTTGGCATTAGCGCTTTTCTAATTATTGCAACGTTGCTTTCCCTTCTGATTTTTATTGGTGAAGCCGTAAGGGATGCATTCGACCCAAACAAAGGAGTGTATCGATGAGTTTACCTTTATTATCTGTACAAAATTTAAGTATTGCATTTAAAAGACAAGCTCATCTCACTTCGCAAGTGGTCAGTCATATCAGTTTTGATATTCATGAACAAGAGACACTTGCATTAGTTGGGGAATCAGGATCGGGTAAAAGTGTGACAGCACTGTCAATTCTACGCTTATTGCGTAACGAACAAGTGATTTACCCAACTGGGGATATTTTGTTTGAAGGAAATTCATTACTGCATACCAGCGAAAAATCACTTCGTAAAGTACGAGGTAATCAAATCAGTATGATCTTTCAAGAACCAATGGTATCACTTAATCCATTACATACTGTTGAAAAGCAGCTTTATGAAGTTTTATCATTGCATCGAGGCATGCGACGTAACGAAGCCAGAAGCGAAATATTGCAATATCTTGATCGGGTTGGAATCAAAGAGCCTAAAAATAAATTGTCAGCTTATCCTCATCAATTATCAGGAGGAGAAAGGCAACGAGTTATGATTGCTATGGCAATATTAACACATCCTAAACTATTAATTGCTGATGAACCAACGACGGCTTTAGACGTTTCTGTACAGGCGCAAATTATTCAGTTACTAAAAGAATTAAAAACAGAACTGAATATGAGTATGCTGTTTATTTCGCATAATCTAAGTATTGTAAAAAAATTAGCGGATAAAGTGGCGGTAATGCAACAAGGTCAAATCATTGAATATAATAATAAACAACGTATCTTTTTACGTCCGCAACATCCATATACTCAAACATTATTAAACTCTGAACCGAGTGGTGAACCTATCGTTCTACCTGAAACACCGGGAATACTGCTTAGTGTTAATCATTTAAATGTTGAGGTGACAACCCAAAAACGCTTATTTAGCAGTAAAAAGAAAAAAATTGTTGATAATGTCGGTTTTGTCATACATCAAGGTGAAACCGTGGGGCTGGTTGGTGAATCAGGCTCAGGTAAAAGCACAACGGCAATGGCGATACTTCGGTTAATAAAATCTGACGGCGATATTTTATTTGATGGTCATCATATTGATCATTTAACCGCTAAAAAATTACTCCCGTTCCGTAGTCGTATTCAAGTGGTGTTTCAAGATCCTTTTTCATCGCTGAATCCACGTTTTAATGTTGAGCAGATTATTAGTGAAGGATTGTTAACCCATAAAAAACTAAGTAAATCTGAACGAGAACAAGCTGTGATTGATATCATGCTTGAAGTTGGTCTTGATCCAGCTATGCGTTTTCGCTATCCAACAGAGTTTTCAGGAGGGCAACGTCAGCGCATTGCTATTGCCAGAGCCTTGATTTTACGACCAGAATTACTCATCTTAGATGAGCCAACCTCATCTTTAGATCATACAATTCAGCAACAAATTATCCATTTACTTAAATCATTGCAACAAAAGTATCAACTGAGTTATCTTTTTATCAGCCATGATTTAAGCGTAATTTATACTATGTGTCATCATGTTGTTGTTATGAAAGAAGGAAAAATTGTCGAACAAGGATTGTGTGAAAAAGTCTTTTCTGAACCTGAAAATGAATATACAAAAACCTTGTTATCATTTTTCGATAAACCGATGAAGCTAAAAGCAAAAAATAAAACACTGATTTATTCAGATAAAATCAATGAGCAAGAAGAAAAAGAAAATAAAAAACTAAAAAATCAAGTCAATTGGGCAGATGCGTTGTTGATGCGAAAAGAGTAATGATAAAAATTAACGCATTAACACGCATTTTTAAAAATTATCTTAAATTAACTTTATCAATAAATTATGCAAAAACGAAGACTACCTTTTTTTATCGCACCATTATCCATATTGTTTTCAACTAATGTCATAGCACTGAATTGTCGTGATGATATTACTCAAAATCAAGTTGAAGCCAATAATTATATCTTCCAACTTTATGATTATCTTGATACACCAGCAACGGGAATAAAGCAAGAAATCAGAACGACAACGACCCAAAAAATAGGTATGCAGGAGAATGAAACGAATGCCAATCATTCATTAGAATATGATCCAAACGGACTAATTACGTTAAGTCATTATGAGCTGTATTCTGCTCAAAATAAACGATTATATTCTGAACATCTCCAAAAAATAAATACTGGTTGGGAAAATATTATCGAAGATTTTGAAGATAAAACTAACAGTATAACTCAGTTTACGACTGATAAAGACGGTAAAATTATTCAGTCTCATCAAGTTAAAAAAGCGGTTGATTTTATTTTTATTCAAAATGATAGTTATCAATATGATACCAATCATTGTTTGGTTAACAAAAATGTGCATTGGCAACTTAAAGAAACGGATGAGCAGGGTAACTATACCGGTAATGATTTAAATGGGGTTTCATTATTTACGTATGAATATCAAGATCAAAAACTCGCAAAAGTCGTGACTCAATTTAGTAATGGTTTAAGCAATGAAAGTGATTTTTCTTATCAATATGAAAATAATCGCTTAACGTCAATTCAATCTACTAATTTTACAGACGGTAAGGAGTCAGCTAACTATTTGACTCAATTACTCACCGTCAATGATAAAAAAGATTGGCTTTCTGCAGATAGAGTAAATAAACTTCAACCAGATAAGCAAGTGAACATCGTTAGACAAATCACTTATTATTAATCTTGAAATTATTAGCGTTATCATCTAATAACGCTAATTGCAATTTCAATTATTATGTTCTGACAAACAAAATAAAAATAGCGTGAATCGTCCATGCCAGCGCCAAACCAAAAGTTAACAGTTTTTCACGTTTAGGATGAATATTAAACTGGTGCAAAATAGTTAAAATTTGTTGTAATGCGCACCAAATGGGTAAGCATATCATCAACAGCAAAAAGATTTTACCCGGTTCGCTACTAACTAATTTTAAAATATAGGAACGAGTTTGAGCATCGCCAAAAGGAATAATCAATCCAATGATAATCATCACAACCGGAACAAAAACAGCTGCCCACGTACCGCCTAAGGCATATAATCCTTTGATAACAGTATTATTCGAACGTTTAGTTTCTGATTCTTGAATTTTCATGATTTAAACACCACTCATCTTAATATCAATTTAATTAATAACACTGATACGGCAATTGTGATTATCCATAAACAGGCGATGAGTAACCAAGCTTGAGTTTGCTTATTATCAGTCGTTAATGATAATGCTTTAGGGACTTTGATAAACCATATTATGCTATGTAACAGTGCCGACAAGAGTGCTACACAATTAAGTGCAACCACAACGGGTTTTTGTAAAAAGAAGATAAAGCGGTAAAACTCATCTTGTCCAACCGCATTCGTGTACATACAAACTACCCCATAAGTTAAAACAAAACTGATCCATAACATTGAAAACGGCGTTATTTTGCTAATGATCGAAAAAATCAAGGATACCTTGGTTTTTACCTGCCCATTATCAAGCTGATGAGGATTGTCTAGGGGATTTTGATGATTATTTAGTGGAAATTTAGTGTTATTTTTAGGATTCATAACTCTCTCAACATTAGATTTATCTACCAGCTTTTACTTTTTATATCAGTTTCATAATAGCTTTTAACAAGCAATTATAGTGGCAAACCGACTTAATGTCGCTAGTTTAATATAAGTAATGTTAAAGATTTTACCGTTCTAAGGTTGCACATAATGTGCGTGATTTTAATTGTTAGAAAGCTAAGTAAAAAAATTAAATCAACAAATAATACAAGTTATTAAATGAAAATTTTTTAAAGATTTGTGCTTGATCACATTTTTAACATTAATTTATCGTAAAATATGTAATTATTTGGTTAAATAAGGTTAATTTGTTTTTAATATGAAAATCCCCACGGTAGTGGGGAACTGATTG
>CALYQY010000096.1 GCA_945291235.1 uncultured Gilliamella sp.
ATTAATCATCAATCGTCAAATTACGAGTGGTTAAATCAAACGGTGTTAATTGATACACATAGTAGTTAAGCCAGTTGCTAAAGAGTAAATAAGCATGGCTTCGCCATGTTGCTTTGGGGGTTAAATCGGGGTTATTTTCCGGAAAATAGTTATAAGGAATATCCGGATTTATTCCTGCTTTCAAATCCCGATAATACTCATTGGCTAAGGTAAACGAGTCATATTCCGGATGACCGGTGACAAATGCCATACGTTTATCGGCGGTTGCCATTAAGTAAGGACCGGCTATATCTGATTCGGCCAAAATCATTAAATCGGTATAGTTTTTAATTTTATCAATCGGAAAATCGGCATACCTTGAATGTGGCGCTAAAAAAGCATCGTCAAAACCACGGGTTAAAATCGCATTAGGTTGCAATATTTGGTGTTGATACACGCCCGATAATTTATGGTTACGGGTGAATTTTGGCAAATCATAAAGCACATTTAATGCCGCTTGTACCGCCCAACAAACAAACATCGTTGAGGTCACATGCTCTTTTGCCCAAGCGATGATTTGAGCAAGCTTAGGCCAGTAAACCACATCAGAAAATGCGACTTTACCTAATGGAGCACCGGTAATAATCAATCCGTCAAAATTTTGCTGAGAAATATCATCAAAATCACAATAAAAGCTATTTAAATGTTCAACCGGGGTATTTTTGGATTCACGTTGATCGATACGTAATAACTGGATATTGACTTGTAGTGAAGAGTTAGACAGTAACCGTAAAAATTGATTTTCGGTCTCTATTTTTTTAGGCATTAAATTGAGGAACAGGAGCTTAAGCGGTCGAATTTCTTGGGTATTGGCACGAGACGACGTCATCACAAATACATTTTCATTACGAAGCACATCAACAGCAGGTAATGAATCAGGAATACATATTGGCATAACAAAACTCCTAAAAAACAATAAATAATTTTAAACCTCTAAAATAGACGTCTAGAAATCTTTATAGCTAAATATAATGTGTTTTAGCAAGTTTGTCGAGAATTTTATCAGATATATTCGATAAGATATTTCAAACAAAA
Organism: uncultured Gilliamella sp.; assembly: GCA_945291235.1. The sequence goes on from CALYQY010000096.1 coordinate 1,075, forward strand.
TCAGACAAATAGTCATGATTACTGATGATTATTCGCACGGATTAATCATGCTTATTTTACGATATGATTTGACCGGTGAAACAGCGTAGTAAATAACGTATTTAAGTGCATGTTAAAAAGAATGATTAAAAAATATGGTTAAAAAGCCCGTGTATCGGTACGCCAAGTATCGGCAGTCAATGCTTCACCAAAATAGCTATTGATCAGCTTTTGGGTGATATCACTTAATGGCGAGGCTAATACTTCTGCGGTATTACCGGATTCGACAAGATCGCCATTATGCATCACTAAAATTTCGTCGCTGATATGTTTCATCATGCCGATATCCTGAGTAACATACACATACGAGATATTTTGCTCAGCTTGCAGTGAGAGCATTAAATTGACAATCTGCGAACGCATAGAGATATCTAAAGCGGCTAACGCCTCGTCGAGAATAATCACCTTAGGTTTTAAAATCAGTGCCCGAGCCAGTGCAACACGCTGTTTTTGCCCGGCGGCCATGACTGACGGATAATAAGAAGCATGTTCCGGCAATAGTCCGACTTGTTTTAATACGTCACTGATCATCTTTTCCCGTTCAAAAGCATCATACTGAGTATTGCACTTTAACGATATTTCCAGCAATTGACCAATGCGTAGTCTTGGATCGAACGAGCTTTCAACATGTTGGAAGATCATACGAATTAATTGAGAACGGGAACTGAAATCACCATACTCGACTTTGCTACCGTCGATCCATATATCACCGCTATCGGGTTTAATCATACCGACCAACATTTTGGCCAATGTTGATTTACCGGAGCCATTTTGCCCAATAATGGCTAAGGTTTTGCCTTCGTTTAATGAGAAGGATATCGGTTTAACAGCATCGATATACAAATGCCCAAACAGACCTTTTGGGATCTTAAATCGCTTTGATAAGTTACGCACTTTTAATATTGGATTCATGTTATCTTCCTACTATCTATGGTTACTCATCAATATTTAAAGGAAAGTGGCAAGCAACAGCATGATCTTTTATCGGAATGAGTTCGGGTGCTTGAATACATTTTTTTTGCGCATACGGACAACGAGGACCCAACCGACAACCGATCGGTAAATGTTCTAGTGAAGGAATAACACCGGGCAAAGTATTTAACGGACTTTTGTGCGGCATTGATTTACCAAAATCGGGGATCGCATAAATCAAAGCTTGAGTATAGGGGTGATAAGGCGACTTGATCAGATCTTCACTATCAGCAACTTCTACCGTTTGACCACAATAAAGGACATTAATGCGATCAGTCCACCTTGTCACCATTTGTAGATCATGACTAATGAGCAAAATGGTGGTCCCCATATTTTGATTCATACTCGCCAATAACCGAAAGATTTGGGCTTCGGTTGTGGCTTCCATTGCGTTAGTTGGCTCATCGGCAATCAGTAATTTAGGCTGATTTGCCAGTGCAATGGCTATCATGACTTTTTGACATTCGCCTTCGGTTAATTCAAACGGATAAGATTTTAAGATCTCTTTATGATCTTTAATCCCAACCCGATGTAAAAGTTCGATCGCCCGATTTTTTCGCCAAAACAGACGTTGCCAAAAGTGTCCTTTAAACGTTCGACGAGGAATCGCTTCAATTAATTGTTGCCCGATTTTCATGGAAGGATCTAAGCACGACTGAGGCTCTTGGAACACCATTGAGATATTGGCACTGATCACTTTACGACGCTGTTTTGGCGTCAATTTGAGCAGATCAATATCATTAAAATAGAATCTATCGGCCGAAATTTTCCAATTATGATTGGTGACACCTAAAATAGCTTTAGCAATCAGGCTTTTACCCGAACCAGACTCACCCACTAGCCCACGAATTTCACCTTCAGACAGTTTTAAATTTACCCGATCAATGGCACGCAACAGACCGTCAGGCGTGATAAATTCTATGGTTAAATTTCGAATATCTAACAATGCCATAATTATTGCCCTGCTCGTTGGCCATATAATCCATAATTGAATAAATAAACCAGTGTAATTGTAGCAGAAACAGCCAATCCCGGCGCTAAAAATGCTAAAAAGTTGGTGTCGATAATATCTTTCATGGTATACATCATCATCCCTAAATCAGGCCGTGAATAGTCATTGGCAAAGCCTAAAAAAGTGATAGTGGTCATCGCTAAGATAATTGACCCAAACAGTGAAACAATTTCCGTTAAATAAAGCGGTAAAATATTTGGCAAAATATAGTGATTTAAAATGGTAAAACGTGACAAGCCGTCTAGTCGATAGGCGGTAATGTATGTCTTATTCCACTCTTTTATCACTCGCTGATGAATATTATAAATAAAGCGTGGGGCATAAGATAAACCGATAATAATTAATACGTTGGTAATATCATCTCCCAGCAATAAACTGACAACAATGACCCCCAGCAGTGGCGGTACCACCATAAAGAATCGAAAGATAAAAAGAATGAATGGCCGTATAAAAGCGACAAAAAACATCAAATAATTAATTATCCCGCCAATTACAACCACATAAAACACCGCTTTTAAAGTCATGGACATTGTGGAGCGATAACCGATTAGCAGATAATCAAAAATATCTTGCCCTTGATGATTGGTGCCCAATATATGATTGATATCACCATTTGCCCACCATGCCGGCGGTAACGAAGCAACATAAATTGGATTTAAATGGGCATGGAAAAACCATTTGGTTGACACTGCCACAAAGGTGATTGCTAATATGCCATAAAAGCCGACAATCGAGTAAAGATTACTATGAAGCTTATTAAAAAATAACCTAATGTTTTTTAATATATTAGCTGAGTTATACATAATGCTCCTTACGGCGCAGTGGATAAATCGCAACAGCGGTTATTTCACCTAATAGGGTTAATAAACTAATCACTGTCCCACAAGCAAGAATAGCAATGGAGATAATAAAATAGTTGTGATGACGATATGCTATCATCACCCACTGCCCTAAGCCAACCCGATTAAAGAGAATTTCGATCACCATAGTTGAAAATAACAGTGTAGTGGTGTTATAGGTCAACTGCGGTATCGTGTTCGGAATTGAATTAGGTAATAAATGACGTCGTAACACTCTAAAGGGTGAACGTTCCCGAATAATCGCCATTTTAATATAATTTTGCCGTGAGGTACTTTTGACATTTTGGCTAATTAATTGAATAGTCATAATACTTGGCTGAATGGCAAGTATAATTGTTGGCAGCATCAGATAATGTAGTTGATCAAGTATCGCACTTAGCTTATCTGTTCTTGATGAGGTAAAAATATCCAACAAAGAAACGCCGGATACCGAAGGCGATACGTTATAGTTAATCAATACCGTCCAATTTGGTGATATTAAGTGCATCACCACCACAACCAGCATGACTATCGGGCAAGAATAAAATAGCAGACAGCTCAACCGAATCGAACTATTAAGCCAATTAATGTTACTAAGACCCAATAAAATACCGAGCGGTAAACCAATGAGTAACGCCACGATTAACGCCAAAATACACAGCTCAAAAGTCGCTAATAATGTGTGTAAAAATGGCACGGTTTCACCCGACATCAATCTAAATTGTCCTTGTAGCAATTGCTTGAAAAAAGCTATATAGGCATCGCTAAAATTCAGATTTTGAAAGGTGGAATGAGGAACAAAATAGACAAGACAAAAGCTAATCTGAGCCAGTACGCAGATAATAAATAAAAACGTTACTATTTTTTTAAATATATAGGTAATCATTGTTTATCTTTATCGCTTTAGTGATTGATAAAATAACGGTGAAGATTATCACCGTTATTTTAGATGAAGTATCGATTAGTCATCCGATACCATTGGTTTGCCTGCGGCGGCATAAGCATGGTCTTGAGCACTTAAACCACCAGCATTCCCTTTACCGGCATAATTATAATCTGACTCTTGTCGTGATTTTATTTCTGCTTCACTGACAACATAATCAGGCGCTGGCGCTTTGGTCATTGCTGAAGAGGCGCTACCGGTTGATGAATGCGTGGTGTCAGTCGTTTGCTCAGTTTCAGTTTCAATTTTAGTTTCAGTCGCCGCTTCTTGCTCAGGCTCTGATACCAGTTCGAGTTGTTGCGGTACTTGTTGCTCAGACTTTTGCTCACTTGCCACAACGCTTTTTGTTGTTTGCGGCGCAACCGCTTCACTTACCTCAACTGTTTGCTCAACAGCATCCCCATTGCTACTCACTTCATCTTCCGGTTTAACAATAACCGGTAATAAGAGTGAAGGGATCACAACTCGTGTTGGTGTATTGGATTGAGTTTGGCTGACCACTTGGCTGTAGTCAATAGCAACCCGACCCAAAGCCAACTCTAACGATGCCGCAGCAAATGGTAATGGCATTGGTGAGGTTTTCAGCTCATTATTTTTCAACCGACGCTTATTACGTGGCCCATTCATACGTAAATGACGGGATGTACGACGTTGGCGTTTTGGTTGAGCGTCCGATGCGGCCGCTTGAGTCTCATCACGCACAATTACCGGTAATAATAACGACGGAATAACAACACGCTCTTGCTGAGCAGGTGCGGTAGCTTCGCTATTTTTTACCCGAACACTTTTGGTTAATGCACGTTGCTGACGTCTTGGTTTAACCTCTTTAACCTTCGGTTGCGGCGCTTCATTAACGGTTTTTTCTGCTTTAACATTGTTATTGGCATTGTTATTAGCATTAGCATTGTTGTTCGCATTATTGTTTTGTTTACTGCGACGATTATTGCTGCGAGTTGTCTCTTTTACTTCATCGCTCGCGGCATTATTGCTATTGTTCGCTGTATGATTATTTTTGTTGTTACGTCGACGATTATTCGAACGTTGGTTATCACGTTTACGGGTCGGTTTCGGTTTAACTTCTGGTTCCGGCTCCGGTTTTTTCGCAACAAACAGGTTACGAATTTTGCTAAACAGACCACCAAATAAACCGGTCGATTTTTCAACCTTCGGCTCGTTGTTCGCTTTGCCGGTACCACACGCTTCAACTTTAGGACCGGATAAGACCGCTTGTTCAACCACAACTTCGGCAACTTGCTCTTCTTCTTCGTCTTCAAGTTCACGAATCAATTTCGGTAGATTGTAACTTAACACATCAGTTTCTTCGCCGGTACGCTTACGGATCACTTTATAAAGCGGTGTTTCCATTTCTTCATCAGCGGCAATGACGATTTTGACATCCGGATGCATTCTTTCAATATTGGTAATGGCTCGTCTTTTTTCGTTCAGCAAGTAACTGGCGATCGGCACCGGCACAATCACATCGATTTGAACAGTATTATCTTTCATCGCTTCTTCTTGAATTAAACGAAGTATCGAGAGCGATAATGAATTGTTATCCCGTACCGTACCTGTACCTTGACAACGAGGACAAATATGATGCGTTGCTTCACGTAACGACGGGCTTAATCGCTGGCGAGACATCTCAAGTAAACCAAAGCGAGATATACGGGTTGTTTGTATTCTTGCTCTATCGGTTTTCATCGCCTCTTTTAAGCGGTTTTCAACTTCACGTTGATTACGTACCGGTGTCATATCGATAAAATCGATAACAATTAAGCCACCTAAGTCACGTAAACGTAACTGGCGGGCAATCTCTTCTGCCGCTTCTAAGTTAGTATTAAATGCGGTCTCTTCAATATCACTCCCCCGAATTGATTTAGCGGAGTTAATATCAATTGCAGTTAATGCTTCTGTTGCATCAATCACAATCGAACCACCAGAAGGTAACCTGACTTCACGTTGGAAAGCCGATTCAATTTGCCCTTCAATTTGGAAATGGTTAAATAAAGGCACATCACCGTCATACAATTTAAGACGATTAACATACTCAACCCGCCCTAAATCAACTAAACGTTTTTTAGCAATTTCGAGCACTTTCGGATTATCGATTAAAATATCACCAACATCATCACGTAAATAATCACGAAATGCACGGGTGATAATATCACTTTCTTTATGAATCAAACTCGGTGCCGGGTGATTTTTAGCTTCGTTTTGAATGGCTGTCCAATAGGTAACCAGTGCATTTAAATCTTGTTGTAACTCTTCCTGACTTTTGCCCACACCAGCTGTTCTAGCGATAACGCCCATACCTTTTGGCTTTTCTAAGGCATCAATGATACGTTTTAAATCATCACGATCTTCACCTTCAATACGGCGTGATACACCGCCGGCACGTGGATCGTTTGGCATTAAAACAAGATAACTACCGGCAAGGCTAATATAGGTTGTTAATGCCGCCCCTTTTTTGCCTCGAATCTCTTTTTCAATTTGAATTAAAACTTCCTGACCTTCTTGTAAATGTTTAATACTACGACGACCAGAAATATTAGACGGGAAATAACTTTCAGCGATCTCTTTTAACGGTAGGAAACCATCTCGCTCACCACCATAAGAGACAAAAGCGGCTTCTAAACTTGGATTGATTTTAGTGATTTTACCTTTGTATATATTGGCTTTTTTTTGCTCATGTCCAAGACTTTCGATATCTAAATCATACAAGCGTTGGCCATCAACAAGGGCAACACGCAGCTCTTCTTGCTGGGTTGCGTTGATCAGCATTCTTTTCATTATTCTACACTCTTAATTAATCTTAATTAATTGTAGGTAGGATTTTATTATTAATAAATGCTTATTTTAACAATGATAAATAATGCTACTGACTAAATATTCTCGTATACGGCATTCATTATTTTATTTGTGTTATTTTTGTTATTATTTTATGTGAATCCTGTATAACGCAAACAATATCAATACGATACTTCACTTTAGAACTAATGGTTGCAAAAACTAACTTTTAATTCAAAAGATTGGTGCAATTTGTCAACACCATTAAACTTATTACTATTGATATTATTGCTATGATTAATTTGCAAACTTCGGTTTGTAAGCGACTTTTGGCAAACCAATTAAATCTTTATATGATTGTTTAAAATAAACATATTATTTAATTATAATAATTCTACTTACGCTATTTTATTTTTTGATAAATTGTAATGTCTAACGCCATTGCTGCATTACACGGATAAAATTATCCCCGCTTATTATTCACGTTTCAGCGAAGGATAGCAAGTAAATTAAACTTGCTATTTTATCGACAGTTAGCCAATCTTTTTTTAATTTTGCCAAGATACTATTGATAATATT
>CALYQY010000097.1 GCA_945291235.1 uncultured Gilliamella sp.
GCCGTACCAAAATCATTACGAACTTGCTGACTTCCCTTAGGCAATAAATCAATATTATTACCAGCTGATTGCTTTAACGCTGTCGCATCGACCGGAATATTGACAACCGTCCAATGCCACCATCCTGATCCGGTTGGCGCATCTGGATCATACATGGTTAATGCCAAACTTTTTGCTTCTTTAGGTACATTATTCCATTCAATGCTAGGCGATAGGTTTTTACCCTGACAACCAAATTGATTATAAATAAATTGATCTGTAAAACCATTTTTATTTAAATCAGGACTGGATAGCTGCATTTCAGATGCATAACTGTAACTAGTGAATAACAATAATCCGTAAAACAAGGGTTTCAATTTGGTAGAATGACGCATGTTTACTCCTTATATTTTAAATGAATAAAATAAATAACTAACTTATTGACTAATCGGCAGTTTACATCACAATGTTCTATTTCAACCTCATTTAAACTTAGTTGCTAATACTCGCTCAACCGTATCAACTATCGCTTGAGTTTGTGAATCAATTTCTATATTGACTTTATCACCAACTTTTTTATTTTTAAACGTTGTTATCGCTAATGTTTCGGGAATAAGGTGGATTTTAAAACCATTTTCATCTACTTCGCCCACCGTTAAACTAGCGCCATCAATGCCGATAAAACCTTTATATAAAACATACTTTATAAACTGTTTGGGTAGTGTAAGTTGCATCTGGCAATTGGTTGCCGTTTTTTGAATATCAACAATCGTTGCTGTACAAGAGATGTGTCCAGACATGATATGTCCACCGACTTCATCGCCATATTTTGCACTGCGTTCAATATTAACGTAATCATTCAGTTTTTTATCGCCTAATGTGGTTAAAGCTAGCGTTTCTTGCATGATATCAAATGAGACCCAATCATCTGCAAAACCTGTTACCGTTAAACAACATCCATCATTCGCAATCGAAGCACCAATTTCAATATTTTGCGTTAGCTGACTTGGAAGTTTAACTTTATAAGTTCGTAATTTATCTTGATCGTTAATATCAATTATTTGACCAACACCCTGTACAATACCCGTAAACATATTATTTCCGTTTGAATCTTTTGAGATCTCCATTTTATCGTAATCTAATAATAAATTTCTATGTTTATCATTCATTCCTTAACAAATCAATTTAATCGGTTAAGATTGGTTTGAATAACTTATGTTAAGTACTATTAGATATACCCTAAGAACTCTATTTTTTTGATACCCTATTGAAACTCAGTGTTCAAGCAGCGTTATTAGAATTTGTTATACAAAAACTAGTCAATATTTATTAAGTCATTTTATAATGACATTCTCATTCACTGAGTAAAGATCATTTCTCAAATTTTATTAAGGATTGTTGATGCTAAAACTTATTTTAGCCATTTCATTCGGTTCTGTAGCGGGTGGTTTACTTCGCTGGTTTTTATCACTTAAATGCAATGTGGTTGCTTTTACTATTCCAATCGGAACACTATTATCTAATTTAATTGCTGGCTATATTATTGGTTTTGCCATCGCTTTTTTTAATCATTCGAATCTTTCCCCTGAATGGCGTTTATTAATCGTCACGGGTTTTTGTGGTGGTTTATCAACTTTTTCTACTTTTTCGGCTGAAATTGTTAATTTATTGCAGGAAGGCAGAGTAACATGGGCATTAGCGACAATAGGTATTCATGTTGTTGGCTCGGTTTTGATGACTTTTTTAGGCATTTGGACTTATCAATATTTTCGTTCTTGATCGCTTTGTTAGCCTAATAATTGATTAGCCTAACATAACATAAAAAATATTTACAACCTTAAAATACTGTATTAATATACACTGTACATTAATACAGTTAGAGGTCATTATGCTTATTGAACAATCATCACAACAAATTATGGCGTTTGAGTTTGAATCTCCTTTTCAGCAAGTATTACAACAACAGCGACCGTTATTACGTTCATTTAATAAAGCAAAAAAATGGCAGCTTTGGTTATCCGATAGACCGATGTTAAAGCGATCTTGGGTTAACTTTGCCGGTTTAGATAAGCAAAAAGTAATCCATATCACCAATATAAAAAATGAAAATCTGGTATCAACGATTGAAAAAGCCTTACAAAATAAAACGTGTAGTTATGTCGTTGCTTGTATTAAGCAGCTTAATGAACAAGATAAAATACGTTTGCATAACGCGGTGTTAGCCAGTGATACAACGTTATTTTTGGTCAATGATGAATCCAAAGAGCAATATACTCAATACCATTAAACTGAAAAGATGATTATTTTTGGATAAGTTAAGTTAAAAGGAAAGTGATAACACCAATTAATTCGATGAAGAATCAATCATCATCAATGTACGTGTTCTTTTTTCGAGAATTTTATTGAGATTGATACTTTTTTAGGCGAATTTCTAACTGATAATCATCAAGTAATAATTTGTGAAGTTAACAACTCATTTTTCATCGCTATCGTCATGTCAATACTGTTATGTTAACCGATCTGAATCCGACTGATGCCATTAAATTACAGTTTTAATCGCTTTAAGCTTTTTGGTTCTTCACCTTTTAATAAACGCATAATATTACTACTATGGCGAACAATAATGAGGCAAGAAAGCATAGTTACCGGTAAGGTCAACTCAGGTTTAAACAACCAAACATAAAATGGCGCCATAAGAAACCCGATAATAGCTGCAACTGATGAGTAGCCCGTTATCAATAAGGTTATTAGCCAAGTCAGTATAAAACATCCTGTAAAATCAAGTCCAATCGGTGCCATCATCCCTAATGCTGTCGCAACCCCTTTACCGCCTTTAAAATGAAAAAAACAGGGGAAAATATGCCCAAGACAAGCAGAAATGCCAATAATACCTAAAAAGAAGGGCGATATTCCTATTCGATACGCAAGATACACAGGTAGCGTACCTTTGAACATATCAAAAATTAAGACAACAATAGCAGGTAGTTTACCATTAATTCGTAGAATATTGGTTGCCCCTGGGTTGTGAGAGCCATGCGTTAAGGGGTTGGGCAATTTCATAGCATGACTAACTATCATAGCACCTGACAATGAACCACAAAGATAGGCGATGATGATCATCGCTAAGATTTCTAATGACAAAAGCCCCTCCCTAGATGTACCTATTTTCTGATTATTATATCGATAAAAAGTTAAACTAATTCAATTAATGAACTTTTTATCGATGTTTATTAATAGAGAAATAAATAAAAGTGGGGAGTTACCTCCCGTCCTTTTTAATCCTTTAATCAAAATTGACTCTATTTTACTTTCTTTTTTGTTTATCTAATAGTGGTTTTAAATATTGACCCGTGTAAGATATTTTCGATTTTGCAACCTCTTCTGGTGTACCTTCGGCAATAATTTCACCGCCACCATTCCCCCCTTCTGGCCCAAGATCCACGATCCAATCAGCGGTTTTGACGACATCTAAATTATGTTCAATGACGACAATAGTATTACCTTTATCACGTAAAGTATGCAATTGCGCAAGTAATTGTTTAACATCGGCAAAATGCAAACCAGTCGTTGGCTCATCTAAAATATAGAGCGTACTACCTGTGTCACGTTTTGATAGTTCTTTGGCTAATTTAACTCGCTGAGCTTCCCCACCCGATAATGTCGTTGCCGATTGACCAATAGTAATATAAGCCAAACCAACATCAATCAAGGTTTGTAATTTTCGAGAGATCATTGGAACCGCATCAAAAAATTCACGCCCTTCTTCAACGGTCATATTTAAAATTTCGTTAATAGATTTACCTTTGTATTTGATCTCAAGCGTTTCACGATTATAGCGTGCACCATGACATTGATCACATGGCACATAAATATCAGGTAAAAAGTGCATTTCAACTTTAATTAAGCCATCGCCTTGACAAGCCTCACAACGTCCACCTTTTACATTAAAGCTAAATCGCCCCGGATTGTACCCTCTGGCTCGTGCTTCAGGTACTCCTGCATAAAGCTCACGAATCGATGTAAAAAATCCGGTATAAGTAGCAGGATTTGAACGTGGTGTTCGTCCAATCGGGCTTTGATCTATCGCGATAACTTTATCAAAAAAGTTAAGACCTTTAATGGATTTATAAGGTGCAATATCACTTTTTTCAGCGCCATTGAGTTCATTTTGAGCGAGTGGGTATAAAGTATCATTAATTAAAGTGGATTTGCCCGATCCCGATACCCCAGTGATACAGGTAAACAGTCCGACCGGAATATTTAACGTGACATCTTTAAGATTATTACCCGTTGCCCCGATTAGCGATAACATCCGTTTTTTATCAACTTTGGTACGCGTTGCGGGGATTTCGATTTTTTCTTTACCGGATAAATATTTTCCTGTTAGCGATGCATTATTTTCCATAATTTGTTTAGGTGTTCCTTGAGCCACAACTTCGCCCCCGTGAACCCCTGCCCCTGGACCAATATCAATCACGTAATCGGCAGCCATAATCGCTTCTTCATCGTGTTCAACCACAATGACGGTATTACCTAAATCACGTAAATGAGTCAATGTATCAATTAAGCGAGTATTATCACGCTGATGTAGACCGATAGAAGGCTCATCAAGTACATACATTACGCCAACTAAACCGGCACCGATTTGACTGGCTAAGCGAATACGTTGCGCTTCACCGCCGGATAAGGTTTCTGCCGAACGTGATAACGTTAAATAATTAAGTCCAACATTAATTAAAAACTGTAATCGGTCATTAATTTCTTTCAGAATTTTTTCTGCAATTTGGGCACGTTGGCCGGTTAATACTAAGTTGTCAAAAAATTCTTTTGCTTGTTGTGTACTTAAATCACTAATCGTTGGTAAATTTGTATCGTTAATAAATACATGTCTTGCTGTTGTACATAACCTTGATCCATGACAACATGGACATGGGCGGTTACTGATGTATTTAGCTAATTCTTCACGAATCGTTTGTGATTCGGTTTCTTTATAGCGACGCGTTAAGTTATTTATGATACCTTCAAAAGTATGTTTTCGTTTAACCACATCACCACGATCATTAGTATAAACAAAGGTAATTTCGGTACTACCAGAACCATTTAATAAAATATCTTTTATTTTTTCAGGTAATTTTTCGTAAGGCTTATCAATATCAAATTTATAGTGATCCGCCAAAGATTTTAACATCTGAAAATAGTAAAAATTACGACGATCCCAGCCTTTTATTGCGCCCGCAGCTAACGAAACTTCAGGCATTTGTACAATGCGTTTAGGATCAAAGTACTGTTGAACACCTAAACCATCACATTCTGGACATGCACCCGCTGGATTATTAAATGAAAATAAACGAGGTTCTAATTCAGAAATGCTGTAACCACAGATTGGGCAGGCAAAATTAGCCGAAAATATTTTTTCTTCAGCTTTTGGATCATCCAAATTAGCTACTTTAACTATACCATTGGTAATGGATAGTGCTGTTTCAATCGATTCTGCCAGACGTAGTTTTAAATCATCACGAATACGAAAACGATCGACAACAACTTCAATAGTATGTTTCTTTTGTAATTCAAGTTGTGGTGGATCAGATAAATCATAGACATCACCGTCTACCCTTACCCGTATATAACCGCTTGCAGAAAGCTGTTCAAAAAGCTTAACAAATTCCCCTTTACGTTCGGTCACCACTGGTGCAAGTAGCATATATCGATTTTCAGCCGGTAATGCCATAATGCTATCGACCATTTGCGATACGGTTTGCGCTGCTAACGGTAAATTATGATTTGGACAACGAGGCTCTCCTATTCGGGCAAAAAGCAACCTGAGGTAATCATAAATTTCAGTAATCGTACCGACCGTTGAACGTGGATTATGCGATGTAGATTTTTGTTCAATTGAAATCGCTGGCGATAATCCTTCAATGTGATCAACATCGGGTTTTTCCATTAATGATAAAAACTGTCGTGCATAGGCGGATAATGACTCGACATAACGCCGTTGCCCTTCTGCATAAAGCGTATCAAATGCTAATGAAGATTTACCAGAACCTGAAAGCCCTGTAATAACGACAAGTTTATCGCGTGGAATAATGACATTAATATTTTTTAAGTTGTGCGTTCTCGCACCTCGAATATCGATATCTTTAATTGACATAGATCTCTTCTTAAGTATGTTTTTTGTACAATTCAAATGAAAATTTAACTGTATATTATACCAGTGATGAGTGATGAAATATAGTACTAATTCACCGTTGATGAGTTTATGGGTTTTACGGTTCTTTTATTAACGCTAACAAATTTATCAATAAAATTCAATGAGCAAAATATCATAATGAGTTTTATCGTACTCCGTTAATGCCAGAACATTTAAGCATAATGTGCCAGTTAACCGACTTTTCGAAGTAAGCATTGAAAATAGATGTTCACTATTTATTAAACTCATTTGCTAGGATGCAATTTTGGCAAGTATGTCATAGTATATGCGCTAAATTCATCTCAATTTAGCGCAATGATTCCTAAATTAAAGATGATCTAAGGCTATTTTAATGACCACTTTACGAACAGTATTAATGTTATTGTTTATTGCACACAAAGGTTTATGGACTTCATTAGGAAAAAAAACAATGAAATCGTTTGAATGCAAAACCAGTAATGTTTCTTCCTTAGGGGTTTCAACAAATGCAATATCGTTAGTAGTAAGTTGATCATCGAGCCTGTTAGTGTAAGGTGGTAAAGTATTAATCGCCATTCCCTCTTGACCGTCTAATACAATTTGCACATCAATATATTTTTGATGATATTCAGGGTTAGCCTTGTCAATGTGACGAGTTGAACTATCAGATAGCATAAAAAATATCTTATCACCGTCAATGTCATAACGCCCTATAGGCGTATTTTGATTGACATTATCTTTGATATATTCAATCGATTGCTTTATTTTGGCAGGCAAATAAGGGACTAAATTTAAATGGTTAATATTACCTAAAATCATATTTGATAATCCTTCATAAATGAAACATTACTGATATCACAAATACACAGCATTTGTTTAAGTATATACTTATCCAATACATTTTAATAGATAGACTATGATAGCCTTTAGACTTTTTTGATGCCTATGACGAATGCTTTATATTGATAAATATAATTAGTTATTGTGTTAAGTTATCCCAGTAAGATTAAAATGACCTAATATGGTCGACTTTAGACTAATCGAGTTTAAACAGAAATCGTGACATTTGATTAAGGAGGTGGTATAACACTAAAAGCCATTTATTATTTACAGTCTTTATCATTATCATATCTATTTTTTAATACACAATAGCTATTCAGATCTTCTTCTTTTCTTAATAAATCATTAATTTCAATAGAATGTATGTCTTTCTAACAAAAGGTAACTATGATGAAAAATAAAGAATTGATCGAAAATTATTACAAAGATGTTTTTATTAACGGTAATGTGGATAAAATTCCTCATTATGTATCAGAAAACTATATTCAACATAATCCTCAGGTTGAAGATGGTCAAGCAGGATTTATTAAATTTTTCAAAGAGTTTATTAAAACTAAACCCAAACTCGATATTGTCAACATCAGTTGTGAAGCGAATATGGTTTACGTATTTTATAAATGTTCCCTACCAGACGGTACCGTGAATAAGGTATGTGATATTTATCGTGTCGAAGGCAATAAGATCGTTGAACATTGGGATGTCATTGAGTCCCATGTAGAAAAAGTAAAATCGGTTAATAAAAATAGTTTATTTTAGATCATTTTATGAAATAAACATGACAACCTTATCTTGGTTGGGTTTAAAGGATAAGGTTGTTATTAAACATTAAGCACGCATTTTTAATCATCAACGATAATAAGACAATTTCTCTACCCAAATGACTGTTATACTGTTTTTAATCAGCAGATTGGAAAATACTACAGCAAAAAACAGCGCTTTATCAGCGCTGATATTTCGATTATGCTGGAATATTAAGTTATTTTTTATTCCCACTCAATCGTCGCTGGCGGTTTACCGCTGATGTCATAAACAACGCG
>CALYQY010000098.1 GCA_945291235.1 uncultured Gilliamella sp.
AAACACGAGTAATGACTTGGGCGGCAATTTGGGCGATTTTCATGTCATTTGTTGGTAAGATCGGCGCTTTTTTAAGTACAATTCCAACTGTTGTAATGGGGGGGATTATGGTACTTTTATTCGGTTCGATTGCATCAGTAGGCATAAATATATTGATTAAACATAAGGTCGATCTTTCGATATCACGCAATATGTGCATTGTTTCATTAGTCCTTGTGTTTGGTATTGGTGGAATGATCTTTGATTTTGGATCCTATGCGCTACAAGGTATCAGCTTATGTGGAATTTTAGCCATTGTACTAAATTTAATCTTACCTCATAAGTCAACCGACTAATAAATCGTGGCTAATCATTAAATTGATGAATAGCTAAAAAATGTCACTTCTTTTTTCAAAACATTGTGGCACGGGATTTTTAAAGTTTAAAATCCCGTCTTGCAATGTTGCCCCGCATTAATAATCCGACCTTAAGTGATGGACAGGTTTTACAGCAAAAAAAGTTGATAAGCCGGGTTTTTGAAGCTCAACATCCTACTCAAATTTCATACAATGACTAAAACCGTTAATTTTATAAACTAAGATTGGATTTTTTTTAATCAAAAAATATGTTTTTTTAAAGTTTTTTAAAGAGGATTTTAATTAAAGCTGTGTTTATTCGATCATTGTTTGATTTTTCTGCGATTTTCTTTACTAAAGTTAACTGTTTTCTATGGAAAAAGGGATTGCATCGTATTTTTCCAGTCACTATACTTTTATAGCATTTTAGTTGGATAACTAAAATCAAGTAATAAATCATAATTATAATTGACAGGATAGTCGAACATGTTTCGTAATTTTCAAAAAATAGACTTTAATTCAAATTCACATAATTCAAACTCTCAACATATCGTTTTTCACTCCAGTTCATTAATAAAACAAAATTTAAGATCTCTTCGTCGATCCTCTTACGGTTCAAGATTATCTCAGCAGATTTTTTTAGGTGTGGCGATTTTGTTTTCGACTTCTTTTTCCGCCCATGCATTAACCTCTAAAACGTCGAACCCTATTGAGGGTAGCGCGCCGTATTTAACTTTTGACGGAGGTCACACTCGCGCAGTTGATACCGATGGTCTACTCGGAATTACGTTATCCAACGGCGTGCAGTACACGCCTTCAACCAATACTTCATCCACAACTCCAATCGAGTTGCCTGTGATAGGTCAGAGTTTTGCTGATATAAACATGTTAATACCAACTGATACCAATGAAGTTGAATTGAGTGCATTGATTGGTTCGCCTTATTATTATTGGGGGGATGATGATGGTGATGGTGATATAACTGCTACCGGTAGTTTAAGTTTGTCTATTGTGGATAAATATGACCAAGCGGTATCACGTAATACAGTACCGGAAATTTGTAAGGCACCTTATCAAGTTAAATTAACTAACACTGATAGCACATTAGCTACACGTTATGGCATTCCACAAGATAGTACTTTCAGTGCAAATGATGTTACTTATTATGTTAATCCTAAGACGGGGCCTGTGGTTTGTTTTGCCAAGCCTAGCTTGAAATATGGTGTAAGTGCTTATGCTGGCCCAGCTACGATGTGGGATCCGAATAATGGCTTTCTTCCTCAGTCATCTTATGATTTAAACTTTCCTACCGTTGGTGGTAACAATTTGTACTTTGATTTAGCTATTAGTGGTAATAATCAGGTATTATCGTGGTCTCCAGTTTCACATGGTGGTATCACAGCTACTATGACCAATTCTACAAGTACAGGGGTTCGTGTTACATTAACTGGCCCAGTTGCATCCCAATCTCAGTGGGGTTTAAATAATCCCGGTCCTGTTGCTAAACCTACTTTACCTCAGACATTCGAGTTAGTTGGCCGTGATAGTAATGGTAATGCTGTGGTCAAGTATGGGTTTGTCTTAAAGCAGTGGTTCGTCGGTCGTGGTAATGGTTTTTATGTTCATCCGAATACAGTTGCTTGGTGTAATAATATAGGTTATCGGATTCCTAAGGTAAAAGATCTAACCAATGCATCTTGCCAGCGTCACAATGCAGCTGTTAGCTGCGAAGGCTCAGTCGGTGCAACCCCTCCTTCACCGAGTAACGTTTACCAGCGTCACATTGGTGCAGGTTTCTTTACTGAGTGGGGTACTATGCGCAGCTATCCTGAGACTGATTTTACTCCCCACTGGTACTGGACTGGTGACTCAATTGGTATTACCTACCACTTTATTGTGTTCGGGGACGAGGGTACTATAGATTGGGGCGTCTACGATGAAGAGAAAGAAGACTACAACAAAAGCAAAGGGCTTTGCGTCTGGCCTTAATTCTAATTTCTTAGGATTGGAGAATAGAAAGTAGCAGAAATAGCGTTAAGTTGTTAAAGGCTAGTTGACTCGATGAATCAACGTAGCCTTGCAATAAAGAAGCATTTTTGTGACCTAGCCCCGCATGAAAAACCCACCTTAACTAGGGTGGGTTATTTTTTTAGCGTTTTACATAAAAAGTTAAGAAGCGAGGTTTTTGGCAATAAAAAACTCACTTATGTTTATAAGTGAGTTTTAAGTCAGTAGCAACTATTTAATTGGACGCATTGTTGGGAATAAAATGACGTCTCGAATTGTATGGCTATTGGTAAATAGCATTACGGTTCTATCAATCCCAATTCCTAGCCCTGCTGTCGGCGGTAAACCATGTTCTAATGCCGTGATATAATCTTCATCGTAGAACATAGCTTCATCGTCACCAGCATCTTTTTGCGATACTTGATCAGCAAAACGTTGTGCTTGGTCTTCGGCATCGTTAAGTTCTGAGAAGCCATTACCAATTTCACGACCACCAATAAAGAATTCGAATCGGTCTGTCACAAATGGGTTTTCATCGTTTCGACGAGCTAGTGGTGAGACTTCTGCCGGGTATTCGGTGATAAATGTTGGTTGAATCAGATTAGCTTCGGCAACTTCTTCAAAAATTTCAGTCACAACTCGACCAAGCCCCCAGCCTTTTTCCACTTTGATTCCCACGGCTTTTGCAATCGCACAGGCTTTATCAAAATCATCTAAATCCGCATTATTGGTTTCTGGTCGATAATGACAAATCGCCTCACGCATGGTCATTTTGATAAATGGTTTACCAAAATCAAAAGTGTGTTCACCGTATTGTACAACTGCATCACCGGTTACCGCGATAGCTAAGCGACGGAATAGTGCTTCGGTTAATACAATCAGATCTTTATAATCGGCATACGCCATATACATTTCCATCATGGTAAATTCCGGATTATGTCTTGGCGAAACCCCTTCGTTACGGAAGTTACGGTTAATTTCAAACACACGCTCAAAGCCACCTACGACCAAACGTTTTAAGTAGAGTTCTGGTGCGATTCGTAAGTACATATCTAAATCGAGGGCGTTATGATGCGTAATAAAAGGTTTAGCTGATGCCCCACCAGGAATCACTTGCATCATTGGGGTTTCAACTTCCATAAAGTGGTTTTCTAACATGAAGTTACGGATTTCAGTTACCACTTTTGAGCGAGCGATAAAGGTATTTCTTGATTCTTCATTAGTGATAAGATCCAAATAACGTTGACGATAACGCATCTCTTGATCCGCAAGACCATGAAATTTATCCGGTAATGGTCGTAGCGCTTTGGTTAATAAACGAATCTCTTCACAGTGAATCGAAAGTTCCCCTGTTTTGGTTTTAAATAGATAACCTTTAGCACCAACAATATCGCCTAAATCCCATTTTTTGAACTGCTCGTTATAATAGTTTTCAGGTAGATCATCTCGGGTCACATAAAGTTGGATTTGTCCCGCAACATCTTGCAAAGAAACAAAAGAAGCTTTACCCATAATACGGCGCATCATCATACGGCCGGCAACGGTAACGGTAATTTTATTTTCAATTAATTCTTCGTTGGTTTTATCGTCATACAATTTATGAAGATCACTTGAAATAGCATCACGACGAAAGTCATTTGGGAAAGCAATGCCTTGCTCGCGAATATTTGCTAGTTTTTCACGACGTATAGTTAGCTCGTTATTTAACTCTTCAATATGGTTTTGTTGCTCTTGCTGTGTTGACATAATTTTACCTTTTATTTATCACCAAGCAGTTTATAAACCTGCTTTTAAGCTTTCTTCAATAAATTGATCTAAATCACCGTCTAAAACGGCCTGAGTGTTGCGTGTTTCAACGCCGGTACGCAAATCTTTGATTCTTGAATCATCAAGCACATAAGAACGGATTTGACTACCCCAACCGATATCCGATTTGTTCTCTTCCATCTGTTGCTTTTCAGCATTTTTCTTCTGCATTTCAAGCTCATACAGTTTCGCTTTTAACTGTTTCATTGCTTGATCTTTATTACTATGCTGAGAACGATTATTTTGACACTGGGTAACAATTCCCGTTGGTATATGCGTAATTCGAACAGCAGATTCGGTTTTATTGACATGCTGTCCACCAGCACCTGATGCCCGATAGACATCAATACGAAGATCGGCAGGATTGATATCGATATCAATATTATCATCAATTTCTGGATAGACAAAAACAGAAGCAAATGATGTATGACGGCGATTACCCGAATCAAAAGGACTTTTTCGTACCAAACGATGGACGCCCGTTTCGGTACGTAACCAACCGTAAGCATAGTCGCCTGATACTTTAATGGTCGCCGATTTAATTCCTGCAACATCGCCATCAGATACTTCCATGACTTCTGTTGTAAAGCCTTTAGATTCTGCCCAGCGTAAATACATTCGCAGTAACATTTCAGCCCAATCTTGTGCTTCAGTCCCCCCAGAACCTGACTGAATATCTAAATAACAATCTGCGCTATCGTAATCGCCTGAAAACATTCGACGAAACTCTAGCCCAGCCAGTTTTTTTTCTAACTGTTCAAGCTCTAGATTTGCTTCATCAAACGTATCTTGATCGTCGGCTTCAATGGCAAGTTCAAGCAAACCTTCAACATCGTCAAGGCCTTGAGTTAAAGAATCTATTGTATTGATGATTTCATCAAGCGTTACCCGCTCTTTGCCTAACGCTTGTGCTTTTTCGGGATCTGCCCAGACTTCAGATTGTTCTAATTCGGCATTAACTTCTTCAAGTCGCTCTTTTTTTAAGTCATAGTCAAAGATACCCCCGAATCACATCAGTGCGCTCGGTAAGTTCGGCTATTTTGGATTTTATCGGATTAATTTCAAACATGTGTTAATTTGTTCGGTTTTCTGATATTTAAATAATCGCCCATTGTAGCGGATTTAAGTATATTTTAGCAATTGCCAATTTGTTATCGGGTCAATGCAATGAGCTTAATCAAGAAAAAAATGACGCTTAAAGCGTCATTGATCAAACAGGAGGGTATGATGTTTAAAAAGTCTATTTTTTAGCTTGAGCGTATAACTCAGCAACTTTGTCCCAGTTAATGACATTCCAAAATGCACCGATATAATCAACACGACGATTTTGGTATTTCAAATAGTAAGCGTGTTCCCACACATCTAAAGTTAAAATTGGCGTACCTGAAACACCTGAAAATTTTTCGCCCATTACCGGTGAATCTTGATTTGCAGTAGAGACAACTTCTAGTTTGCCATTGTGCAATACTAACCAAGCCCAACCAGAACCAAAACGAGTGGCCGCGGCGTTTGAAAATTTCTCTTTAAATGCATCAACTGAACCAAAATCTTTCTCAATCGCTGCTTTTAGTTCGCCTTTAAGTTCAGTACCAACTTTGAGTAGTTCCCAAAATAGGGTGTGATTAACATGACCACCCACGTTGTTTTTAATTCCAGTCAGTTTGTCTGCTGGTACTTTGTCTAAATTTTGAAGTAAAGTTTCAGGGCATAAATCTTTGAGTTCGGCCGGTAAAGATTCTAAAAGTGCGTTAGCATTGTTGACATAAGTTTGATGATGTTTGTCATGGTGAAGATGCATCGTTTCTGAATCGATATACGGTTCTAATGCGTCATAAGCATAAGGAAGTGGTGGTAATGTATAGGCCATGAGGATACTCCTTTCAAAATTAGATTTTAGTTATTGCTTTAATTAATTGAGTATACGGTTAAATTGTTTTACTCACAATCTATTGTTTAGATAGTTAATGACTATTTAATAATTAATCAATTTATACCAATTTAGCCTTTAATATGAATGAGTGTCACGATTGGTTAGGCGTGGGATAGACATCATGATAGCATCATTTTCGCTGACTAATTTTACTTCCTGATAATAAGCTATTAAGTTTTTCAATGCTAAACGGAGATTGGTCATTTTGTTATATTGCAAAAACATATCTACATCTTTTAGCTGTCTTAATAAGACCGAATAATGTTTTTTATGCAAGTAGCAATATGAACGATTATTAAGATCGGCGACACTAAATGACTTGCGATTTTTCCACCAATGAAATTTACGTTTTAAGGTAAAATACTTTTACCTAATTTTAGCCTCAAATTACGCCGTTTTTCTGGCTTATTTACTTGATCATTTCGCCTAACTACAATTATTACAATGAACAATCAACCTCTTAATTTGAGGTTGATGATAGGTAAAGTTGGGTAAGTTTATCTAAGAAAACAAAGAGTTTATAATTCATCTTACTGTAATCATGACTGCGTAATTTATCTTCAGTATCAACAAAACGATATTTAGCGGCTTGATTAAGATCATTTTGCGAGTGGGCAATCAACTTTTCAACCACGTCATGGGTTAACTCCATATGACATTGAAAACCATACACCAATTTGCCATAAGCAATAATTTGTCGTGGACAGCCTTCACTATAAGCAATGATTTTGGCATCTTGAGTTAAACCCGGCATATCATTGTGCCAGTGGCCGACCGCCAAACTATCACCGAAATGCGCAAAAAGCGGATTTTTTTTGCCTGCTTCGGTCAACGTAATTGGGAATTTGCCAATCTCTTTTTCCGGACTATGCTCGAAATGTGCACCTAAGGCTTCACCAATTAATTGCGAGCCAAGACAGACACCGATGACTATTTTTTGTGATTTGATTGCCGTAGATATGATGGCTTGCTCGGCTAATGAGTCAAAATGTGGACACTCTTTTTTGGTCGTTGCTGGTGATTGAGGACCACCCATGATAATCAACATATCAATCTTATCTATCTTATCGGGAAGCGGCTGACCAAGATAAACACGAGAATAACTAATGGTGTGTTGATGCATTTTTGCCCATTGCTCATATGCGCCAGGTGCTTCGAAATCTTCGTGGATGATAAAGTGCACATGCATTGGTAAATCTCCTTTAATCTTATCGATCTGGGTTCTATTTTATATCGAATATGGACAATTAAACGCGAAGTTTATTATGAATCTTTTATTATGAAATGTGAAGATTTGGCGTTTTGTGTGTGGGATATTTGGCATAAAAATCTGCTTTAATCGGATTTAGAATGCGTAAAATTGGTTCTTGTGAGAGATTTTATGGTTTTACTACAAAAGTTAATCAAGTAGAAAAAAGACATATTGTAAAAAATAATTGGGTAGAT
>CALYQY010000099.1 GCA_945291235.1 uncultured Gilliamella sp.
CCTGACATTAATTGATTTTCAACAGCATTTTGAATTTCGTTGATATCAACGCTTTCGCGTTCGCTCATCTGGTTGGTCACCATACGAGCAACGTCAGCACAATAATCCGGGTCATTAACATTCGCTGCCACCGCAGCTTTAACTATAGCATCTTTAATTCGAGTCTCATTGAATGCAGTTTGACAACCATCGCGTTTGATAACTACAGGCATATATACTCCTCAATATTCATTAATAATTAGCGCTGGGGCAAGGTTTAGTTCACATATTAATATTCATTGTAATTATTAAGAATTATTCGTTTCTCGTAAGAATATTAAGTGTTTTTTGAGATAGACAGAGATTTTCACATAGCTTAAATAATACTATATATAGTAGATATATTGAGATTATACACCATATATTGTGTTTTTCTAGATAATTTACTAAATTAAATTACTTGACACGCTTCAAGCCAAGTACGACAAGTCTTTTGATATGTAAAGCCTAAAGATAAGAAAGGTTGTTTTGCAAAGAAATTTCAAGCGCAAAGAAAAAGTGCAAGACTCACTTGCACTTTATTTTGTCAAACAGGAGTGATTTTTTATATTTTATAACTCATTATTCAACCAATCAGTGTGGAAAACACCTTCTTTGTCGGTACGTTTATAAGTATGAGCACCAAAATAATCTCGTTGTGCTTGAATGAGATTAGCTGGTAATACTGCTGAACGATAGCTATCATAATATGCAATAGCGGCTGATAATGTCGGCACAGCAATCCCTTGTTGTACAGCTATAGACACAACATCACGCAGTGATTGTTGATAAGCTTCAACGGTTTGCGTAAAGTATGGAGCGAGTAATAAATTATCAATCTCGTTATTCGCCGCATAGGCATCAGTGATTTTTTGTAAGAACTGAGCACGAATAATACAACCTGCTCTAAAGATTTTCGCAATTTCACCATAATTCAAGTTCCATTGATATTGATGAGAAGCGGCTTTTAATTGAGCGAAACCTTGAGCATAAGAGATAATTTTACCCATATAAAGTGCTTTACGGATTTTTTCAATTAACGCTTGTTTATCTCCCGAATAAGCAACCTGCTTCGGTCCGCTTAAAACTTTAGATGCCACAACACGTTGCTCTTTAATTGCTGAAAGGTAGCGTGCAAATACTGACTCAGTAATTAATGATAAGGGTTCACCTAAATCTAAAGCACTTTGACTAGTCCATTTACCCGTTCCTTTATTACCCGCTGCATCAAGAATCACATCCACTAAATAATTACCGTCTTTATCTTTATGTTTAAAGATATCAGCCGTAATTTCAATGAGATAACTATCTAATTCACCTTTGTTCCATTCAGTAAAAACTTGAGCAAGCTCATCATTATTTAAACCTACTGCGTGTTTTAATAAAGAATAACTTTCAGCAATTAATTGCATGTCGCCATATTCAATACCGTTATGAGCCATTTTGACGTAATGACCTGCCCCATCTGGTCCGATATAGGTGACACAAGGCTCGCCATTTACTTTAGCTGCAATTTTTTCCAAGATTGGGGCAACTAATTCGTATGCTTCTTTTTGACCGCCTGGCATAATTGAAGGACCTTTTAATGCTCCTTCTTCACCACCTGAAACACCTGCACCAATAAAGTTAAATCCTTCTTCAGAGAGTGTTTTATTACGGCGAATCGTATCTTCAAAATAAGCATTACCACCATCAATGATTATATCGCCTTTATCGAGTAAAGGACGTAACTCATCAATCACCGCATCAGTCCCTTTACCAGCTTGAACCATAATTAATATACGACGTGGTTTTTCCAAAGAATTAACAAAATCTTCAATCGTAAAGTAAGGAACCAATTGTTTATCGGAATGCTCAGCGACAACTTGCTCTGTTTTATCTTTAGAACGGTTGTAAATAGCAACAGAAAACCCACGACTTTCAATATTGAGCGCAAGGTTACGCCCCATGACCGCCATTCCAATAACACCGATTTGTTGTTTAGACATGATTTGGCTCCTTTATTTAATCTTATATAACCTTTCTAATAAGGTTTTTTAACAACATCCAAAACTTTAAATAAGTTTTATAAAATAAAATTATGCTATATTTGCCACAAAAAAAGCCGTATCAGCATAGAATACGGCATTTTTATAACTTTACTGGTTTAACATTTCTACCATAAAAATCATGAGCGTTTCATCATTTCAAAAAACTCGTCATTCGTTTTAGTCATGGCAAGTTTATCAATTAAAAACTCCATTGCATCGATTTCACCCATAGGGTTAAGAATCTTGCGTAAGATCCACATTTTTTGTAGTTCATCTGGTGAAGTCATTAAATCTTCTTTACGCGTACCTGAACGGTTAAAATCAATAGCTGGGAAGACACGACGCTCAGCAATTTTACGAGATAAATGCACTTCCATATTACCCGTACCTTTAAACTCTTCGTAAATGACTTCGTCCATTTTTGAACCTGTGTCAATCAACGCAGTAGCAATAATCGTTAAACTCCCACCCTCTTCGACATTACGAGCAGCACCAAAAAAGCGTTTTGGACGATGTAACGCATTGGCATCTACACCACCGGTTAATACTTTACCCGATGACGGAACCACTGTGTTATAAGCTCGAGCTAAACGCGTAATAGAGTCTAACAAAATAATGACATCTTTTTTATGTTCAACTAAGCGTTTTGCTCGCTCAATAACCATTTCAGCAACTTGAACATGTCTTGCTGCTGGTTCGTCAAAGGTTGATGCTACCACTTCACCTTTAACTAAACGTTGCATTTCGGTAACTTCTTCTGGACGTTCATCAATCATCAATACGACCAGTTCACATTCAGGATGATTAACCGCTAAACTTTGAGCAATATTTTGCAACAACATTGTTTTACCCGCTTTCGGTGGAGCAACGATTAAACCACGTTGACCTTTACCAATTGGCGAAGCTAAATCAAGTACTCTGGCGGTGATATCTTCAGTTGATCCATTCCCACGTTCCATACGTAAACGAGAATTAGGATGAAGTGGAGTTAAGTTTTCGAAAAGAATTTTATTGCGGGCATCTTCAGGCTTGTCGTGATTGACTTCATTCACTTTTAACAAAGCAAAATAACGCTCGCCTTCCTTAGGCGGTCTGATTTTACCTGCTATGGTATCACCAGTCCTTAAATTGAATCGTCTAATTTGACTTGGTGAGACATAAATATCATCCGGCCCCGCTAAATAAGAGCTATCAGCTGAGCGTAAAAATCCGAATCCATCTTGCAAAATTTCAAGCACACCATCACCAAAAATATCTTCACCGCTTTTGGCATGTTGTTTAAGGATTGCAAAGATAATGTCTTGTTTTCTAAGACGGGCAAGATTTTCTAGCCCCATTGTTTTTTCACCAAGCGCTACTAGCTCGGAAACAGATGTGTTTTTTAATTCAGTTAAATTCATAATTTTAAAAATTCTTGAGGATAAAATTGATATGTTTGCAATTAATGTTATTTTTGTATATTCGTTTCATTTACTTATAAAAAAATTCTCTCTCTGACAATACACAAATTCAATCTGTTATGAAGCTTTTAATGATAATTTAATATCTGAATATAGAATTTTCACCACTTTATCAAGAAAAACAATGAATTGTAGAAAGGGGTCTTCGTAAGAGCTAGCAATTTACACTAAAAACAGTAATATGTCTATAATAAATTCAGTTTGTTTTAATAAATTTGTAAATATTATTATTACAATAAGTAAATGAGTAAAAGAGTAATACGCAATTTAATTACTCTTTTTATGCTTTAGGTACTAAAATTAATTTATTCGAAAAATCTAAAACAACATTAAAGTTGTTCATCAATGAAACTTTTAAGTTGAGCTTTAGACAATACACCAACTTGAGTTGCAACCACTTGACCATTTTTAAAAATCAATAGTGTTGGGATGCCTCTAATACCAAATTTCGGTGCAATATTTGGGTTTTCTTGCACATCTAATTTTGCAATCACAATTTTATCACTATATTCTTGGGCAACTTCTTCTAAAATTGGGGCTAACATTTTACACGGCCCACACCATTCAGCCCAAAAATCAACCAATACAGGTTTTGTTGCTTCTTTGATTGTATTATCAAAAGTAGTTTCAGAAAGAGAAACAATATTATTGCTCATTTATTTTCTCCAAATATAGAATTACATGGTTTTATATTAGGATATTTTCGTTTTCTTCGCTAGTAATTATTATAATAGGGTATAATTATTAGTGATGACCGTAAGTTTAATATGTTATAATCCCACTATTCCGATAATTAAACTTAAAACCACAATGATTCAATCTTATCTAACAAAAACAACATTTAATCAATTTCCGCTTCATCCATTAGTGATTAAAGCACTTGAGAAAAAAGGGTTTGTTTATTGTACTCCAATTCAAGAACAAGCTTTACCCTTTACAACAAAAGGAATTGATATCGCCGGTCAAGGACAAACTGGAACAGGCAAAACAATGGCGTTTTTGGCATCAACATTTAACTACTTGTTGAATCATCAACCCTTGCCAGATCATAAAGCGAATCAACCTAGGGCTATCATTATTGCCCCAACGCGTGAATTAGTTGTGCAAATTTATCATGATGCAGAGTTATTATCTAAAGAAACCGGGCTAAAATTAGGATTAGCCTATGGTGGTGATGGCTATGATAAACAATTAAAAATGTTATCCGCAGGTGTAGATATTTTAATTGCAACAACAGGTCGCTTAATTGATTATGCTAAACAAAAATATATCAATTTAGAATCAATTCAAGTTGTGGTTCTAGACGAAGCAGATCGTATGTTTGATCTCGGTTTTATTCGAGATGTACGTTGGATTTTTAAACATATGACACCACCTGAAAAACGCTTAACGATGTTATTTTCTGCAACGTTGACACACAATGTGCGTGAACTTGCTTTTGAGCATATGAATAATCCTCAATATGTTGAAGTAGAACCAGAACAGAAAATCGGACATCGTATTAAAGAAGAACTATTTTTCCCTTCCAATGAAGATAAATTAGCTTTATTGCAAACACTTATTGAAGAAGAATGGCCTGAGCGTTGTATCATATTTGCGAATACTAAAATTGCATGTGAAAAAATCTGGCGTCATTTAGTTGCTGATGGTCATCGAGTTGGGTTATTAACGGGTGATATTGCTCAGAAAAAACGTTTATCTATTTTGGAACAATTCACGCGAGGTGATATTGATATTCTCGTTGCAACAGATGTTGCAGCACGGGGATTACATATCCCGAATGTAACACATGTTTTTAACTATGATCTCCCTGATGATTGCGATGATTACCGTCACCGAATCGGTCGTACTGGACGAGCAGGCGCTGAAGGTAATTCAATTTCTTTAGCTTGTGAACAATACTCACAAAATTTGCCAGCCATTGAAAAAGCCATTGCGCATGCAATCCCTGTTAGTCAATATGATCCTTCGGCCTTGTTGACGGACTTACCAGCGCCAAAAGCGTTTAGACGTCCACCCAGAAGAAGATCATCGTCATAACTGATCTTTTGATCATCATAAATATAGTTATCTAAAATTATCATTAAACAGTAATGCTTTTTAGATAACTATAGTGATTATTTTATTTGTGCAATTAACACCCAAAAATGACGATTGAAATGTTAGTCTTTTTTTCGTTGCTTTAAAAAAGCTTGATATGCAGTCTCTATTGCATTTTTAGTCGTTTTTGATAATGATGCAACATGGCATCGATGCAATGAACCATATAAGACAAAAAGAATATTTTTAGAGATTTCAGCTTTTTTAGACTTAATTTTATGATAGGTTTCTAAATAACCTATTTTACGATAAGTCTCGACATCTTTAATTCCAACACTACACAATAATCGTTCTAATGACAATGTCATATTGGGTAGCTCTTTTATTCGATTCGTTTTTATTTCGTTTTTTTCATGTTTTTCTTGTTTAGCATATTCAATTGCCATTTTAGCCAATGAATGTAGTTTTGGCAGATCATTGAGCCACTCATCCTTAACTTTATAATAATCAAGTAATTTGGTTAAAACACCTGATGATAACGTTAGCGGTTGCATACCTTGTTCAATAAAGAATGAACGGTATGATGTATGTCCTCTTAAATAAAAATCCGTTTGACTTATCCATCCAAACATTGTTGTATCGCTACTAATGCTGAACCCACCAAAAAAGGTTTTAATTGAAATGCCACTAAAGCCAGAGAATTTTGTTAATATTTGATTTGCAAAGGTTGAACTCATATTTTATTTCCATTTTTTTACTTAATTCTGTACTAAATCACTTAACCAACTTAATTATCAAATCAAAACTATCGTATTTTACTCAATACTCCAACTAATTTTCGTATCCATTAATCAATATTGCGATCTGTCTTCCATAATTAGACAAAAGTTATTAATTATCGAAAGATTTATTGTTATTACTGACAAATATCAAAAAAAGTGTTGCAATTGTAAATTTTAGGTGTATTTCGCCCCAGAATTCCAAAAGAAAAGTAGCTTAAAGATTGTTATTCTGACTTAATAATTATACAATCTGTTCCAGTAGATTTTATTAAATTCATTTTGTCTTTATCCATTATCATGATTAAAAAAATTTTTGGTTTATTTTCTCTATTTTTTTCGTTTGTGGCATCTGCTGATCGACAACCACTAATAGATTCGTTCGTCCTGTGTAATCCAAATTTTTTCAATACTGTTTATAGCAATAAAGATGAGTTAAAACGTTTTACCAATGTCCAAATTTTTGACGGTAATCTGGCTTATATTCCTGTCACTAATCGATTTGATACGGGTAAAAATTTTATGTATTTTTCGCTGCCTATCAAATACAAAAATTTAACCATAAAAGGTTACTATGACAGTGCAATGGATTTAGGTAAAATTGGGAAATATTATTTTTGGGGATTCATCATTGATAATGATATTAATCAGATCAAAAATACATTAAATTATCTCAACTGGAAAAACATGGAAGATAACCAGCTTTATATTGCCAATCCTAAAATTCGGAGCCTCAATGATGATAATCAAGTTTGGCATACTAATACAGGTACTGTTGTTGGTGTGAAAACGATTCCTGCACCAAATACGATTGAAAAATTGCTATTACTTGAGAAAAACGGCAGTATGACTTTACTTATGTGTTCGATTCAAGGCGCCGTCACATCTGAACTGCTTAGGCGAGAACGCCCTGATATCCAGTAACATTTGATGAATTAAATTGCTAACTCGTCCATTTCACCCGTTCGAATACGTATTACTTGTTCTACGTTATACACAAAAA
Source organism: uncultured Gilliamella sp. (assembly GCA_945291235.1). The sequence goes on from CALYQY010000099.1 coordinate 7,331, forward strand.
TCTTACCATCCCCAATTTTTCCTGTTTGTGCTGTTTTCATAATTGTTTCAATACACATTTCCAAAATATCATCAGGAACTATCAGTT
>CALYQY010000100.1 GCA_945291235.1 uncultured Gilliamella sp.
CTTTCCGTAAAAGTACAACTGCATTATGGGCAACGGGAGCAACAGGTGTTGGGGTCAGAACTATTGCTCACTTATTGAGTAAATTAAAAAAAGCATGATTCATTGTTAAGGGATGTAATATCTATTTATTAAAACCGATTAGTTTAATAATTCTTAATAATTTTTGTTATTGCTAATTTAAATTTTTTTCCTACAATAGGCAGAGTTTAAAATTTGTCAAATGTTTATAATTTAGAGATATAAGGAAAGGTATGAAAAAAGTATTTTTTATTTTGTTAACAGTATTGTTTTCAAATGCAACCTACGCTGGCGAGTGTGAGAAATATTGGAATTCAGAAGAGTATGATAAAGCTTTTGATGCTTGCCAAAAAGAAGCCGAACAAGGTGATAAAAAAGCTCAATTTTATTTAGCTCAAGCTTATGAGGAAGGTTTGGGCGTTGAGGGAGATTTCGATAAGGTATTACATTGGGTAACTAAATCAGCAGAACAAGGATATGATCAGGCACAATATTATTTAGCACTAATGTATGATGAAGGTGAAGGTGTTGAAGAAGATGATCAAAAGGCTGTTTATTGGTATAAAAAAGCTGCCGAACAAGGTTTAGTTGATGCTCAATATAATTTAGCGATAATGTATGATGAAGGGGAAGGTGTCGAAAAAAATAAAGAAACAGCTGTGTTCTGGTATAAGAAAGCAGCGGAGCAAGATTCGCCAGAAGCGTTAAATAATTTAGGTGTCATGTATTACAATGGTGAAGGAGTAGAAAAAAATAGACTGTTAGCCATTAAGTACTTTAAGAAAGCCTGTAGTCTTGGCATAGATGAAGCTTGTGATAATAAAAGCTTGCGATAATATAAAACAGATAGAACTAATTAAAATATGTTAAAACTGAACTGTCTTAAATCATTAAGACAGTTCTTTTGAATAAATGAAGTAGAATAAATAAAATCATTTATTCTGTTATGATAATTGCTTTTTTAATATAAATTGGCTCAATCGGTACATTTTGATGTGGGCCCATCCGTTTAGTTGGCACATTGACAATTTTATCAACAACATCCATTCCTTTTATCACTTTTCCAAATACTGCGTAACCATAATCTTTGGATGGATCGTGGTTGAGAAAATGATTATCGACAACATTAATAAAAAATTGGCTCGTTGCACTATCGATGACACCTGTTCTGGCCATTGCAATCGTACCACGCACATTTTTTAATCCATTATCTGCTTCGTTTTTAATTGGGGCATTTGTTTCTTTAAATTTTAATTCACCGTCTGCTCCACCACCTTGAATCATAAAATTAGGGATCACACGATGAAAAGTGGTGTTTTCATAGAAACCATTTTTAACATAATCAAGAAAGTTTTTGGTCGTAATTGGTGCATGCTCATTGTCTAATTCAATTTCAATATCCCCCATACTGGTTTGCAACAATACTTTTGTATCTGCTAATGCAATGGGTGAAAGTAAAATTAAGCACAATGTGATGATTAATGATCTGATTTTATTCATTATATTTGTTCCTTAGTCCATTTGTTTGTTGATTATACCGAATATAAAATTTATTTAAATAACAATTGTGCAAAATACAAAAAAATTTTGTGAAATAGTTCGAGTTATTGTTTATTTAATATTTTTCAACATGTTAAACAAGATATTATAAGTAAGTTTTTGCATTTGAGTACTATTTTTATGGCTGAAAAAACTATTTTTTGAACGATATGCGATGGTCTGAAAACAAACTCTTAGTATTGACGTTTTATACTTTATTAAATGATTGTTTTAAATTTTTGGATGACATTATTTTTAAAGTTGGAGAATTATGCGTTGCTTCTTATGCAATATGCCATTATATTTGGCACATCATGGAATTTGTTATCAATGTTCAAAAAACATACCGAAATTAAACAAGGTATGTCCGCAATGTTGTTTACCGCATTCTTTATCCACTCAGATTTGTTATCGTTGTCTTGAAAATAAACCCTACTGGGATACATTAATTGCGACTAGCGAATACATTAATCCGTTAAAAAAATTAATTCAGCAATTAAAGTTTTATCATAAAACGGAACTGACATTGGCACTGGCAAGATTAATGTTTTTAACATGGTATAAAAAACGACTTGCAAATGAAATCATAAAACCGGATTTAGTCACTTGCGTTCCATTACATCATATACGTTATTGGTCAAGAGGATTTAATCAAGCAGAATTATTGGCAAAAGTGATAGCGAAATGGTTAAATTGTGATTTTTATCCTCATTTACTCTATCGACATCAACGAGCAATAGATCAGAAAAAGCTTTCATTAAAAGAACGTAAACAAAATGTAGAAACACTTTATGAATGTCGAAAAAATCTTTCTCAAAAATCGGTAATGCTTATTGATGATATTGTCACTACGGGAAACACAATAAATGCTGTTAGTCAGCAACTAAAAAAATGCGGGGCAATGAATATTCAAGTGATTTGTTTATGTCGCACAGTATTGTAAAATTGTAAACAGTCCCTATAATAACCAACATAGTTAGTCAACTATTACAACAAATCAATTAGCTAGTTTATTACCTAATTGCATCAAAAGTGAGGGGTTATGTCTATTATTACCATTTCTGAATCAGCTCAGCAACATTTCAAAAAACTACTAGCCAATCAACCACAAGATACACAAATTCGTGTCTTTGTCATGAATCCTGGTACGCCAAGTGCAGAGTGTGGTGTTTCTTATTGTCCTGCTGATACTGTAGAAGATAGTGATATAGAAGAAAAGTTTGCAGATTTTTCGGTATACATTGATGAAATGAGTGCACCATTTTTAGAAGAAACCGTTATCGATTATGTTACTGATGAATTGGGTTCGCAATTGACGTTAAAAGCGCCAAATTCCAAAATGAGAAAAGTCAGCGATGATGCACCTTTAATTGAACGCGTCAATTATACGATTCAAACTCAAATTAATCCTCAACTTGCTAGTCATGGCGGTATGGTAAGTTTAATTGAATTAACAGAAGACAATTATGTTGTCCTTCAATTTGGGGGGGGCTGTAACGGTTGTTCAATGGTTGATTATACGTTGAAAGAAGGAATTGAAAAACAATTATTAATGGAATTTCCTGAACTTGCAGGCGTAAAAGATGTGACTGAGCATCAAGCAGGAACACACTCTTTTTGTTAAGAAAAACTAAATAATTTGGATTTAAATCTTGCTTATTGCTAAGATTAAGTCATAATCGCATGATGTCTGCCAGTTCACTTTATGATGGGGTTTTATGAATCAAGTCAGCATTATTTCAGATCTTATCGTTTGGATTGAAAAAAATCTGGAGCAGCCTTTGTCTATTGATCATGTTGCTCAAAAATCAGGTTATTCAAAGTGGCATTTACAACGTATGTTTAAAGAAGTAACCGGTCAGGTACTTGGTACTTACATTCGTCATCGTAGGTTAACTTATGCTGCACTTTCTTTACGAATGACGAGTAAGCCGATTTTAGATATTGCCATGCAATATCGTTTTGATTCTCAGCAAACATTTACCCGTTCTTTTAAAAAACAGTTCAATGAAACCCCAGCAAGTTATCGACGCGCTGAATTTTGGGATCCGACAGGATTAACGCCAGCAATTGAACTTAATAAAACTCAACTTACATTACCCGAACCCAAATTCGTTAATATGCCAAAACAGACATTTTGGGGTATTACTTATAAAAATAACTGTAATTTAAGTAAATTATTAGAGGAAGAAAATAAGTTGCGAGGGCAATTTTTTCACAATTATCTTTCTCGTTATACCCATAAAAATGAAATTCTGCCGGATAAAATTTATGCTTTTAACCGTATCTTGAAAAGTAAAGAAAATGCTAATGAACAAGAGTTACTTTATACTATAGCGTTAGAACACAATAATCATCTTGAGTATATTGAACAGTTTGTTAGCGAAGGTGGTCTGTATCTTTGTTTTAAATATATTGGCACACCAGAAAACTTTAAAGATTTTATTTCACAGGTGCATTTAGCTGCGATGCCAGCTTTAAAAGTTCATTTACGTGCCGGATGTTTAATTGAAATCCATCATAATCGAGATAAAAATACGGTTGAAACGGCAAAAGATATCCAACGTATGGAATGCGATTATTGTGTGCCAGTTGCAACAGAAAATGAAGTTCTTCTAAAGAAAAATTCGTAGTAATTCTGAGTTGTTATCTGTAATCAATCTTGTGACTAATTGTAATATCCTAGCATTATAATCAATTTAACAATGTTTTTTCTAACCATTGTCTAAATTCTGGTGATGCTTCTTTCAAACTGTTTGATCCACGTGTGACAGTGGCAATACCAATACCTAATTGTTCTTTAAGCTGTCTTTGATTTATTGAACCATCAAGTAAAGAGTGAATTATTTTCACTCGGGTAATTAAAGCATCACGTTCATCTGCGGTTAGCAGCAGTTTAAATATATCCAGTGAATAACCATCATTAAATGCTTGGTGTAGTATTTCAACTGTTTGTTTCCATTCTTGAGTTTTCATAATGCCCACCATTAATAGGTTCTGTTAAATTCGTTTGCGGTAAAAATATTATGCCTTTTTTGACCTAACAAATTTTGATAAATATAATCATAAACTAAAACATTTTTAACATAATTACGTGTTTCAGTAAAAGGAATACTTTCAATAAAAGCTACTGCATCAAGTTTACCATCACTATTATTCAACCATCTTTTAACTCGACTTGGTCCAGCATTATAGGCTGCTGACGCCAAAATACGATTTTTAGCATTTTGTTGATAAACATTATTAAGAAAATATGTCCCTAATTCTATGTTTGTCATGGGATCAGAAAGCTGAGATGTTGATGTATAACTAATTGAGCTAACTTTTTTTGCTGTTTCTTTTGCTGTCGCAGGCATTAATTGCATTAAACCTTTTGCCCCAGCTGGTGATTGTATCGTGGCATCAAAAGCGCTCTCTTGACGAGATATAGCCAGCGCATAAGAAAGAGATATCTCTTTACCTTTTAATGCCTGATTATATATATCTTCATACATAATAGGTAAGCGCTCTGTCCAATTATTCCAAAGTTTTCCAGATATTGTTGCTTGGATACTAAGATCTCCCCAACCTTTATGATAAGCATATTGAGCTAAATCTAAATATTCATTATTTTCAACGTGATTATTCAACATAAAGCGCCATTCGCGTGTTGATTCTGTTAACTTCTTCCAGAAACGTAATTCTTTAATTCGTTTTATAACAGTTTGATTATCATACTTAGATTTTAAATTTGCTATCTCGGCTTGTGTAATTTTTCTGGATTGGTTGTTAAGAGAATATTTTTGCTTAAGCAATTGAGCGCTGACCATGCCATAAAATCCACGATTAGCCGATAATTTTTTCAAAATGGTATTGGCTTCATTTTTTTTGTTTTGGTCTAAATAGACGCGAGCTTGCCAATATTGCCATTCTTCTTTTAATTTATCTTCGGGTGTTAATTGTGATAACCAATAAGCAATATCTTTATAATTATTTTCATCAATCGCAACACGAATGCGTTTTTCAACTAACGTTGTATCATGATACTTGGAAATGTAATCATCACGCCATTTAATTTGCTCATTTGTCGCAGAATCACTGAAAAATCTGTTTGCTAAATTTTTTTGTAATGCAATGAGTTCGGTTTCACTTAGATGTTGCTGCTGTACCAGTTTTGGCAATAGTATTTGCGCAAAATTCATATCCGCTTTAACTACTCGAGGAAAAGAAGCCAATACAATTTTTTTAGTAAAATTGCTGGTTTTAATATTTTTAGAGAAATCCTCTAATTTTTTCGGATTATCTAATAAAGCATATAAATTACTTTTGGTTGTTTTATAGTCATTATCTAATAAGTTGATTAAATATCGTGCTAATTTTAAATTATTCGCTTCTATGGCAAGTTCAATTCGTAACAAAATGATATTGTTTGTTTGTTTTCCAGCATCTTTCCATGCATTAAGAAGAGGATCACAGGCAGAAGGTAATTCTTTTCCTGTTAGCCACAATGATTCTACTGTCTCTATAACAGATTGATTACCCTGTTGTAACAAAGCGTATTGATAACGGCAGTTAGATTGAATTGAGTTATCTTTAGGAAAGTCAACAATAGCAGCCCAATCTTGACGATTGGTCAATTCTGATAAGAAAGATTGACTTAATGATGCTGTTAACGGAAATTTACTATACTGAGTGACAAAATTGCTCACCATGTCTGGGGAAACCGTTTTGATATTTTTTTGAAAATATTGTACTGCAGCATAAGGATACAGTGGGTAATCTTTTAGCTCTTTTAAAAGAGCAGTTTGTTCATCAAGATTGAGTGATTGATATGAGTTAAGCCATTTTTTGTAATTAGCTCGTAAATCTTGCTGCGTATTAACCGCGATTGCACTTTTAGTAAAGAGTAATCCTATTATTAAAATACACTTTAATAGTGATTTCATTGCTCAACTCCTATATCAAATTAGTTTACTAGATTAGCATATTTCACCATTGTTCGTCGATGAAAGAACTTAAGGTTTAATTCCCACTAAAATAGTCAACTAAATACTTGACTAAAATTGAAGGATATATAAAATACCTTCCATATATAAAGGGGAATAAATAATGAAATTGACATCAAAAGGGAGATATGCAGTAACTGCAATGTTGGATATTGCATTACATTCTGGTTTAGGGCCCGTATCACTTGCAGATATCTCAGAACGTCAACAAATCTCACTTTCCTATCTTGAACAACTATTTGCCCGTTTACGTAAACATGGTTTGGTCTCTAGTGTTCGGGGGCCGGGTGGTGGCTATGTGCTTAGTCGAAGCATGGATCAAATTGCGATTAGTTCAATTGTTAAAGCCGTCGATGAAACGGTTCACGCAACAAAATGTTATGGTCATGATGGATGTCAAGGTGGCGTGAGATGTTTAACTCACACGTTGTGGAATGACCTAAGTGAACGTATCGATGAGTTTTTAACAAGTATCACTTTAAGCGAATTAGTCAATAATAAAGAAGTTAAAGAAGTGGCTAGTCGACAAAGCAATCTAATATCAATAAATTAAGCAATAAAATTTGTACACAGATTTTGTCATTGGGAGTATTTAATGAAACTACCTATTTATATGGATTATGCAGCAACAACGCCTGTCGATCCTAGAGTTGCTGAAAAAATGATGCAGTATCTAACCTTGGATGGTATTTTCGGTAACCCCGCATCTCGTTCACATAAATTTGGTTGGCAAGCAGAAGAAGCGGTTGATATTG
>CALYQY010000101.1 GCA_945291235.1 uncultured Gilliamella sp.
CACGACAACTGGAATCACAATCCAGGGCTCTACCAACTGAGCTATAGCCACCATAAGAAGCAGGACGAAATATTACGCATAAAAAATAACATTGTCCAGCATATTTTTTAAAAAATGTGCTGATTGATTATATTAAAAGCGCTAAAAGTTTAATCTTTTAGCAATAACCAAATTATTTAAGCTTTATGCGACATAATATCAATAATTTGGCTGTCGATAACTTTCATGCTATTGCTAACTATTGCACCTAAATTATTGATAGATGTTTCCACACTATCACAGACAATGCCTTCTTTACCAGTGACTCGGGTTTGATTTAACGCCATTAAAACGGCTTTAAAACCCGATGATACCGAAGTTGAAACTTTCATCGCACAGCTATTCGATGCGCCGTCACAAATGATGCCCGATAGATCACCAATCATATTACAAATCGTCATATCAACCGGTTCATATTGCCCTTTACCCAGTAACCAAGCCATACCTGCTGCCGACCCCATGGCTGCGGTTGACGCTGCACAAAGTGCCGATAAAGGTGGGAACTTGCTATGAATATAGATCGCAATCGTATGCGATAACATCAAGGCTCGAGCTAGCTGTTCAGGCGTTGCATTTAAATAATCAGCAACCACAACGACTGGCATTGTGGCGGTGATGCCTTGATTACCCGAACCGGAGTTACTCATCGCCGGCAGTGTTGCCCCACCCATTCGTGCATCCGAGGCGGCGGTTGTACGAATTATCACTTTAGAAAGTAGATCATCTGCCAGTAAGCCGGTTTTGGTTTGTTGATGTAAAGTTGTGGCAATACTTAAACCATAGGCTTTTGATAACCCTTCTTGTGATAAAGCATCATTTAATTTTGCTGAATCTAAGATAAATTTGATATCGTCAAAGTTAGCCTGACTGGCAAATTCATAAATGAGCCTCACCGACATATTTTTAAGAATGATATCGTTTTTTGACTCACATCGGCGGGTGTTATCGGCTTGAAAAATTGTTTCACCATTTTTTTCAATTAACGTCACATTAGTATGCTGATCTTCAATGCAGACTTTAACATGGTCAGAGTGGGTATAGATATTCGCTTCAGAGTAGATAGCTTTATTGCTTTTGGCAATTTGTAACATGATTTTGTTGTCTGCTAACATATTTTTGGCTTGAGTGATTTGGTTATCTGTAATATTTTTTAATACCTCAAGTCCGGCATCAGCATCGCCAGCAATCGCACCTATTGCAGCGGCAATGGGTAATCCAATCATACCGGTACCGGGTACGGTTACGCCCATACCGTTTTTCATTAAATTGGGGGAAACAAAAGTGTCGATTTTTTCAATACTGTTTTTATCAATATGCCGAGCTGCGCAAGCGGCGGCTAAAGCAAGTGAAATCGGCTCAGTGCAACCAAGTGCCGGCAAAACTTCATGTTTCACCAGTTTAATTAATTGTTGCCACATTACTTGTTGTTTCATTTTTTATCTCCATATAGTCATAAGTAATGTTAGATGGTGAAGAACATTTAACAGACAATGAACGTACTATTTTAGTCTATGTTGATCAAGAATTGAATAATGTCAATATATTATCAATAGTGGTTAATATTTAATGACTAATTTATCGATGTTATTTAGTCATAAATAGACTAAAACGTACATTAAATCTTAAACTTATTTGCATTATTTTAAGGTAAATTAAATCGTCGGCAATCGTTCAAATTATGTAATATTTTAGTAAAACCGACTGACTTTTTTTTTATTATTGCAATAATGTAAATACCTAAAATTAAATAATAATGGCGATATATGATAAATATTTTATTAATTGATGATGATATTGAATTATCACAGATGCTTAGTGAATATTTGACCAATGAAGGTTTTAATATCAAAAGTGTTTATTTGGGTAAAGATGGTATTGATGAAGCACTTTCAGGTAAATATCGTGCAGCAATTTTAGATGTTATGTTACCGGATGTTAATGGTATTGATGTCCTTAAAAGTATTCGTCAACAATGTAATATGCCAGTTATTATGTTAACGGCTAAAGGTGATAATATTGATCGCGTTTTGGGACTGGAGTTAGGCGCTGATGATTACATCCCTAAACCATGTTATCCACGTGAATTATTAGCCAGATTGCGTGCTGTGTTACGTCGTTTTGATGAACGTTCAGTCGAATTGGTTGATGATAAAAAATATCATTTTAATGGCTTAACGTTAGATTTACCTCAACGACTTTGTACCTGGAATGGTAAAGTCATTGATTTGACCTCAACCGAGTTTAATTTGTTGGTTTTATTGGTCAAACATAGTGAGCGAGTGGTTACTAAAGAAGAGCTTTCAGAAATTGGACTTGGACGAGCACGTGAGCTCTATGATCGTAGTGTCGATGTTCATATCAGTAACATTCGTCAAAAATTACATCAAGTCGCCCAAAATGATGTCACAATTGAAACGATTCGGGCTGTTGGTTATCGTATTCGTTAATTTGCAAGTAGGCTTGCTATGAATCGTCGATTATTTACAAAAATACTCATTATATTTGGGGTCATTTTTTATCTTACTTTCCAATTTACTTGGATTGCTTTTTCTTATTATATAGAAAGTAAAAATCAACGATTTTTAAATCATATGCCGACAAAAGTCGACATGATAGCGCAATTATTGCATGTTGCTGGCGAAGATGAAACACTCAATTTTATCGCCCATTTACCGGAGCGTGAACGGGCGTTGTTGTCGATAAAGTTAGTTTCTCCGCAAAATGATCAAGTCAATATTCTGACTGATGAATTAGAACCGCCAACTTATGTTTATCAACGCACCACTATCGCGCCAGACGGCACGCTCTATACGGTGTCATTTAAAGAAGATAAAGATAAGGATGATCACGTTAAAAAAGCACTGTTTAACATGCCACTACCTATTGTATTAATGGGTATTTGTGTTGGGCTGCTATTTAGTCTGTTTTTAGCGTGGAACTTAACCAGACCGATGAAGCTACTAAGGGAAGGCTTTTTTCGAGTCTCTCAAGGCGATCTATCTGTACGATTATTTGAGAAACTAAAAGCTCGACGTGACGAATTAAGCGAACTGGGTAAAGATTTTGATATGATGGTTGAGCAGCTCAACATCTTAATTTCAGATCGTCAAGCCCTATTGCATGATGTGTCACATGAACTTAGAACGCCATTAGCTCGCTTGCAATTAGCCATTGGACTAGCCCAGCAAAATAAACAAAATATTGACACCGCATTAGCCCGTATTGAGTTAGAATCAGAACGATTAGATCAGCTTATTGGTGAAATCCTAAACTACTCTCGTGCTGAGATGAATAATCGTACCGATGAATATTTTGATCTTAAAGAGTTACTTGGCGTTGTGATAAGCGATGCGAATTACGAAGCCAATCATCAATTGATTAATGTCTATTTTAATTTATCGCCTATTTCTCATTCAATTGTGAAAGGTAATTCAGAACAGATCCGTCGGGCAGTTGAAAATATCATCCGTAATGCGATTCGTTTTTCCAAACCCGGGCAAGCGGTTGAAGTGACGTTAAAAGAGTCAGGTAAGTGCTTACAAATTGAAGTGAAAGATCGGGGACCCGGCGTTGAATCCAGTAAACTATCGAGTATCTTTGAACCGTTTGTTCGTATTCAATCTGCTCAGTTAGGTAAAGGTTATGGGCTGGGGCTTGCCATTGCCAGAAAGACCGTTATTATGCATAACGGCACTATTCAAGCAAATAATCGTGATGGTGGTGGGTTAGTGGTGACAATTAAATTACCTTACTGGCGTAAACACTAATAGCAGTCTTGATTAACTGTTAGCACATACTCTTTAATGAGCCGTTGTAATTCAATTTTGTCATGACCGATAAAATTGAGCGATTGCATTATAGATTGCGGATTGGTTTCTAATGTCGCTTTATATTGTGCAATATATTGGCTGGCAATCGGTTTGTAAGACCAGTGCCACTCTTCGGGTTGATAGCCACCTTTACGCCCTTCATTAAATGCCTGACAAAATCCATATTTAGCTAAATTGTCTTGTAACCATTTATATAAAATAATGCCTTTTTTATCATTTTTAAAATAGTCTGATGAAACACTGGTGATATCAATATCGGTACCCCAATGGTGTCTTGATGTGCCAGGCATAGAAGAGAATTTCAAAATCTCTTGAGCAATTTTTTGTGGATCATTTATCTTTTTTGCCAGCGCATCCCATTTACGTTGCCAAATGCCATTTTGATAGGTGTAATTGCGTGTTGCGCTAACTACAATAAATGGAATATCGGGATGTGCAGCCTTAAAATCGTTATAAGCTTTAATCAGTTGCTCTGTCGGCTCCTTTTGTAGATACATGCCTTTTTTATTAACCGGTAAGATTGTTGAATCTAAAGCAACAAAATTACTGTCTTGTTTTTCATCGAACTGACCGATAAGTTTGTTTAGTGGTATTGTTTGTGCCATAGTGAAAGTTGTGTATAAAAGTGGGGTTAATGTTGAAAGTGAAGTAAAAATTATTTTTATAACTCTCGCCTTCTTAATCATTTTATATTATCCATTATATTCTATTAGCCACAATAGGTGAAAAACAGTATAATCCTTTCCCTGAAATTTGAAATAGCCATAATGTGTAAAAACGAGGCCTTATGTTAACAACTGCAACATCTAATACGTCTGTAAATTGTTCAGACACAACCAAAACCCTTGATCTCAATCCAACGCCTGAAAAAATTAATTTGCTCAATTTTACCCGGCAGCAATTGCGTGAGTTTTTTATCTCGTTAGGAGAAAAACCATTTAGAGCTGACCAAGTGATGAAATGGATCTATCATTTTGGTATTGATGATTTTGATCAAATGACCGATATCAATAAAAAATTACGTGAACAGTTAAAAACGCTGGCAGAAATTAAAGCGCCAACTATTGCAATGGAGCAACGATCATCTGACGGCACCATTAAATGGGCGCTTGATGTTGGTAATAACCAAATGATTGAATCCGTGTATATCCCTGAGCGTGATAGAGCGACACTGTGCGTTTCATCACAAGTGGGTTGTGCGTTAGAGTGTAAATTCTGCTCGACCGCTCAGCAAGGTTTTAACCGTAATTTAACCGTTTCTGAAATTATTGGCCAAGTTTGGCGAGCGTCAAATGCTATTGGAGTAACCGGTAAATTGGCCGATCGTCCGATTACCAATGTGGTGATGATGGGTATGGGCGAACCGTTACTGAATTTATCGAATGTGGCACCAGCAATGGAGATCATGCTTGATGATTTTGGCTATGGTTTATCAAAACGTCGAGTCACGCTTTCTACGTCCGGTGTTGTTCCGGCTTTGGATAAATTAGCTGGCATGATTGATGTGGCGTTAGCCATTTCCCTGCATGCGCCTAATGATGCTATCCGTAGCGAAATTATGCCAATCAACCAAAAATATAATATGGCGATGCTGCGAGACTCTATCTTACGCTATCTGGCGACTTCCAATGCCAACCATGGCAAGGTCACCATAGAGTATGTGTTACTTAACCAAATTAATGACAGTGTTGAGCATGCGCATGAACTGGCTAAGTTCCTAAAAAATGTGCCGAGTAAAATTAATTTAATCCCATGGAATCCGTTCCCCGGTGCGCCTTATTCTCGTTGTTCCAATACCCGCATCGACCGTTTTATGAAAACGTTAATGGGCTATGGTTTTACCGTTATTGTTCGTAAAACACGTGGTGATGATATTGATGCGGCGTGTGGTCAGTTAGCCGGTGAAGTTGTTGATCGCACGAAAAGAACGCTTTATAAAAAGCAAAATCTTGCTCAACAAACGGCATAACAAAGCAGAATATAAGGAATTGAACATGAAAAAAATAGTGCCGATATTAAGTTGCTTAATGGTCATGCTATTAGCGGGTTGTCAAAACACAAATGGTGAAGAGTTTGATCCTGAAAAAGCGGCGCTAGCCCGAATGCGTTTAGGTTTGGGGTATTTGGCCAAAGCCGATGAATCAGAAGATAACGTCAAAGCCGCACATTATAATCTGAAATTAGCCGCACAATACTCGCCGAATAATCCGCAGGTTATGCTGGCTATGGCAATGTTTGATCAGCATGTTGGTGAATATAACGAAGCAGAGATGATTTATAAACGCATCACCTTAATGCAACCGGGTAATGGCTTATATCATGTTCATTATGGCTCGTTTTTATGTGGCCGTAATCGTTATCAAGAAGCCAAGCAACAGTTTCAGCAAGGGCTTGATTTCGACCGGCACAGTTGGAAAGCGGATGTTTATGAGCAATATGGATATTGTGCGATTCAAAATGGCGATAAAAAAACGGCTGACTCAATGTTTCAGCAACTGTTTAAATACGATGCTAGCCGTCGAGATAGCGTAATAAAAACCGCAGAACTCTACCGAACAAAAGGGGATGCGAAAGTGGCGAATTACCTATTTTCAGTAACCAAAAAATAGTTTTGATTAAACAATAAAAATTAAATATAAAATATATCATTTGAAGCAGAGTATATGTCATGAGTTTCTGGGCTATTTTGTTATTGGCGTTAGCCATGTCTACAGATGCGTTTGCCGTAGCGGTATGTCGTGGCACATCTTACCAATCAACGCCTTTTATTGGCGCATTAAAAGTTGGACTATTATTTGGTGTCATTGAAGCCATTACCCCCTTATTGGGTTGGTTAATCGGCTATATTGCTCTGCAATATATTGAAAAGTGGGATCATTGGGTCGTTTTTGCCGTCATGTTATTTTTAGGTATTAGCATGATTTATAATAGTTTTAAGGAAGATGATGAAAATTGTGATGAGTCAGTCACCCAATCGTCAAAAAAATCTTTTTTAATGCTTATTTTTACCGCAATCTCAACCAGTATTGATGCCTTTGCCGTGGGGGTTGGATTAGCGCTTGCCAGTGTTAATATCTATCTTGCCGCTGGAATGATTGGTCTGGCGACCTGTATTATGGTGACAATTGGCTTATTGTTAGGTCGAAAAATCGGTTGTTTTATTGGAAAAAAAGCTGAGCTAATCGGCGGAATAGTCCTTATCTTAATTGGTGTGATAACACTTTATCAGCATCTATCGTAATGAGAAAAACCGTCTACGTGACGGTTTTTTATTGGCGGCAGATTATTATCTGCCGTTACTATTTTTATACTAAAACATAGGTGTTTTCTGAAACTTCTTGTCAAATATTTATCGATTAAACCACAAACCAAATCATACATTGCT
>CALYQY010000102.1 GCA_945291235.1 uncultured Gilliamella sp.
GCACCATAGGGTATTTTAAACGCTCCGGATCGTAAGTTCGCCAGCGTACCGCTCGCCCCCGCAAACATGGGCGAATTTGATGTTGACCGAAGATAGGGTCATTAATACCGTCTTCAGATGAAATTTTAGTAATAATATCGTTTTTAACATGAACTTTTAGTGGGCAGCGACTACCACAATTGACTAAACAGGCACTGTAAAAAATTTTTTCTTTATTGGTGGGATTAGGCGTGTTACTGTTATCATCCAACTTTGGTTCGGCATAAGCGAAAGGCGATTGAATCGTATTAGTTAGTGCAGCTACGCTACCAATAGCGATTGATTTTTGTAAAAAATCACGACGTGTTATCTTATGTTCTGACTTGCTCATTTGGTTCCCTTATTTCTTATTGGGATAGGGTTATGATAATACTATCGTTACAATAATTAAACTTAAAAAACCATAAAAATTGCCATTAACTTAAAATAAATTAATGAAATAAGAATTATTATCAATTAATGGATGATCATTACAGCTGATTTGTCATTCATTATAAATTTAAATTCATACATCTTAATGAAACATTGGTATAATAAGCCCATTTAATCGAATAATTAGAAAAATTATGTCACAATCCACTTATAACGCCGTTGATATTGAAGTCCTTAAAGGACTCGATCCCGTTCGTCATCGTCCGGGTATGTATACTGACACAGCTCGCCCAAATCATTTAGGGCAAGAAGTTATTGATAACAGTGTCGATGAAGCGATAGCAGGTCATGCTCGTCAAGTTAAAGTCACGCTTTATGAAGATAATTCATTGGAAGTGATTGATGATGGACGTGGCATGCCGGTTGATATTCACCCCGAAGAGGGTGTGCCGGCAATTGAGTTATTACTCTGCCGTTTGCACGCTGGTGGTAAATTTTCGAATAAAAATTACCAATTTTCCGGTGGACTTCACGGTGTGGGTATCTCGGTGGTTAATGCCTTATCAAAACGCGTTGAAGTTACGGTTAACCGTGACGGACAAGTGTACCAAATCGCTTTTGAAAATGGCGATAAAGTGGAAGATTTGCACGTCATTGGTACTTGTGGTCGCCGTAATACCGGTACTAAAGTCCATTTTTGGCCAGACGAAAAATATTTTGATTCGCCAAGATTTTCGGTGCCTCGTTTATCTCATCTGCTTAAAGCTAAAGCGGTGCTTTGCCCGGGACTGGAGATTATCTTTAAAGATAAAATCAACAACACCGAACAACGCTGGTGTTATCAAGATGGCTTAAAAGATTATCTCATGGAGTCCGTGAGTGGTTACACACTACTACCTCAAGAGCCGTTCACCGGAAGCCATACTGGCGACACCGAAGCAGTTGAATGGGCACTACTTTGGTTACCGGAAGGAGGCGAGCTGTTAACGGAAAGCTATGTTAACTTAATCCCAACAGTGCAAGGTGGTACCCATGTTAATGGTCTACGTCAAGGACTACTTGATGCAATGCGAGAATTTTGTGAATTTCGCAACCTGTTACCACGAGGCTTAAAACTCACTGCCGATGATATTTGGGAACGCTGTGCTTATGTATTATCAGTAAAAATGCAAGAGCCCCAGTTTGCCGGACAAACCAAAGAACGTTTATCATCACGACAAAGTGCGGCTTTTGTTTCAGCTATTGTTAAAGATGCCTTTAGCCTTTGGCTAAATCAACATGTACAAGTCGCTGAATTACTGGCTGAAATGGTGATTTCAAGCGCACAAAAACGGCTTAGAGCCTCAAAAAAAGTTATCCGTAAAAAATTGACCAGTGGTCCGGCGCTTCCGGGCAAACTTGCCGACTGCTCATCACAAGATTTGAGCCGAACAGAACTGTTTTTAGTGGAAGGGGATTCTGCGGGCGGTTCAGCTAAACAAGCACGCGATCGGGAATATCAAGCGATAATGCCGCTAAAAGGTAAAATTTTAAATACTTGGGAAGTCTCATCAGACGAAGTATTAGGCTCACAAGAGATCCACGATATCTCTGTTGCCATAGGCATTGACCCGGATAGTGATGATTTAAGCCAATTACGATATGGTAAAATTTGTATATTAGCCGATGCCGATTCTGACGGTTTACATATCGCTACACTTCTTTGTGCGCTATTTGTGCGTCATTTTAAAGCCATGGTTGAACATGGGCATGTCTTTGTTGCTATGCCACCACTATATCGAATCGATCTGGGTAAAGAAGTGCATTACGCCTTAGATGAAGAAGAAAAAGAAGGGATTTTAGATCAACTTAAACGGAAAAAAGGCAAACCGAATGTCCAACGTTTTAAAGGTCTTGGTGAAATGAATCCACTACAATTACGTGAAACCACCATGGATCCCAATACTCGCCGTTTAGTACAATTATCATTGGATAATTCAGAAGAAACGATGGCGTTAATGGATATGTTACTTGCTAAAAAGCGTTCAGAAGATCGCCGTGAATGGTTGCAAGAAAAAGGTGACCAAGTCCAACTTGATGTCTAACATAAAGAATGATTTAGAGGAACAATAATGAGTGAGATAACTCATGACGGAGTAGAAGTTCAGTCGCTACGTACTTTTACAGAGAGCGCATATTTAAACTACTCAATGTATGTCATTATGGATCGTGCACTGCCGTTTATCGGTGACGGTTTAAAACCTGTGCAACGCCGTATTGTTTATGCCATGTCTGAATTGGGGCTTAATGCTCAGGCTAAATTTAAAAAATCTGCTCGTACAGTCGGTGACGTATTAGGTAAATATCACCCACATGGTGATAGCGCCTGTTATGAAGCAATGGTACTTATGGCACAGCCATTTTCCTACCGTTATCCATTAGTAGACGGTCAAGGTAACTGGGGGGCGCCGGACGATCCAAAATCCTTTGCCGCCATGCGGTATACCGAATCACGCCTATCGAAATATGCTGAATTACTATTAGGCGAGCTTGGGCAAGGTACTGTTGATTATACGCCTAACTTTGACGGAACGTTACAAGAGCCGAAAATGTTACCGGCAAGATTACCCAATATCTTATTAAATGGCACCACCGGTATTGCCGTCGGTATGGCAACGGACATACCACCACATAATATCCGTGAAGTGGCAAACGCTGCTATTATGTTAGCAGATAATCCAAATGCGACTTTAACTGAAGTAATGGCTCACATACAAGGGCCGGACTTCCCTACTGAAGCGGAAATCATTACCCCACCACAAGATATTGAAAAAATCTATAAAACAGGTCGGGGCTCCATTCGAATGCGAGCGGTGTGGAAAAAAGAAGACGGCGACATCGTCATTACCGATTTACCGCATCAAGTATCCGGTGCCAAAATTCTTGAGCAGATTGCTGCGCAAATGCGAGCCAAAAAATTACCGTTAATTGAAGATTTACGGGATGAATCGGATCATGAAAACCCAACTCGACTGGTCATTGTGCCCCGTTCAAATCGTGTTGATTTAGAACAGGTAATGAACCACCTATTTGCCACCACCGATCTGGAAAAAAGCTACCGGGTCAATATGAACATGATTGGGCTGGACAATCGCCCGTCGGTTAAAGGTTTAGTTGAGATCTTAACCGAATGGTTAGCCTATCGTCGCAATACCGTAACCAGACGTTTAAACTATCGTTTAGACAAAGTGTTAAAACGCC
Organism: uncultured Gilliamella sp.; assembly: GCA_945291235.1. Next base: position 3,652 of record CALYQY010000102.1, read on the forward strand.
TGCATATTTTAGACGGTCTACTTATTGCATTTTTAAATATTGATGAAGTGATTGAAATTATTCGCTATCAGGATGATCCCAAAGCCGAACTGATGCGCCGTTTCGATTTAAGTGAAATCCAGTCTGAAGCGATCTTAGAGTTAAAACTTCGCCATTTAGCCAAGTTAGAAGAGATGCGTATCAAAGGTGAACAAAGTGAGCTGGCAAAAGAGCGTGATCAACTACAAGCACTGTTATCTTCGCCAAGAAAACTCAGTAACCTTATCAAAAAAGAGTTACAACAAGATGCGGAAAAATATGGCGATGATCGCCGTTCGCCAATTGTTGAACGTAGCGAAGCTAAAGCAATTACCGAACAAGAATTAACACCGTCAGAACCGGTTACCATTGTCTTATCTGAAATGGGTTGGGTCAGAGCGGCAAAAGGTCACGACATCGATCCTGTCGGGTTAAGTTATAAAGCCGGCGACAGCTTTAAGGCAGCAGCCAAAGGTAAGAGTAATCAACCGGTTGTATTTATTGACTCAACCGGCCGTAGTTACGCTGTAGAGCCAAACACCTTGCCATCGGCACGTGGTCAAGGCGAGCCACTTACCGGTAAACTGGCATTGCCGGCAGGTGCTACCGTTGAAAAAGTACTTATGTCAGCCAATGATAATCAGAAATTCTTACTGGCCTCAAGTGTCGGCTATGGGTTTATTTGTCGGTTTAGTGATTTAGTAACCCGTAACCGAAACGGTAAAGCGATTATCAACCTATCAAATAACGCAAATGTGCTTGATCCAGTTGAGATAACCGATGAAGATAGCTTATTGTTATCGATTTCTAAAGCTGGTCGGATGCTAATATTCCCGGTAAAAGATCTGCCGGAACTGGCGAAAGGCAAAGGGAATAAAATAATCTCCCTGTCCGGGGCTGACGATAGCCTAGCTTATTTGCAGTTAATTACGCCGGAAACGTCGATAACCCTATATGTTGGTAAACGCAAACTGACACTTTATCCGGCTGATTTAGAAAAATTTAGAGCAGAGCGAGCACGTAAAGGGACGTCTCTTCCTCGCGGACTGCAAAAGATAGATAAAATAGAGGTGAACGAATAATATGTCTTTAATTTGGGCTATTATTACTGGTGTTATATTAAGCAGTATACTCAAATCAGGTTGGGGCTATGTGTTCGGTTTTTTTGTTGGCCCAATGCTATATCAAGCATTCTGTAATAAATTGACTGAACAAAGAACCCAAGCCAATCCAACCCTATACTTGACAGTTGTATTTGAAGTATTGGGTCATTTAAGTAAATCTAAAGGTGTAGTCACCCAAGATGACATCAACCTTGCTCGCCAATTTATGGACAGATTGCAGCTTGATAATAACAGCCGTCAACTGGCGCAAGAGTCATTCAATCGAGGCAAAGCAAGTGATTACCCACTTAGATCACGCTTACGGGAATTATATACGCAATACCGTTATCGACGAAATGTACTTAATATCTTTTGTGAACAACTGATACAAGCAGCCTTGAACGACGGCACTTTAGACGAAAAAGAGTCACAAATCTTATTTATTGTTGCTGATGAATTCAACATTCCACGCCGACAAATGGCAATGTATATTCAAATGATGATGGGCAGTTATCATTTTCGTCAAGAAAATTATTATGATCAGCAAAATCAATATCAACAAAGCAATAATTATGGTGGTTATCAGGGACGTTCGGCGCAGTCCGATTTACAAAACGCTTATAAAACGTTAGGCATTGAACCGAATGCCGAAATAGCCGTAATTAAAAGAGCGTATCGTAAATTAATGAACGAACATCACCCGGATAAATTAGTCTCAAAAGGTTTACCCAAAGCGATGCTTGAAGCAGCCAAAAAGCGAGCTCAAGAAATTCAAGCTGCTTATGATCTGATAAAAGCATCTCGTGGATTTAAATAGAGATTAAAACAATGATGCATTGGCGCTCAATTATTCGAATTATCGGTCTACTTATTGCACTACTGTCAGTCTTTATGTTACTGCCGGCTCTAGTGGCATTAATTTATCGTGACGGCGCTGGTGCGATTTTTGTTCGTTCATTTTTTGCAGCTTTGATACTCGGTTGCCTATTATGGTGGCCTAATCGTAATCATCGCCATGAGCTCAATACCCGAGAAGGTTTTTTTGTTGTTGTCCTGTTTTGGTTAGTGTTAGGGACGATTGGCGCTTTCCCTTTTATTTTTGACAATCATATCAATCTCAATTTAAGTACTGCGTTTTTTGAATCGTTTTCCGGTTTAACCACAACTGGCGCAACAACCATTGTCAAACTCGATCACTTACCTAAAGCACTACTGTTTTATCGGCAATTACTCCAGTGGCTCGGTGGTATGGGTATTATCGTGTTAGCTGTTGCCATATTACCATTATTAGGGGTCGGTGGCATGCAGCTATATCGTGCTGAAATTCCCGGACCACAAAAAGACAGTAAAATGCGCCCACGTATTGCCGAAACAGCCAAAACGCTGTGGTCTATTTATATCTTACTAACCACATTATGCGCCGTAAGCTTATGGTTTGCCGGCATGAATGTTTTTGACGCCATATCCCATAGCTTTTCAACCATTTCTATGGGCGGATTTTCCACCCATGATGATAACCTTGCTTACTTTAATAGTGCGACAATTAACTATATCGTTACTATTTTCCTTATTTTATCCGGCTGTAACTTCGCCCTCCACTTTGCCGCCTTTAATGGGTTTTCACTCAAGGTTTACTGGCGTGATCAGGAGTTCAGAACGTTTCTTTTTATTTTGCTGATACTCATTGCTATCTGCGCTTTTGTTATCTTTTTCTATAAGCCACATCGACTGAGCATTGATAAAATTGTCTTGCAAGTGGTGTCTATCTCCGCAACCGCTGGCTTTTCTGTTGATGATATCAATACCTGGCCTTCCTCATTACCGCTATTTTTACTTTGTGCTTCATTTATTGGCGGTTGTGCCGGTTCAACTGGTGGTGGTTTAAAAGTGGTACGGGTACTGCTGTTATTTATGCAAGGATCTCGAGAACTAAAACGCCTTATTCACCCTAATGCCATTTACACCTTAAAACTCAATAATCGGGTAGTACCCGAACGCATTATTGAATCAGTTTGGGGATTCTTTTCTGCCTATGCACTGGTATTTTTAGTCAGCCTTTTTATTATTATGGCAACCGGTATTGATGCAACGGACTCATTTTATATTGTCGCTTCATCTCTCAATAATTTAGGCGTCGGTCTTGGTAGCGTTAGCGATAATTTTGCCAATGTCAGCGATCCTGTGAAATGGGTAATGGTGGTGGATATGTTATTTGGCCGACTGGAGATCTTCACACTCCTGGTGTTATTTACCCCAACCTTCTGGCGAAGTTAATTTTATACTAAAACGTAGGTATTTTCTGAAACTTCTTGTCAAACGATTATCAATACTATTGAAAACTCATTTAATAGTGATTTTTATCATTAACAAATAGCGAGCGATTTAGTGTAATTGATGTTGGTAATCGATTTGGTTTGGTTTCTTTTAAATTAATAAA
>CALYQY010000103.1 GCA_945291235.1 uncultured Gilliamella sp.
AAAAAAGCCCGCTTAGCGGGCTTAAGTAACAATTCTTGATTTTGAGATAATTATATACTTATTGGCGTACGTTGTCAAGATTAACTGTCCCACTTTTTTTAAAACACTAAATGTTGCAATAACTCCAGTTCAGTGCCGGTTAACATCGTTTGCATCGATAATGCACCAATAATGTAACTTTCACCACTACTTTTTATTTTTCGGATATTGCCTTCACTACAGGCTAAATCCTTCGCTATTTCACGTAAATTTTTAGGTTTGATAATTAATGTCGACGATATTTGTGTTTTGCTTGGTTCAATATAAAGATGATCATCCACGATCATTTCGTCTCCATAATAAAATTTAATTAAGACTTTTGCTTCTTCTTTTATTTTCGTAATTTTACTGTTTTTCATCGTCGAAATAATGCCATCTATTATTAACCCGTCTTTATCTAAACAGACCTGTTTATATTCCTTTTTTTGGGATTGATATAAACTAAATACTTTGCGTTGTTGATAGGCTTCTTTTCGAGCCCAATTACCCCAACGGGTTAATACTTGAGTGATATCATAATCAGCATTCAAACTCACTTTATTAAGCCATTGTGTCGGGTTTTGATATTGTTCAACATTGATTTGTTTTGCTAGCATTATTCACCTCAAGTAGTTTCATTTTATTAACGTTAAATTAATAACTAGTAAAAGAATTAATTATCAACATGTTTTCATTCATGTTTTATCTCTCTTTCAGTATTAAAGTTATTTTTTATATCTCTATTAGCACTGATCATGACAAAGATATTCTTGAAAAATTCCTTTCAAATAACTATTATTATTAATAATAACAATAGTTATCATAAAAATCAATAACCAATGTTATTTGAATGATGATAACTTGAGTTATACAATAAAGTACTTCATTACAATGGGATAAAAAAATGACGACATTTACAGAAAGATTAAATTCAGCATTGAAACAATCTGGTATGTCTCAACATCAATTAGCTGAAAAGGTTAAAATTAGTCAGCCCGCCATTCAAAAATTACTGTCAGGAAAATCCAATACATCAAGAAAAATTGTTGAAATAGCCAACGCGTTAAATGTTGATTTATTGTGGCTGACAAAAGGCATTGGCAAAGCGAAATTAACTAAAAATAGTGCCAATGCGACAATGTTAGGTGCTATCGATGAATGGGATAGTAAAACACCACTTGATGAGGATGAAGTTGAAGTGCCATTTTACAAAGATGTTAGGCTTTCTGCAGGTAACGGATTTGCTGATGATATTGAAGATTATAACGGATACAAACTGCGATTATCACGGTCAACAATGCGAAAATACGGAATTGATAAAGACTGTGCCGTATGTTTAACTGTTTATGGAGATAGTATGGAACCTGTTTTTAGAGACGGGTCAACTGTCGGTATCAATCAAGCAGACACCAATATTCGAGATGGAAAAATATACGCAATTAATCATGACGGGTTATTAAGAATAAAAATATTGGAAAGATTGCCTGGTAATCAAGTCAAAATCCGAAGTTACAATTCAGATTATGATGATGAAACTGTTTCTTTGGATGATATCACCATTCTAGGAAGAGTCTGGTGGCAATCATCGATATTGGATTGATCGACACATAACATTTACCGCTTCGGCGGTTTATATTCCTACCATTATGTCCCTAACATTTTAATTTTTATCGTAACTTAATTTTTTATAACTTTTATTATTGACTTGTTTGATAACTTATATTATCATTATGGTTATCAAAACTAATCAACTTACCATAAAGTTAGCAATACCACGAGTTACTAATGGGGTAACGAGATTCAAGTAGCTAGCAGAGGCTTACGAACATACTGCGGTTTTGATGAGATATTCAATAAAAGTTTGTGTAAACCAATTTATTGAATATCTGACAACTGGAAAGACAGTAATATTCTACACCCTTTTGCCCCGAAATCGGGGCTTTTTTAGAGGTTAATATGACGAATAGAGATTTTGTTAAGATGAAAATAAAAGATCGTTTTCATCCTGATTATCAATTAACGAATAGCGAAATCAATTTTTCTTTTATTGGTATTTTTATTTTAATCTTGTTTGGATTATTGCTTTTTTAGTTGAAATAGATAAACAGCAACGAGGTACGTGATGCATCAATTACACCGATTAGTTGAAAACGCATATGAAGCTGATTTTTGCAAAATGCTCGATAGAATTGAAAAACAAGATGCAAGAGATGAGTGGATCGATAAACGGGCTAGCGAACTTATAAAAAACTTTAGCAATGAGAATGACTGGCAACTTCTAGAATTAATTAAACTGAAACTTGATAATCACGCAGTTGATGCTGAGATTTATGATCAGTTCGTTTCGGATATTTGCTATTCTCAAGCAAGAGAAGAATCAAAAGCACAATTTAGTAACGTATAGATAATAAAAATTGATACTTTATAATCAATATCCTAAAAACTAAAATGTTGGATAACGCTGTTTTAAACGTAAAGTCCAGCAAAAATCGAGAAGAGATGGCGGTGAGGAAGGGATTCGAACCCTTGATACGTTGCCGTATACACACTTTCCAGGCGTGCTCCTTCAACCACTCGGACACCTCACCTAAATTATAAAGCCTGCTTTTTAAAAGCAGGCGCATACTATAATCGTCACAAAACAATTTTTCAAGTATTTTTAATTCATACAAACAATCACACCAAATGCAGCAATTAAACTGAGTATGGCAACTGTACTAAATAATGCATATTTTAAATTTGAACACATATTTTTATCTCCAATTTTAATTATTCTATTGATCAACCGAAATGTTTAATGGAATGACATCACTGTTTACTTGTTCTTTCGCAATTTTGGAATATTTAGGCGCAAAATCAAGCAGTATTTCAACAGCTTCATCTAAATAAGCATCGGGTCGTTTATAATCTTTTGGTAAGTCTTCTAATTTCGCAATTGGAGCCAAACCAGCACGACTCAAACGCTCATTCATGCGTTTCAAATCTCGGTCATCATCGCTCTTTTGTTCATCTTCACGATATTGTTTATTTAAAGAAACAATATAACGACTATCCTTTTTATCATTGAACCGTTTAATATCATCTTGAATGTAGATAAACTCAGGATTTTTGGCAATTCGAGCTAAATGGTTGGCTTTAAGTTCTGAAAATAAAGGTGCGATATTTGCAACTTTTGAATATTGCGCTGAAGGTATTTTATCCCATGGCAAAGCATTATCTAAATATCTTTCACCGGTTTCGTCAACATATTTTTCATTGATCATATCAATGTCAGGATCAACCCCTTTAAGTTGCGTACTCCCACCATTGATTCGATAAAATTTTTGAACAGTATATTGCACACCGCCTAATTCAGGCCAATCCGGATGTAATCTTGCATCTACCGGATAAGCTATATTTCGTGAGGTTTGCACCGTTCCTTTACCATATGTCGTTTCTCCAACAATCAACGCTCGACCATAATCTTGCATTGCGGCAGAAAAAATTTCAGAGGCAGAAGCACTGTACCGATTTATCATCACCACGATTGGCCCTGAATATTTGATACTTTCATTTTTATCATCATAAACATTGATTTTTTGTAGATTGTCACGCACTTGAACCACAGGCCCTGTATCAATAAATAGCCCAGTTAATGCAATAACTTCTGCTAAAGAACCACCGCCATTATCGCGTAAGTCGATAACAAGCCCTTGCAGATTATCTTGATTAGCTTGCGTTAATAGTGAATTGACTTTTTGAGTTAATCCTATATAAAAACTCGGAATTTCGATAACACCAACCTTCCCTCGTTGATTGTCGATAATTTTTAGTTTAGCTTCCCTGTCTTCAAAATGAATTTTATCACGTGTTAGTTCAACAATTTTAGGTTTGCTACTATTGCCTGCCGGTAAAATTTCGAGTCGGACAACAGTTCCTTTTCGCCCACGAATTTTTTCAACAACATCATCGAGACGCCAGCCAATAACATCTTCAATGGCTGAATTACCTTGTCCGACACCAATAATTTTATCACCAATGGTTAGTTGTTTACTTTTTTCAGCCGGTCCACCCGTTACAAAAGACATAATCTCGGTGTAATCATCTTTTTGACTTAAAGTGGCTCCAATACCTTCCATTGATAAATTCATCTCAGCATCGAAGTCTCGTTTCTTTCGTGGCGCCAAATAGCTGGTATGAGGATCAATTTCGCGTGCAAATGCATTCATAAACACTTGGAACGCATCTTCAGTTTTGGATTGTAACAATGTTTTTAACACACGATTGTAACGTTTAGTTAAAACTTCACGTATCTCTTTCTCATTTTTACCGGATAATGAAAGACTTAACTCATCATATTTGACTCGTTTATCCCAATAATTATCAAGCTCTTCTTCGGTGCTTGCCCATGAAATATCTTCTCTTTTAAAATCAATATTTTCATTAGTTGAAAAATCCATAGGGCGTTGTAAAACTTTTAAAGCATATTGAAATCGGTTATATCTTTTTTGAATAGAAAGATTATAAATGTCATAGGCCATTTTCAAATCGCCATCTAACAGCTCTTGACCTAACGACGCTTGTTTATCTCTAAAACTATCAATATCACGCTGAATAAAAAAAGATTTATTGCCATCTAATAGTTTAAAATAGCGGTCAAAGATTTTGGCTGAAAATGCCCCATCTAAATCAAAATTACGGTAATGGGCTTGAGTAAAATAGTTAGTTACCCTATTTGCCACAATTTGATGAATTTGATCTTGTTTAAGCGTAGGTAATTGTTCTGTAACTGACGAATTAGTCTGAACTGCTTGGCAAACGATACTTGGACTAATAACACAAAGAACAAGTAACGATTTTCTTATACCTTTAAATAAATTACTCATTGCCATTCTCTATTGATTAATTATGTGCTCTGGTTTAACTGTTAGTTGCATACCTGAACCAACCTTCACTTTGATATGTTCTTTTTCAATATCAATGATCTGCACTTTTAATGGTTTATTGCCCATCGTAACCTTAACAAAATCACCAATTTTTAAAACTCTATTTTTTTTAGGTGGAGTATAAGCTCTTTTAGGTTTCGATTTGTTTTGTTTTTTAAAGTGCTCTTTAGCTTTACTTTTGCTCTCTTTAAGCTGTTGTTGTGCATAATCCATCTGTTCTTGGGTAATGACTTCATTGAGATTACCATCTAAATCAACACGATGCGAGCCAACTTTTATACTATATAAGTAACGCCAATTATTGGTATAAACACGTAAGGCAACACGTAGTTTCGTTTTGCTTAATTCTTGGTTTCCATCAAGACGTGAAAGTATGTCCTGAAATATGCCGATTTTCAAGGGTTTTGCTTCGCCCTCAATAGTAAAACAATTAGGAAATTGTTGGGCTAAATATACAATAATTTCTTTACTATTTGTCAATTGAAACTGTTTTTCCATCTGTTCTGCCGTAATAATTAAACTGTTGGGTTGTGAATGAATTGCGTTATTGTTTACTTTGGGTTGTTCTTTAAAGGATTCTATCGTTTTTTCTTTACTTTCTATTAGTTGTTGCTTAGCAAGATTCATCTGTTCCTGAGTTATGATTTCATGGGGATTACCGTCTAAATCGATCCGATAAACCCCAATTTTTATACTTTCTAAATAATGCTGACTATTCATGTAGAAATCTAACGCATCATTGAGTTTAGCTAAGCTTAATTTAGGGTTTTCATTTAATCGGGAAATAATGTCGTAAACAATGCCCTTTTTAAAAGGTTTGACATTATTCCCAAACGCAAAAGAATCTGGAAATTGCTTAACTAAATAAGCAATAATTTCGTCATTTGTTGTTAATTGAAATTGTTTTCCCATTTACTTTTCCGTAATAACTAAATTTTATAAGCGCTAAAGTATATATCAGCTAAATTAATAACACTAATCTTCTTTATTTTGTTTATTGATGAAACTGATGAAATCTTTTATACCATTTCGCATTAGCCATGAAGAGACAATCGATTGCTCATCGGGTGTCAATTGTTCAAAAGCAGTCATCCAAAGTTGAAGAGGTTCAATGGGTGAAATTACATAGCTTGCACTCTCTTCCTCAATATATAATGCTTTTTTGACATCTGACGGTAAACTTCCAATATGATATTCGACAGCTTTACCTCGAACACCTGAACGTTTACGTGCAGTCCATTTTTCAGCTCTTGCTTTTCGATTAATACCTTGTATTGTTGTAGGCATCCCTGCAATGCTTGACAGCTCTTTAGATGAGAACCATTCTTTCATTTTAACCATCCTAATTTTAAATAACCAGAAAAAAATACAGAAATTAAAGAAATCTTGTTATACTAAATAAGAAACGAGTTATTATCACAAATTAACTTGAATAATGAAATTACTCGTTTCAGTAATTTTAGAGCATAGCATAGATAAAATAAGTTATAAACTAAGAGGGAACAAAAAATGGAAATAAAATTCAGCGATTGGCATCACGCTGATATTATAGCTGCACTAAAAAAGAAAGGGACAACACTATCTGAATTATCCCGCCGATCGGGTTTTAGTTCGTCAACTCTTGGTAATGCGCTTGTTCGACCATGGACAAAAGGGGAATTTATTATTGCTAAAGCCCTTGATTTAGATCCGTCCGAAATTTGGCCTAGTCGTTATATTGATGCAAAAACAAATCAGCCAATTAAGCGTGTTGTTTATGAAAAGAAATTAAATTTTGAATCATCCGGTTTAAATCAAGAAATGATTGAAGAAATGATAGAAAAAATAAATAAAAATAATCAGGAAACTTAAGAAATATTTCAATGAAATATATAAAGATTAAGTTCATTTGTTTCTAAATTTTATGTATTGACTGATATTTTCAACAAAATTAAAGTATTAAACTATATTAATTTTAAGTGACTTCTTATTTTGTTTAAAAATAGTTTTTTAGTTTAATTAGTGAATGAATTAGGGAGTATATGATTACTCATTTTTTTATTGTGACTTCGCAAGTTGCATCATTATTTTTAATTTAGTAAAACTAGAGATAAAAAATAGTTTAATTGAGTTTAAAAACCATTCTTTTAAACAGATATTCTTATTAGTGATGCTAAAATCATGATGCTGTGCTAGACAAAATGATACTTTACGCTATACTAATCTGCGAAATTAACCAGACAATCGCTGCTTTGTTGTAGTCCTTGTAAAAGAGGAGACAA
>CALYQY010000104.1 GCA_945291235.1 uncultured Gilliamella sp.
TACCGATTATTTTAGTTCGTATCGTAAATACCATGTTAATACTTATCAAATATGAAAACTTTTTAATAGACCGACAGAGTAGAACATTTTGTTTACGGTTTATCCCTGTGTGTACAGGGAACACGTGATTTTGTTTATTTATTGGTATCCAGTTGATCGGTTTATCCCTGTGTGTACAGGGAACACTATCAAATATACTTCATTTTCCCATTTTACTTCGGTTTATCCCTGTGTGTACAGGGAACACTAATAGCCCTCGAATTGGCGAGCATATCCCTGCGGTTTATCCCTGTGTGTACAGGGAACACGAACTGATAAATTCAGTAAAACCGTGTCATAAAGGTTTATCCCTGTGTGTACAGGGAACACTCGTCAGTTGTTCGAACTATCTCACTCAGTACCGGTTTATCCCTGTGTGTACAGGGAACACTCTAAACGTAGCTATTTGTTTTATTTAAACTTATAGCGACCACGAAATTCTACCAGATTTTTTTAATTTTTAAAGAACTTTAACTTATTGATTTTCAATAGGTAAAAAAGAGACCAACCTGAGTCCATCGAGTTCTACCGGCACTCTTCTGTTGGTACCATAAGTTTGGAAGTCAAATCCAGATTCAGTATTGGTTGCCCAAGCAAGTACAACATTACCTTCTTCAGCAAGCTCGATGATTTGTTGCCAAATCATCTCCCTTACCGGTCTGGAAATATCACCTATGTAAACACCAGCTCTGATTTCTAATAACCAAATAGCTAAGCGTCCTCTTAATCTAGGTGGGACATTTTCAGTCACCACAACACACATACTCATGATTAATGGCTCCTAAAACCACTATCGGCAAGTGATTGAGGTTCTGGTATTGCAGGCGGGGGGACATCATCAGGAGGCGGTGGAGGTTCAATACCTCCAGCGGATAATACCTCTTCAATCAGTGGAATTAATGTCGTCAATGTTTTTTGACTTCTAAAAATATCGCGACAAGCAATGCGCACTTCACGATCAGGGTCAGCTCTATTTTTAGCAGCAATTTCAAACGCTTTGGGTACCACTGTATCAAATTATATAATATCGGCAATATCATAAACAAACGAGAGCGGTTTTCCGCTATGCACAAAACCGATAGCTGGCGCATAACCAGCTGCCAAAACCGCTGCTTCGGTAATACCATAAAGACAAGAAGTAGCAGCACTGATACATTGATTGACCGTATCGCCTTTTTGCCAATCTTTGGGATCATATTTACGTCCATGCCACTTAACACGATACTTTTTGGCTAGTAATGCATAAGTTGCACGTACACGAGCGCCTTCAACACCTCGTAATTGTTCAATAGAACGTCGGCTAGGAGCCGGTTCGCCAAATCGCAGTTCAAACATTTTTTTGACAACTTTTAGACGAAGTTCATCATCCAAAGCTAATTTTGCTTGATAAAGTAATTTGTCCGAACGGGCTCCCCCAGGCTGACCTGTCGAATACATTCTGACGCCAGCCTCACCTACCCAGACTAACAGTGTCCCCACAGTTGCGGCTAATCTAACCGCTGCATGTGATACTCGTGTACCGGGCTCAAGCATGATACAAGCAATAGAACCAACGGGAATGTGGGTTCTAACGCCTGTTTTATCTATTAATACAAAAGCACCATCTAAAACATCAATTTGTCCATATTGTAGGAAGATCATTGATGTTCTATTTTTTAAAGGAATAGGATTCAGTGGAACATACACCATATTAAATATCCTATTGACAGTGTTTGATTAAAAATAGCCCACAGCCAAATCCTTTGCTTTTACCAATACCTTGATAAAGTGTAGCTAAAAATAGTTTTGGATCAGTAACAGTCAAAACCCCCTCGAAATCAACACTACTATAACTAATCGGTTTAAGTTCTGACTTTTTATTAAGCAGATGTTGGTTGTAACTGATAACATTACAGCAGACTGCTGAATGATCATTTTGTTGTAATGAAAATCCACGTTTTTCACTTTGCTTAATCAACCAATCTATGGCCGCTTGATATTGCTGAGCTTTGATCTCATTCGATGATAATCCCTGTTGTTTAGCCTGATACTTAGCGTTCATCATCACATCACATCGTTTTCCTTGTTTCATGACAACAGGATTGGCACGTAATAAAAAACTTAACTTCATGCCTGTTGTTAATTGTGGTGCATAAGGTTTTGTATCGACTTTAAATAATTCATGATTGGTAAGCGGTGCAACTTCAGATAAAAGATAAAACTGAGGTTTTTTAGTCTTTTGATCTTTATGAAATAAAAATGGACGTTTATTTTCATCAGGAAACAGTTGCCATAACCATTGATGCATAGCATATTCACCAGCAGACAACCATTTTTGTTGCATCACATAAGGAAGCCGCTCAAGTTTTAGCTCGACTTTCGAAAAATACATCTATTCGCTCCTTTTTAAGTGTCCTGTATATTGCTGACGATTGATAAATTGCCAACGCTTCCGATTAATGGGCTGATCTTGTCGAAGTTGTATTTTAATTACGTCAAAATGCGCTTCTTGATCAGGATGATCCCAGTAATATTCGTTAGCATCACTATCAATTAAATCGTTAAGGATTGAATCACATTGGTGATATTGACGATAATGGTCATCAGCGAAGACAAAAGCATCACTAAGCTCACCTTCATAAATCACCGGCGCTAATGGCAATGACAATGGCGAGTTTTTCCTGCCCACATAAAGTGGAAAGACAGGTGTTAATAATGCCTGCTTTATCTGCTCTACAGAATAAGGAGCGCCTTTTGTTTCGGTAATAATAATTTGATAATAGACATCGTTGTAATATTCACGCTTGGTAAGTAGAGTTTCAAGATCTTGAGGATTTCGACGTATTTCATCAAAACGTGTGTAAAATACATCTTTTTTATTCGCTTTTGGCATCTGAACAGTATGAAAATCACTAAACCAACGACTCTTATCAACAAAAGGGCGAACTGCAACATGATAATGCTGATTGAAAGCATCAATACACTCATCATTACGCCGAATACCTAATGCTGCCGCCAAAAAACCTAATACAGCCGAGCGGGAAGGAATAATATTGCTGTGGCGAACTTCGCCAACAGCCGGTTCCCCCCACGATGTGAGCGGTGCATAAATCTGAAAAATAAGATGTTTTATCATCTTGACCGCTCCTTATTTTTGCGCAACAAACGTTAATGCAGCAGCAAGTGTTCCTTCTCCACTTTCAATATTGAGTTTGTAGCGATCATCAGCACATTGACCATAAACTTGATCAAACTTATTCAATTGTTGCTCTAATCTTGTAATAGCATCATTCACCATATCTTGGCTGCGGATGGGATTGAAATAAGCAACAGCAAGTGAACGTGGTTGCTGAGTACCTTTTTCAATCAATAAATAAGAGGTATAAGCACGTGATGCAAAGCTATTTTGCATACCTGTTGGCGCCACTTTGGCAGCAGATTCAGTTAATGCTTTTAGCGTCTTTTCTACCAATGCTTCATCACCATTTAGGTTATCAAGGAGTAAATCACGACTAATACAGATATAAGTATAAAACAGTGCCGAGGCAAATCCACGTTCGCCTAAGTGGGCAGAACCAGCATCATGTTCTTTATTATTTAAATCATCAACAGCAGTGAAAAAATCATCTTCGATTGTGACTGAACTAACCCCTAAAGCATGAGAAACCTGACAGGCAGCATCCACATTAAATGCAGGACTATCCGCTAACATTCGACCAAACAGGGCTATGTCAACACTGCTATTTTGTTTGCGTAATAGTTTAACTTCGTCATCTGTTGGAACCCTTTTTTCGCTAATCAATTGTTTAACTAACGAGGCAATTGCGTGTTGCTCATCGTTACTGATATGGACTAACTGTTCAATATCGATATTAGTCAGTGGATCTTTTGGTGCTTTTTCATTTTTAACTTTACCAAATTGTCCTGCAATTTTAATGGCACTTTCTTTGGCTATTTTTTCAGACACTCCTTGTTCAACCATCGGTTTATAAATCCAATCTCTTGCAAATCGACGAGAACGAACACCAATATGATCACTTAAAGATTGATAAAAACAATCTGAGGTACGCCATGCTCTTTTTAAACTTTGAGAAGAAATCCGTAGACGATCGCTATTACCCATTATAGCGGTTTTAGGTCGTCCCAAGTCATCACGATTTAAATTAGAAGGGGCATAAGCCGTTAGTAAATGTAATTGAATAAATGTACTCATATTAATTATTCCTTTGATGTTTTTTTAGTTGAGTTGTAATCCATTGCCCAACGAACAGAAAGACGTTTAAATGGATCAGAATTGGAAGGTAAATTTTGTTGACGTTCATGCCATTCTTGTACCCATAAAAAGATGCCATCAGCCAATGAAAAGAGATTGACACCATTTTTACCACGTATTTTTATCGCTCGAATTAAATGACGACAAAACTCCTCGGGCGTATCGCTCGCTAAAAGTTGTTCAAAGCGTAATCGAGATAAAAAATTACGTTCTCCGCCTCGAACCTTTTCACTTAGTTGTGATGCAAAAGGAGCATTATCATTGTTGGAATCGGCAAATGAGGCGACCCACGAAAAATAAACTAATGCTCGTTGATGAATCTGGTCATCATTGAATGCATTATCTTTATCAACCAAAGCTTGATTTAAAATACGATAGCCTTCTTGAGAGAATATTTCATAAAAGTCCGTTACATGACGTAGATTTGCACGTAATTGTCTTCCGTTGTAGGTACAACCATTAAATCCATATCGCCGTTCTTGCAACATCGAAAACCAATCATCAATGATTTTTTTGTGGTTTTCTTTGAGAATAATCGATTTCCTCATAAAACTATTTGACATCTTGTACTCCCTTTTTCAAGCAAACTTATTTGCTACTTTTTATTTTCTTAAAATACGTAAGTTTATTAAAATCAGAAAACAACTTTTCTCTGGCCCTAATCTGAATATAAATTTCCTTATTCGTTTTATTATCCTTAAGGTATTTAAGAGGTTGATTAGGATTGCCAAAAGCAGCTCTATCATAAACTTGGATAATATAATGTAATAATGTGTTTGCCCACTCTGCTAACAATGATTGCCGACCACTGGAATTATCTTTTTGTATAATTAATTGTTTTACCAATTGATAAAATGGCAATTCTGTTTCTTTCCAAAAGGCAATATCAATTAAAGTTGACTGCTTATTGATTGCCGTCATCGCTTTACGCAAAATCGGTAATGAATCTTTACTGAGTGCTAAAGCTTGAGCGATTATCTCTTTTAAATCACTGTTAGGATCCGCCAAATCAGGATAGACAGGGAATGTGTGTTCATACCAACAACGAGCCTTCATATTGTCAAAATCGTAACCAAAACACCATAAATGGTAGTGTTGTTTATCTTTAAAGTTTCGATCAAGATGAGTGGTAACCACTCTAGCTGAATGCGTATCATCATTGGCACTCACCATACCTAACCAATCTCGATATATTAAGCCGCCCGGTTGCCCTTTAATGGCAAGTTGCTCACCTGTCTTTTTATCTGTTCGATAGGGTGTTAGTGGATGTAGCCAATGTTGATATTGAATGCCATAATTTTTGGTTTGATATTGGGTAATTAGTTGTGTTGAGAATTCACCACAAATGTCACATTGCCCTTGCTCAGTTTGGTGAAAATCTAACTCAATTCGCCGAGGCATTCCCCAAAAAGATTGGCAGTAATTAGCTTGTTCAGGAAATAAACTTAAATTTTTAGGTGGTTCACTAGTCTTTGTTGCGGCTAACCAAGGAAAGACTGATGCATCAAACTGCTGCGGTTTTTCTTCATCATCTAAAGGGATCACATTTAACCACAATTTTTTCCATAATGGAGTCGGTTTATTCAGTTCAGGCATGATTAAAGTCGTGATAGGCCCTCCACCACGCAAACTCACTCGATGTCCTTGACCACCCGACGGAGCATTAGTTTGCAAAGTGAATAGCGCCATAGCAGCACAGTGTGGGCATATTGCCTTGACGAAATCTCGTTTAATAAAGTGATCGGTATTTCGTTTTAATGCATTCTCGCCTGGGGCTTCAACCAATAAACCCGATATAGGAACTTTATTCCCATTTAACGGTGCAAAATCTTGCATAAAAGAGGGTTTTGTTGCGCCAAATTGCATGGCAGTTCTGACTTGTTCAAACGCTTCGGTTAGTTGCTGTAATGAAAAACCATTATTCCAATATTCTCGCCACTCTGAATTATCTTCGGGCGATAGTGTGGTTTGCAATAAACCAATAAGAAACTGGTAAGCCGCACCTTGAAAATCGGGTCTTAAATAAGCTAAATCTGAAATGGTTTCATCAGCCAGTTGGCTAGGTTGAATTTTACTAAGATGACCATCGAAATGAACAACCGAAATCCATTTTTCGTCTATTAAAGATAAAGTAGACAAATTTTACTCCTTTTTTCCTATATAAGCGGTATCATAGATCGACACCGCTTATCGTTTTTTAATTGTGAAAAATTAATAAATCACCAAATGGATTTGTTAATTTCAAAAGTGAATATAAAACTATATTCTCCATTTTCATCTATTTTCTTTCTTAATTTAAAAATCCAAGATATTTTTTTAAATCGAACGTTAATAGGTAATCTAAAAATTTCATGTAAAATTGATGTAAATATTTTCAAAATAACAACCTCTTAATTTGGATTAATGATTGAAAATATCAGCAATACATGTATACTCAAGGAACCCTAATCCATGGAGGTTACATGCAATGCTGAAATTCGGCTGGTTTGTAACCAACCATGATCAATTTAACACAATAAATTTAGCACCGCAACTAAAATATAAAGATATATAATAAGAGAAATTTAATTTTTAATTTTCTACCTTCCCGTTTTCTATGATACAATTTTATTTGTTCCTTATTTTGATAGGGCTAAACCAATATAAAATAAAAATCGCAATCAGTTCCCCACTACCGTGGGGATTTTCATATTAAAAACAAATTAACCTTAT
>CALYQY010000105.1 GCA_945291235.1 uncultured Gilliamella sp.
CTTAAGCCGTTCCCAAACAGGGGGATTTTAAGCAAAATCCCCAATCGACTAAAACGGGAAGAATATCGGTACTAAAGCAATATTGACCGCCATGACTAAGAAAGTTAACGGTACGCCCACTTTAACAAAATCGCCAAAACTGTATCCACCGGGGGCGACAACCATTGTTTTGATTGGCGAGGAGACCGGTGTAATAAATGATGCTGATGTTGCTATCGCAACTGTCATGGCAAATGGATAAGGCGAGTAACCAAATTTTATAGCCAGATCAATGGCGATAGGCGCAATTAAAATGGCGGTTGCTGTGTTGGAGATAAATAATCCGACTGTTGAACACAGTAAGAAGATAAATGTCAGTACCATATAAGGACCAAACGATTTTAGGTGAACCTCTAACCATGCTGATATTAGTGATATACCACCGGTTTTATTTAACGCGACGGCAAAAGGCATCATACCGATGATTAAAATCAGTGTTGGCCAGTGTATGGATTTATAGGCATTGGCCATATCAATACAGCGCGTTGCGCCCATTAATAAACATGCAATTAGCGCAGCAACCACATTTGGCACAATGCCGGTCACCATTAATATGATCATAATCGCCAGATTGATTAAAGCCGCATAAGCTTGTGAACTGGCTGGCGCAACATCATCAATATCAGAAGGGTAATCCAATACAACAAAATCGCTGGTACGAGTTTGCAGTTTTTGAATTGATCCCCAATCACCACACACCAATAAGGTGTCGCTCATTTCTAAGCGTTCCTGGAATAAGTTGTTGGTTTCAACCGGTGCATGGTTGCGCCAAATACCGATAACGGTGAGAAAATATTTTCCTCTAAAATCAATTTCGTTAAGGGTTTTGCCGCACAGTGATGATTCAGGTAACAGTGCCACTTCAGCCATGCCGACCTCTTTAACCTGTTCGGAAAAGTATTCACCGCGTAAAACTTTAGGCTCAAGATTATTGGTGTTTAAAAATGTTCGGTAATCGGCTTCAGAGTGTGACATGTCGAGTAATAAAATATCGTTTTCGCGAAATTCGGTCGATCCGTTAACCGGAATTAAGACCTTTTGAAATTTTCGCCAACGCTCAACCCCAATCACATTGACCCCATGCTCACTACGCAAATGGAGTCCGTCAATTGTGCGACCAACAAAAGGCGAGCCGGCTAATATTTGCGCCCGATGTGCCCGGCCAATTAATTTGTAATCTCGAATTAAATCGGTAATTCTTCGTCTTTGTGGTTGGGTATTAGTTGGGGTCACTTGTTCTGAGGTGAGTAACCAATTTCGGGTCAATAAACAGTAAATCACTCCGACGACTAAAACACCTAAACCGATAGGGGTGATTGAGAAAAAGCCAAATTCCGTTAAATTTGCCCGGCTCAGTTCACTATTGACCACCAAATTAGGTGCAGTCGCTACCAGCGTCATCATGCCACTAATTAAGGCGGCAATACATAATGGCATCATTAATTTTTTAACATGGATGCCGGTATGATTGGCAATACTAATTGCAACCGGAATAAAAATCGCCACAACGCCTGTTGAGCTCATTATTGACCCAAGTAACGCAGCGCCCAGCATAATAAAGGTAATAATCCGAATATCATTTTTACCGGATACTTTTAAAATATATTCGCTCATTTTAAAAGATATGCCCGTTCGAACAAGGCTTTCACCAATAACAAACAGTAATGCAATTAAAATAATATTGGGGTCACTAAAGCCGGATAAGGCTTCGGCAGGCGTTAATACGCCAGTTGTTGTGATAGCGGCAATAGTCAATAATGCAATTATATCCATTCTCAGTTTACTAAATGAAAACATCAAAATGGCAATAAATAGCAAAAGACAAACAGTGATTAATGGGTAATATTCGATGATATAATTAGGCAAAAATGCAGTGATAGATGTTAAAAAATTTTGCCCGGATGACAAATGTTCCACGAAAAGTAGCTCTATAATGTCGAATGGATTTTAGACATAATACCTTGATTTATTGTAATAGGGAATATACCTCAATAAAGTTTATGATGTTTTAATTAGCAAAATAATGACATTTTTAACATTTTTTGCTTTTTTTCATTTCTCCTATTTGCTTTGGTTAAAGTTGGGTATAATTTAATCAATTTGAGTCATCCCATTAATAAGTCATCTTTAGGAGACAATATGTCATCAAAAAAAACAGTAGCCCAAATTATCGTTGATGTGCTTACTGAAGCAGGGGTTAAAAATTGCTATGGTATTGTGGGTGATACATTAAACCAAATTACTAATGCGATTAAAAAAAGTGATATTCAGTGGGTACATGTTCGGCATGAAGAGGTTGGTGCTTTTGCGGCGGGGGCAGAGGCTTATTTAACCGATCAAATCACTGCGTGTGCCGGTTCATGTGGTCCGGGGAGTTTACATTTTATCAATGGCATTTACGAAGCTCAGCGTAACAAAGTGCCGGTAATTTTATTAGCCAGTCAACTGGTCACATCCCAGCAAAATAACGATTTTCCGCAGGAAGTTGACTTTGAGGCGGTTTATAAAAATTGTTCGGTATTTTGTCAGGAAATTAGTGATCCAACTCAAGCAAGACAAATCACCACTGCGGCCATTCAAGCGGCGATTAATCAACGTGGGGTGGCTGTTTTAGTTATTCCGTATAATATTAGTTTAGAAAAAGTGGAAGATAACAGCGGGCATAAGATCTACCACCCTAAACCGATTATTCGCCCGTCAGATAGAGAGCTTGCGCAAATTGCGGAAGTGTTGAACAAACATGATAAAGTTGCGATCTTCGCCGGACAAGGTGTGCATGAAGCGCATGATGAGCTTATTGGGCTGGCAGAAAAATTAAAATCGCCGATTATACATACCTCAAGAGCGAAAGATTTTGTCGAATATAACAACCCGTATAATGTCGGTATGACAGGTATGTTTGGCGTTGAGTCAGGTGCAACAGCGATTAAAGAGTGTGATGTACTTTTAATGGTAGGGGTTGATTTTGCCTGGTCACAATTTTATCCCGATAATGCAATACTCATTCAAGTTGATATTGATGCAACACATCTTGGTCGCCGTCATCCGGTAAATATTGGGGTAGTTGGAAGCAGTCAACCAACGTTAGCCGCCTTAACGCCTTTAATCGATGAAAAACACGATGCGACATTTTTAGAAAGATGCCGTGAGTTATATGTAAAATCGATGGCGAAATTAAATAAAAAGTCGATTGCGTCAAAATCGACCATACATCCTCAATATTTAACTGAATTAGTTGATAAATATGCTTCTGATGATGCGGTACTATGCGCTGATGTCGGATCGCCAATGGTTTGGGCTAGCCGACATTTTAATACCAATGGTAAAAGGCGCACGGTGATTAGCTTGAAACATGGCACCATGGCCAATGCGATGCCGCAGGCTTTAGGGGTACAAAAAGCGTTTCCTAATCGTCAAGTTATCACCTTATCCGGCGACGGCGGGATTAGTATGTTAATGGGCGATCTGTTAACCACCATTCAAGAAAATCTACCGATTAAAGTTATTGTATTAAATAATGGTTCCCTTAATTTTGTTGAACTGGAACAAAAATCCGAAGGGCTGGTTGACCACTATACTGATTTGAAAAATCCCGACTTTGCTAAAGTGGCCGCTGCCATGGGCTTATTCTCGATTAGTGTTGATCGTTCTGATTTATTAGAAGCGGCGGTGCAATCATTCTTATCGCATCCGGGGCCGGCGCTATTAGATGTTAAAACCAGCGCCAATGAATTAGTTATGCCACCAGAGATCAAAGCCTCACAAGTTATGGGTATGGCGCTTTACAGTGTCAAAGCTTCATTGAGTGGTAAAATGGGGGATGTGGTGCACTTATTAGTCGATAATTTCATTAAAAAATAACGTTTAAGATTCTATTATCGCTAATTTTGATTAAACATTATTGCTGCTAGTGATGTTCAGTCGCAACCTTGAAAAAAAGACTCTGCCGCTTTATGCGGCAGAATAATTGCTTTAAAAGCTAACAGCGCCTTGTTCAGCTGAGGTTAAATTTTCACGAAGAACAGTAAATAGCTCCCGCCCATAACCTTGATGAGAATCACGCAAATCAAATGGATCTGGTTGCCGCTTAGCAAGCTCGGCTTCATCGACCAGTAGCGTAAGCTCACCGGTTAGCCCATTGACTCGAATCTTATCGCCCGGTTGTACTTTACTTAACAATCCACCGTCATAAGCTTCCGGCGTTACATGGATTGCTGCTGGGACTTTACCGGAAGCGCCGGATAATCGACCGTCGGTGACCAGTGCCACTTTATAGCCCCGATCTTGCAGTACACCAAGCGGGGTGATCAGTTTGTGCAGTTCCGGCATACCAATGGCTTTGGGTCCTTGATAGCGCACGATAACGACACAATCTTTATTTAACTTTCCGGCTTTATACTGCGCATCTAAATCATATTGGCTGTTAAAAATAACCGCAGGTGCTTCAATAATTTGATGCTCAGCGGCAACCGCTGACGTTTTCATAATTGCTCGTCCTAGATTACCGGACAGCACTTTTAAGCCACCATGCGAGTGGAACGGTTTTTTAATGGAGGCAATCACTGATTCATCTAATGATTGCGTTGGTCCTTCACGAAATACCAGTTTGCCATTTTCTAAAATTGGCTCTTTGGTATACCGGCTAAGACCACGGCCGACTACTGTTTCAACATCTTCATGGAGTAAACCGCCAGCTAATAACTCTCTAACTAATAATGCCGTGCCGCCCGCTGCTTGAAAATAATTGATATCGGCCGGCCCGTTTGGATAGATACGGCAAAGTAATGGAACGACCGTTGATAGATCGGAGATATCATCCCAATTAATCATAATCCCAGCCGCTTTTGCCATAGCGACAATATGCATGGTTAAATTGGTCGAGCCACCGGTGGCTAATAGCGCAACTAAGCCATTCACAATCACTTTTTCATCAACCATTTTACCAACAGGCAGATAGTGACCGGATTGGTGAGTAAGGCGAGTTATCTGTTTAGCAGCGGCGTTAGTCAGCTCCGTTCTTAATGCCGCTTGAGGATGAACAAATGCCGCCCCCGGCAAATGTAATCCCATTAACTCAATAACCATTTGATTACTATTGGCTGTGCCATAAAAGGTACATGTGCCACTGGTATGATAAGAGGCTGACTCAGATTCTAACAGATCTTCACGTGATGCTTTCCCTTCCGAATAAAGCTGACGAATGCGAACTTTTTCTTTATTTGATAGTCCTGACGGCATCGGTCCGGCTGGAATAAAAATTGCCGGTAAGTGACCAAATGTTAAAGCCCCAACCAATAAACCCGGTACGATTTTATCGCAGATCCCTAAATACAATGCTCCGTCAAACATGTTATGTGACAGCCCGACAGCAACCGACATGGCAATCACATCTCGGCTCATTAAAGACAGTTCCATGCCCGGTTCACCTTGCGTTACCCCATCACACATAGCCGGCACACCCCCAGCCATTTGCCCAACTGCGCCGGCTTGGTGCAGTGCTTTACGTATTTGCTCCGGATAAAACTCATAGGGTTTATGCGCTGAGAGCATATCGTTATAGGCACTAATAATACCAATATTACTTTTTAAAATATTTTTTAAATCGTTTTTTTCATCCGCACAGCAGGCGGCAAAACCATGCGCCAGATTGCTACATGGCAATTTGGCTCTGTTTACGTTATGTTGCATCGCCTGCTCAATTTTTTGCAAATAAGCTTCACGAGAAGCTTTCGATCGTTCAATAATACGTTGTGTTACAGCTTCAACGGTAGGATTCACATTAACCTCTTGGACTATCTTTATTCTTGTTATTAATTTTTATATGTTACTGACCTTGGCAAATTGAACAAATCACTTGTTCAGTATCGTTAACCACCCCGCCTAATGATTGTTCTATATTGACAGTGTAAACATCTTTCTCATCTTGATCGGGCTCTTCGAGCGTATCAAATTGTGATTGCAACATGCCGGCTTTTTGATAATGCCCTTTACGCTCAGCAAGTCGCTTAGCAATCACATCAAAACTGCCTTTTAGATAGATAAAATGAACATTTTCATTTTCGCCACGAATAATGTCCCGATATTGTCGTTTCAAGGATGAACAGATAATTAACGACACATCATTAACATTACTCATCGCAAAGGCGGCATTACTGATTAGTTCAAGCCATGGCATACGGTCTTGATCATTTAACGGTGTACCACTGCGCATTTTTAATATATTGGCTTTTGGATGTAAAAAATCACCGTCTAAAAAAGCGGCGTCAAGATTATAGGCTACTTGTTTGGCAACTGCTGATTTACCACTACCCGATACCCCCATTAAAACAAAAACATGTTTATTATTTTTCGTCATTACTTGTCCTTAGTTTGCTCCCATGTTGTTACGGGTAACATTTTGACATTTTAATCCGTTATTGCAATTCAAAAAAGTTGATTTTGTGATCTGGATCATACTTTGTTTTGGGT
>CALYQY010000106.1 GCA_945291235.1 uncultured Gilliamella sp.
AACTATGGCTCACTCCAAAGATATTTATAATGATTTCAGAAATAAAAAAATCAGTTCATTATTTTGGCAATATGCATTGCCTGCGGTAATAGGAACAATTGTTAATACGTTATATAACATTATTGATGGTATTTTTATCGGTCATTGGATTGGACGTGAAGCACTCAGCGCCGCTGGGCTTATTTTGCCAGTCATGAATTTTGCGGCAGGAATAGGTATGTTAGTTGGAATAGGTTCTGCTAGCCGAATATCAATTTTTTTAGGGCGAGGCGAAAATGATCAGGCAGAAAAAGTTGCCGGTACCTCGTTTATGTTAACTGCGCTATTAAGTGGTTTAACATTGTCATTATTGCTTTTTTTTGTTGATCCCGTATTACGGTTTGTGGGGTCAAGTCCCGTTAATCACACTTATGCCAGAGAATTTTTAGAAGTCTTTTTACCTGGCAGTATCTTCCTGACATTGACGTTTAACTATAATAATATGATGCGTGCAAGTGGTTATCCGTTTAAAGCGATGGTAACGATGTTTGTCAGCGTTATTGCTAATATAATTTTAGCGCCAATCTTTATTATTGGTTTGGGTTGGGGTATGCGAGGGGCTGCTCTGGCAACCACACTATCTATGTTGATAAGTTTTCTGTTTGTCATGCAGCATTTTATTAGTAAAAACAGCAATATTAAATTGTATCTACGCAATTTCAGACTTAATTTAAAAATTGTCAAAGCGATCCTATCCATCGGGATGTCACCTTTTGCTATGCAAATTGCCGCTTCCGTTGTGGTTGTGTTTATCAACTGGCAACTTAATCACTATGCACCATTAGCCCATGAATCGAGCGATGATGCTATCGCAGCTTACTCAAATGCAAATCGACTTATTACCTTAATTATTATGATAGTCATCGGTATTAATCAAGGCATGCAACCTATAATTGGTTACAATTATGGTTCTAAAAATTACGCACGAGTTAAAGCAACGTTTTTTTATGCGGTTAAGGTTGCAACGGTGGTCACATCTATTGGATTTATACTGGGATTTTTTATTCCCGATACACTTGTTCGTGCTTTTAGTTCTGAACAGGATTTGGTTTCTTTATCAGCTATAGCGCTTCGCTATACGACACTTTCGTTTGCTTTTGTTGGATTCCAAATGGTGACAACAAGCTTTTTCCAATGTATTGGCATGGCAAAAATTTCGATCCTATTAAGTCTTTCAAGGCAGATTTTAATTTTATTACCTGCGTTATATATTTTACCGCTATTCTTTGGTTTTGATGGTGTTTGGGCAGCATCGCCAACAGCAGATCTGCTATCGACAGGAACGGCCTATATTGTGCTCTATTGTTATTTTAAATCCATTAAAAATCGAGATTGTTCATCAAAACTAAATGAATAATTTTTCAGCTGTTTAGAATCGGTTATTAGGTTAGATTAAGCCATACAGTTGTATCGTTTTTGATGTTATTAATAATTATCTATAAAAAAAGCAGTACTTAATTGTACTGCTTTGTATTTAGTAAGATATTACTATTATTAGAATGAATAATTTAAACCTAGTTGTCCACCAATTCGTGAATATTTATCTGAGCCAAATCGAGTATCAAGTTGAGCATAAGCACTTAGTGATTTTGTCATGCTTCCACTCACACCGACTTTAAACTCTGCGTAGTTTTTACCTTGATTTGAGTCAACATGTTTTCCTTTTACTTTCGCTTCTGGTGAAGATGAATCATATAGCCAGTTTGCTTCAATAAATGGTAACACGCCGTAACCCGATTTTGTGCTTTGACCATAGTAACGTGCACCTAGGCGTAATTGCGCACCATCTGCATTAATGTTGTCAACTTTACCTGCACGACCTAAATTAAACTTATCACTGTCTAACCAGGTATAACCAATTTGAGCATGTGGCTCAAGTAACCAGTTTTTCTCATCGCCTTCAAGGACAATTAATCCATAACCAACTTCAGCAGATAAACTTAATGCGTTCCCATTATATTTGCTTGAATAGTTTCTTGAATTTGATAAATGAACTGAAGTTTTATGTTTGAACCAGCTATATTGTGCCCAAGTATCGACATAAAGCCCTTCACCATTGGTTTGTGCATTCCAGTTACCGTAAACCCCTAAGTTATAACCACTAACACTGCCATCACCGTTACGTTTACTGTGTTTTTGTTGAGTGTCTATTGAGCTGTGACCGTATCCACCATAAACCCCTACTTTAAATTGGTCTAAAGATAATACATCCACACCCATTTCAATCACTGATGTCTTCATGTCTATTGATTGTCTACCATTAAACATATCAGTCTGAGTTCGGTCATAGCTATAACGCATCCAAACATTTGAATCCGGTACATAAATTGAGGTATCACGGTCGTGAGCACTATGACGGAACATATTTAATGCCGCTAATTGGTTACCAAATACTGATGCTACTATCGGTGATTTATAAACATTTGAAAATGCGTTGGTATATTCAATGACTAATTTGCCATTTTCATCACGTCCAATTGTATAGTCAAATTCACTATCTTTTTTCTCAATGATATTCCAGATAGCATCATCTTGACCGACAACATCAACTAGATTGATTTTACCGCGTTCTGAATTTCCTCGGCCGATTTCAGTTATATCAATATTGGTTTTTCCTGACGTATTACCTTTTACGACAAGTTTATCTGACTCACCTTTTTCTGTATCCACATACATATTCAGTTTGCCATCTTCACCACGGTAATCACCATTGACAGTTAATACTGTATTTGCTGAGTCTTTACCTAAATCGATAGTCCCACCATTGACTAAATTGCCAATTGTTTGGTTATGATCTTCTAAATTAAGTGAACCTTTCTTATCAACGTTATAGTTAGATTTTTCGCTAAAGACATTCTCGGCTTTCGCGTTCCAAGAACCACCAGTTATATTGGTGTTTCCTTCATAAGTATGTTTACCACTAATAAAGTTATCACCAGAGACGACATTGACATCCCCATTTCCATCAATATCCCAGCCTACTTGATAATCAGTGTTAGTATGATTAATATTTAATTTACCACCATTTCTTAATCCAACTTTTGGCGTATCAATAGAACCTGCTTTTTCAGCGGCTTTTCCAACTTCGCCACCGATATTAAGGGCGCCATTTTGATCAACTCGAATACCGAGATCCTCACCAGATTTATCGCCTTTTTGAGTTTTGATGGCTGCATCATTTGCAACGGTTAAACTAGCAGAATGATTACCACCCTCATTGACGATAATTTCAGACATCACGTTCAATTGAGAATTTTTACCATCAATTAATACTTTACCATTTCTGATAGCTAGCTTGTTGTATGTACCTGCATCACCATCAGCAATATTTAAACTACCACCATTGGTCACATTAATTTCACCATAGCCATCTTTATCAGCTGATTGCGTTCCTACTCGCATACCACCTGAATTAAAAGCAGAACCTTCACCGTCAATATTAATAATCGCATTTCCATTACCACTTGCGACAAATGTAGCTCGAGATGAATTAATAACACCACCATCTAAAATATTAACTACAGCCTTACCGTCGCCGGCAATCCCCATATCTTGTGAGTTAACTTGATTTATTGTACTGCCTTTACCTGATACAGTTAAAGTTGTATTAGAAGTGCTAGAATGACCTATACGTAATGATGACCATCCAGTATTGGTAAAAGTGCCGCCATTAGTAATAAGAATATTAGCGTTACCTTGAGATCCTAAATAAGCATCACCAGTAGAGTTAATGAAATGACCATTGTCGAGTGTAAATTGAGCAGAAGTATCTACATCATGTGCCACTATAATTCTATTAATTTTTAATGTACCATTATCACTAATTGTTAAATGTCCATTTTGACCAATGATATATTCATCATTGCTGACTACGCCATTAGGCAAAGTTCCAGTGTCATCACCTTTAATAATTTGATTGGTATCTATATTAACACGTGCAGCAAAAGCATTGCCGGAAGATAAAACAGATAAAGCCCCAAGAATTGTGGCATTAATTAATACTGATTTAGTTTTTTTACCTCTTCCTCTGGCTAATTCCGAAACTGCCAGACTAATTCCTTGTCTATTTTTCAAAACTTTATAAATTTTATTCATTTGTTAAATTTCCTTCATTTTACAATATTAAACATAGTCACTAAGATTCAAGAGACTTATGTAAAAAACATTATTGATCGGATTAAGCGATCAATCAACATTTAATCTATCGAAAATTTCTAATAAAAAGCGTAATATAATTATAATTAATTGTTTTTTTTGTTAATTGTAAGTTAATGTAAAGTTAACAAACTGATTATTTTTGCACAAAATTTTCATATTTTGCATTTAAAATACATAATCAATTAGCAATCTTTTTTTTCAATATATTGTTCATGTTATGATTTTTTTTAGACTAAATTCTTTATTTAGTCAGTGCTAAATCTCCCCTTTTTCAATTTAGTTTGAATCACATATCTTTTTTCTATAAAAAAGCAGTACTAAATCGTACTGCTTTGTATTTACTAAGATATTACTATTGTTAGAATGAATAATTTAAACCTAGTTGTCCACCAATTCGTGAATATTTATCTGAGCCAAATCGAGTATCAAGTTGAGCATAAGCACTTAGTGATTTTGTCATGCTTCCACTCACACCGACTTTAAACTCTGCGTAGTTTTTACCTTGATTTGAGTCAACATGTTTTCCTTTTACTTTCGCTTCTGGTGAAGATGAATCATATAGCCAGTTTGCTTCAATAAATGGTAACACGCCGTAACCCGATTTTGTGCTTTGACCATAGTAACGTGCACCTAGGCGTAATTGCGCACCATCTGCATTAATGTTGTCAACTTTACCTGCACGACCTAAATTAAACTTATCACTGTCTAACCAGGTATAACCAATTTGAGCATGTGGCTCAAGTAACCAGTTTTTCTCATCGCCTTCAAGGACAATTAATCCATAACCAACTTCAGCAGATAAACTTAATGCGTTCCCATTATATTTGCTTGAATAGTTTCTTGAATTTGATAAATGAACTGAAGTTTTATGTTTGAACCAGCTATATTGTGCCCAAGTATCGACATAAAGCCCTTCACCATTGGTTTGTGCATTCCAGTTACCGTAAACCCCTAAGTTATAACCACTAACACTGCCATCACCGTTACGTTTACTGTGTTTTTGTTGAGTGTCTATTGAGCTGTGACCGTATCCACCATAAACCCCTACTTTAAATTGGTCTAAAGATAATACATCCACACCCATTTCAATCACTGATGTCTTCATGTCTATTGATTGTCTACCATTAAACATATCAGTCTGAGTTCGGTCATAGCTATAACGCATCCAAACATTTGAATCCGGTACATAAATTGAGGTATCACGGTCGTGAGCACTATGACGGAACATATTTAATGCCGCTAATTGGTTACCAAATACTGATGCTACTATCGGTGATTTATAAACATTTGAAAATGCGTTGGTATATTCAATGACTAATTTGCCATTTTCATCACGTCCAATTGTATAGTCAAATTCACTATCTTTTTTCTCAATGATATTCCAGATAGCATCATCTTGACCGACAACATCAACTAGATTGATTTTACCGCGTTCTGAATTTCCTCGGCCGATTTCAGTTATATCAATATTGGTTTTTCCTGACGTATTACCTTTTACGACAAGTTTATCTGACTCACCTTTTTCTGTATCCACATACATATTCAGTTTGCCATCTTCACCACGGTAATCACCATTGACAGTTAATACTGTATTTGCTGAGTCTTTACCTAAATCGATAGTCCCACCATTGACTAAATTGCCAATTGTTTGGTTATGATCTTCTAAATTAAGTGAACCTTTCTTATCAACGTTATAGTTAGATTTTTCGCTAAAGACATTCTCGGCTTTCGCGTTCCAAGAACCACCAGTTATATTGGTGTTTCCTTCATAAGTATGTTTACCACTAATAAAGTTATCACCAGAGATTACATTGACATTGCCTTTTCCATTTGCTTTGCTATCAATATCCCAGCCTACTTGATAATCATTATTAGTATGATTGAAATTAAGTTCACCCGCTGGTAATGATGGATCTTGATTTGCAAAATGGATAACCGGCACATCAATTGCTCCCGCTTTTTGTGGCGCTTCATTTGGTTTACCACCAATATTTAATTTACCGCCCTCATTGATGGTTATACC
>CALYQY010000107.1 GCA_945291235.1 uncultured Gilliamella sp.
CACATGAAATCATTTCTTGCCCGGTATAATCATCCAGTTTACCTTTTTGATAATTTATAAAACGATTACCGCAATAACAAGGCTCATAAATCACATTTTTATTATTTAACTCGGTCAACATCTCCCACTTGCCATAATTTTCATGATCCAAATGAGGCTTAGCATTTACTACAAACATAAAAACAATAAAAATAAATAGCAGTCTTTTCATTGTTTAGCTCATTCAACTTGACTGATTAGAAATGGCTTATCATAATCTTTGATTGCTAAATTAAAAGAATTTTTTGTATTTAAAATGTTATTGAGAAGATAAACGAAGATATAAAACTAACCTATTTCACTATTGATCCGTAACTGCCTATTCCTACAATCAAATCTGATTTATTTGCTTATCACCCTAAATATAATGCCGATTAACGTTAATCGGCATTTATGATCTAATAAAATTACTATTTAACGATTTGTTTCAATTTTTCCAATAAACCCGAATAATCAACTTGATTAAAATGGGTAACATCCACTTCGAGCAATTGCCCCAAAGCAAACTCGTCGTACTTTCTAGTTTGACAGATTTGATAAAATTGTGATTTAGTGACTAAATCGTCGGCCAAACTACGATCTTCAAGTTTATCGCCATAGTGATAGTGCTGCATAATATGACTCAAATGCCGTTCCGGCGAGCGGTCTCGTTGATAGCGACGTTGCCATAACACATCAAAATCAGCAATTAGGCGGATTGTGATGACTTGATAATGATACTTTTGCGCCAACTCACTCAGTCGCTTTTTTTGCTTATCACTAAAGGGGTATTCAGAAATAATAATGCGTTTACCGGCATCCATATACAGTTGTAAAACACCATAATAAAAATGCCAAACTTTGTGCTCAAGCGCCTGCTTTTCAGCTTTCGAATTGAAACCGACAGAGTCAGCATATAAAACTTTAGCCTCATCGGGTGTTATCACAAAACTGTCTGTAAATTGTTGTTGCAATTTATTAACCAGATAAGTCTTTCCTGTACAGGGGCAGCCAGCGAGTAAAATTAGATATTTACGCATATCAACTCGCCTCCTTTTAGTTTAGACATTTATTACTGTTAAGAAATAAACGCATTTTATGCTTCACTATTTCTTTCACTGCCTCATTAGCTGGAATAATATTATGACGTAATGATCGATTAATTTCAGTTTGGGCAAATTTATCTTTTGCAACTTGTGTCCAGTTAACTAATAACTCCGTGCCAACATTAAATTTACGAATACCGTTATTAATCAGTTCCGGATAGTCCTCCTCTTTGACCCCTGTTCCACCGTGAATGACCAAAGGAATATCAACCGTAGCATGAATTTCTTTCAATAACGGTATATTTACCTCTGTTTTTGACTTAAATTGTCCATGATTAGTACCTATAGCAATGGCTAAAGCATCAATTCCCGTTGCTTTTACAAATGCCAGTGCATCTTCCGGTTTGGTATAAACTTTATCGTTAACATCAACATGAATTCCCTCTTCGGTCCCCCCGATTGTTCCTAATTCTCCTTCAACTGATACACCATGAGCATGAGCATATTCAACCACTGCACGGGTTTTTAATATATTTTCTTTAAATGGTAGTGAAGAGCCATCAAACATAACCGAAGTGAATCCACTATCAATTGCTTGTTTTATATCATCAAAATTTTTAGCATGATCGAGGTGTAATACCGCATCCACTATCTCTTCATCTACAATAGCTTTTACTGCATTAACTAAAACTTTAAAGCCAATATACCTTGCAGTATCAACGCTTGTTTGGATGATAATTGGTGCGCCAACCTCTTTTGCAGCCTGTAACATCGCAGGTAACATTTCTAAATTATGCGTATTAAACGCACCAACAGTGAAATTTAATTTTTGGGCTAATAAAGTTACATCTTTAAGTGTGGTGTACATAATTATTTCCTTTAATCTCGTTGAATAGTCATCTGTTTAGCAATATTACGCATAGCATCCATTTTGTTCATCCAAATATCGATATCAGCCAATGAGCCATGCTGAGCGGCTTGAGCTCGCTTAGAGTTATACAAATTCATTAATGTTTTATAACCGTCGCCAATTGATTTCTTATGCTGTTGGCTCTTTTCTAAATACTCAATAGCCAAATCAATATGATTTAATTGATGATAAAGCAGGCCGATTTGTTCACATGATGAGGCTAACATCAGTAAGTCTTCGTTCTTTTCGAGCTGCTGTAATAATTGGTTAATTTTTTGCTCAATCTGTTCCATTTGCTGTGCTGTCAGACTGCTTTTAACCTCTGAGTCGGGGGCTAAATTTGTTTTAGGCGCCTTTTTTTTAAAAAAGTTAAACATGTCAAACTCCTCAACTAAAAGTGCTTCAATATTGGGCTTAATATCCACGCATAAAGCAGTGCCACTGTGACAGTATCAACATCAGTTGCTGTTGCATTGATAAACCCCATTTGATTAAAAATGGTGACAAGTAATGCTGGCAACAGCGTAATGAATATCCCATGAGCAATACCGCCGATAAGCGCCCCACGGCGACCACCAACTGCATTACCAAAGATACCTGCCGTTCCACCAGCAAAAAAGTTGGTTAACATTCCCGGTAAAATCATCGCCAATCCAAATGCCGGTAAAGTCAACATTGCAATCACTGTACCTATAGATGTGGTAATAAAACCTAAGATAACTGCATTAGGGCTATATGGGAAAAATACTGGACAATCAAGCGCCGGAATTGCATTCGGAACAACTTTCATGGCAATTCCTCTAAATGCCGGCACAATTTCACCGAGTAATAACCTCACACCGGCAAGTAATACATAGATTCCGACGACAAAAATTATCGCTTGGGTAAAGGCGTAAATGACGTAATTTTGACTGCCGGATAAGGTTGAAGCATACGCTTCACCGGCGAAAAGAGCGGTAATAATATAAAGTGGGATCATAACCACCATGACGGATAAATAAGTATCTTGCAAAAATTCAAATGACTTAGGCAACTTCATATCTTCAATTGAGCGCTTGTTTTCACCTCGCTCCCCTACCAGATAAGCTACACCAGCCTCGAATAAATAACCGATTGTACAAAAGTGTCCTAATGCAATGTCATTTGATCCTGTCACTTTACGAATAATGGGTTGGGCAATGGCCGGCATAAATACAGCAAAAAGTGCACCAATAAAACCGCCAACCAAAATTAGTGTTACCCCAGACAATCCGGCAAAACTACCAAATACCGTTGTCATTGTTGCCATCCATAAAATGGCCTGCCCTGTTAGAAAAATATATTTCCAACGGGTAAAACGAGCAATAAGGATGTTAAAAATAAAGATCATCAAAAATGTTAGTGCAATATCACGGCCTAATCCTAACTGATTCATTGCTTGCCCGTTAATCGCTTCAATAGAAGGAATAATGCCTTGCATATCAAATCCAGCGGTAAAAATATGACCGAAATAGGTTAAACTTCCCACAATAATACTTGACCCGGCATTGAGCACTTGAAAACCCAATAAGGTTTTCAGTGAGCCTGAAATAATTTGTCCAACAGATTTACGTTGTAAAATCAACCCAAACATAGCAATTAAGCTAATGGTTATCGAAGCTTGAGTTAAAATATTGTCGATAATAAAGTTAATCACATTCATGGTATTCTCCTTCTAATGGATTTAAAGCAATCCCTTTTGTTGCAATATTGGACTTAACTTCTCATCAATTTCCGCTTTAGATACTATATTTTTAAGATAGACCACTGCGGTTTGTTCACTGATATTGAATTTAGCAAACTGAGGGCGGAAATTTTCGGCTGTAATGATGATATCGGCTTTAGTTGAGGCTGCTGATGAAATATCGGTATGATCTAGTTTAGCGTCAATACCTTTAGCTTTTAAAACATCTTCGGTTGCCATTTGTGCAGCAAAACTACTGCCTAACCCTGCACCACAAACAAATATAATGGTTAAATTACTCATGTTCTATTCTCCTTCAGATTTAGGTATTTAATCCGATTTTGCTTAATTAAATAAAATTGACTTAAATTGCGCTACACTATGACAGTTGGTTAAACGCTCCAGTTTTTGTTCATCATTAATTAATTCAATCAAACTGCGCATAATGTTGAGATGAGAAAACGAATCGATAGCGGCTAAACAAAATATAATTTTCACTGGCCCCATTTCATCATTACCAAAATCTACTGGGCGGCTCATCGTCACTACGCTCAAACCTAATTGATTTACTCCGTCTTCAGGTCGAGCATGCGCTAAAGCTAAATTTTTACCAATCACAATATAAGGACCATATTGTTCAACCGATGTGATCATGGCATCGACGTAAGAAGGTAAAATAAACTGTTTTTTTAATAATGGTTCAGCAGCAATTTGGATAGCCTTTCGCCAATCATGGCAGTCTTGATGTAATAAAATGTCATCATCAGTAAGAATATCTTTCAACATAGGCTGGATTTTCCTTTTATTGATTTTAAGATTATTGAGCGCTAAACACTTTTCAAGTTGGTTATAGATAGGCTCGGACACAATACCGCCACTTTCTTTAATTAAATTAACAAGTGAATAGAACAGATCCGTTGCATCCGTTAGGTAATTGATACGTTGATTAGCACGATGTTTAGTTAAAAAATCTTTAATGATAGGATGATTTTTTTCTTTTAATATGGGTTCTAAAACTAATACTGGATGAGCAAAATGTTGCAAAGGAAAGGTAGAAAATATTAAATCAAAATCAAGTTGCTCCAACAAATTTAAATCGTTACGCCCTAAGATTGCTAATACATCTATACTAAAAAACTCTTTAAGTGTCTGTGCCAGCAGATTAGAAGTTGCTATACCATGACAACACAACACCACTGCTTTAAAATAGTAACTACGATCTTGGTTAATGGCACTGGCAAAGGTTGAAAAATGAATTGTCAAAAAAGCAATTTCATCATCGGAAATCTTATGGCTAAGTTTTGTTTCAAGTTCATGCATAAAAGTGGTAATCGCAGCATGAATTTCACCGTAATTTTGTTTAATACTATCGAGCAATGGATTAATAATATGAATATTATTACTCACTCTGGCAATCAGCCCGGCTAAGTGCTTACAAAGGTTTTCATATAACTGTTCTTGTTTAGTTGAAAACGGGATTAGCGTTTTTTCTTCCACATAATTAACTAATTTAATGGCTAATAACTGCGCATTAAGCCATTCGACATAATTATTGATATCCTTAGTATTAAATGCCTCTAGCATGTAAATGATATATTGGCGTTCTTGCCAATTTACCTGCAACGCAAAGTGCTGGCACACCAACTGAATAAAGTTCGCTATTTGTCCTTGTTCATTATTATTAAAGTCAGTCCTGACCATTGTCAGATGATGTTGATGCTGATTACGAACAAGCCAAATAGCAGTAAAAATCACAATTTGTTGGACATAAATTTCATCATGTATCTGACTGATAGTTTGATGCGCTAACTGCAATAAGTTATCAATCAGTGATTGAGGAATATAATTAAACAAATGTTGCTGTATTGAGCTTAATTCAGGTAAAGGCTTATCTAGTTCTAAATTGCCGGCAAATTGGTTAATAGCTTCATACATCATTAAGCGAATCGAGCGCTCTAATCCAACAAATTGCATCCCTTGCTTCGGTTGGCTAATTAATTCAATATCATATTTTTTTAATCGTACTTTGATTTTACGAATATCTTCATCTAATACACTTTTTGAAACGAAATAGACCGCTTCTTTATGGCTTAAAATAACAGGCGTTTTAGCAAAAGCAATCGACAATAACAAATCAAACTGTCGCTCATCTTTGCTTAAAACGGTAGAGGATGGCACACCCAGTAACGCATCGTGAATCAGCTGTTTCTGCTCTTGATCAGCATTGATGATAAACCCTTTACTACGCACAGTAGTAATTAAAGTGAAATGTCTTTTAGATAAAAACTCATTAATTTCTTGAATTTCATTACGAATAGTTCGAGCACTAATTTGAAACTCTTCTGTAAGCATTTCAATGGTTAATGGATAGTCGACTGAAATGAATTTTTTACATAATTCAATGGTTCTACTTCGCATAAACTTCTCACCTATTTACTTCTTAATTTAAGTATAAGTGAGATGAATTTGCTTACCTAGTGGGTATTTTTGCAAAGATAAATTGCAAAATTGTTGGTAATAAATAGTGCTATT
>CALYQY010000108.1 GCA_945291235.1 uncultured Gilliamella sp.
ACGGTAATTGCCCAGTTGTACCAATAATTCCAACCTATCGCAAATCCGAACGCCTCGTCAACATAACGCGCGCCATAAGTCGCAAATGTCCCAGATACAGGTAAATATGCTGCAAGTTCACCAAGGCTGGTCATTAAAAAGTACACCATTACACCAATAATGGCATAGGAAAGCA
Organism: uncultured Gilliamella sp.; assembly: GCA_945291235.1. Next base: position 176 of record CALYQY010000108.1, read on the forward strand.
AAGCACCGCCAGGCCCTGCCTGTGCAACTGTCGCACCGGATGCAACAAAAAGCCCTGTCCCAATTGAACCACCGATTGCAATCATGGCTAAATGGCGAGCCTTTAAATCCCGTTTTAATTTATTTTTCATAACAAAAATCTTCTTTTAAAGAGAGTAAAGGTAATTAAGAAAACTTCAGTTTCCAATCGGTTATTTTAACAAATTGATAGAAAACGCTATTTATCTTAATTATTGTGTATATTTATCATTAAATAATGAAATGCGGTGAAGTGTATCAAAAAAAAAACAACACGAGATAAATAATTCTAATAATAGCGCAAGTTTATTAAAAATTAGCAATATTTAGGCGCTAGTGACCTGTTCTAATTGAGTTAAATAATCTAAAGCTTGTTTACGATTACTGCCACACATTTCCATACACGGCTTTAATCGACAACAAACCTTTGGTCTGGAGGATTGTCCAAAGAGTTGACATTGAAAACGACTATCTAAATGGATACAGGGCACGCCGGCAGGCTTGCCATTGGGCATTCCGGGAATAATGGACGAGATCGAAGGTGCAATACAGCAGGCCCCACAATTTTGACGACATTTAACCAATTCTGTCATAAGATTCCTTTAATTTAAGGAACATCGATAAATTTTGATGGTGACAATAGCAAGATAGCGGTAAAATAGCGAGCTAAATTTTAAATTCAATTTTAAAACCTTACAAAGAAACTATTATGGCAAAAGCAAATGAAATAAAACGTGGCGATGCCGTCACTTATAATGGCAAATTATTACTGGTTAAAGACATTGATGTTCAAAGTCCAAGTGCCCGTGGTGCAAGTACACTCTATAAAATGCGTTTTACCGATGTCAAGACAGGCGGTAAAGTTGAAGAGCGATTTAAAGGTGACGATATTATCGAAACCATTGAACTTTTTCGACGTCCAGTCAGCTTTTCCTATATCGATGGTGATGAATATGTCTTTATGGACAATGAAGACTATACGCCATTTATTTTCAAAAAAGCACAAATTGAAGAAGAACTTCTTTTTATTCCAGAAGGTGGCATGAACGGCATTCAAGTACTCATGGCTGATGGCGAAGTCGTTGCATTGGAATTACCACAAACGGTTGATCTAGAAATTATTGAGACCTCACCAAGTATCAAAGGGGCATCAGCAAGTGCTCGCACTAAACCAGCCACATTATCAACAGGACTTGTTATTCAAGTTCCAGAATATATTGATAACAATGAAAAGGTCAAAATTCATATCGCCGAACGTCGTTATATGGGACGATCAGAATAACGTATTAATTTGTCATGAAAACCTATAATCAAAACAAACTCCATAAACGATTGCGTCGCCTTACTGGTGAAGCGATCGCTGATTTTAATATGATCGAAGAAGGCGATCGTATTATGGTCTGTTTATCAGGCGGTAAAGATAGTTATACCTTGCTTGATATTTTATTAAATTTAAAGATCAGTGCGCCTATTAATTTTGATCTTATTGCCGTTAATTTAGATCAAAAGCAACCGGGATTTCCTGAGCATGTATTACCGCAATACCTTGAGTCGTTAGGCATTGAATATAAAATAGTTCAAGAAAATACCTATGGTATTGTCAAAGAAAAAATACCAGAAGGTAAAACAACTTGTTCGCTTTGTTCACGTCTGCGCCGTGGAATTTTATATCGCACCGCAACCGAACTGGGCGCCACAAAAATTGCCTTAGGTCATCATCGTGACGATATTTTAGAAACCTTGTTTTTAAATATGTTCTACGGCGGTAAACTAAAAGCAATGCCACCCAAATTAATGAATGATTCAGGTGAACATATCATTATTCGTCCGCTTGCGTATTGCAAAGAAAAAGACATTGCAAAATATGCTGAAATTAAGCAATTCCCAATAATTCCTTGTAACCTTTGTGGTTCACAGCCTAATTTACAACGTCAAGTGATTAAAGAGATGCTTAATGAATGGGATAAAAAATATCCCGGACGCATTGAAACCATGTTCCGTGCAACCCAAAATATTACTCTATCGCATCTTTGTGATACCTCACTTTTTGATTTCAAAGGAATTAAAAAGGGGGATCGTGTAATTGATGGAGGAGATATAGCATTTGATCACGAAGATATGCCCCAACCGATTGGATTTGATGCATCCGACCTTGAAGATCAAGACATGATCTTATGGAAAGAAGTTAAATAAATCTATATATTATCGCTATCTTGTAAAATTATCCCACTAAACACTTTAGTGGGATAACAAATCTAAAATATCATTTTTGCGTCAATTTTGATAGCGTTAACTCACTGATAACATTCAATCGATTACTCGATCGATAAATTTTAAATTGATTATCAATCATTAATATTTTTCAATTCATTAACCATTTAGACCAACTCTGATTGACGATTTGTTTTTCCTCAACAAAACAGGTGTTATCAACCGTGCTGGGTAATAGTTGTAATGATAATTGATGAATTTCGTTACGCATATCTATATAAGCTTGAGTGAGCTTTTGGGCTTCATCCTGTTCCATAATCTGATAATTAGCGGCTAATTCTAATATCCGAACATTATCGCTCCAAGTTGTCATTTTAGGATAATGATGTGCGTAATTAAGCACAAGATACTGTGATAAAAATTCAATATCCCCTATTCCACCCTGATCAATTTTTAAATTAAATAAATCTGGTTGAGTTGACCCCAAATGAGTACGCATTTTTTCACGCATTTCTCTAACTTCGGTTTTTAATTGATGTTCATCACGTACTTTACAAAGCACTTTATGTCGGATTTGTTTAAAACGCTCAATAAGTTCAACTTCGCCATAAATGGCTCTGGCGCGAACTAATGCTTGATGCTCCCAAGTCCATGCTTCATGCATTTGATAGTCCTCAAAAGCAGCTAAACTGCAAGCTAATAAACCCGCTTCCCCTTGCGGACGTAAACGAACATCAACTTCATACAAAATACCAAAACTGGTACGTACATTGAATAAATGGATAATACGCTGAACTAAGCGAAGATAGAATTGACGACTATCTATCTGTTTTTCACCCGTAGTCATACTGTTAACAGGGCAGTCATGTAAAAAAACTAAATCTAAATCCGACCCATAACCCAGCTCCCAACCGCCCAATTTACCATAAGCAATAACCACTAAACCTTTATGATCATCAGTAAGATGTTCTGGCTTGCCATATCGAGCTATCATTTGATTCCATGCCATTTGAACAACAAAATCAAGGAGAGCTTCGGCCACAAACGTTAAATGATCACTCACTTTCATGGTGGTTAATACATGCGCAACATCGGCTGCGGCAATATGCAATAATTGCATTTGCTTGAACTGGCGGAGCGCTTCAAGTTGTTGTTCTTCATCATCAACTTGAATGCGAAGCAAATATTGATAAAGTTCACTTTTATATTCATTAGGGGCAACCGTTTGATAAAGTGAATGAATATCGATCAGTTCATCTAACAAGATCGGATAATGTGCCAACTGATCACTAATCATTGGAGAAGCACTACACAACCGAATTAACTGCTTCAATGCAGTGGGATATTCAAGTAATAATTCTAAATAGGTGGTACGGCTAACAATATTGACTAACAAAGGGAAAATTCTTGCTAACACAGTTAAGGCATTTTTTTCATTACAAAGTATTTCTAATAATCTCGGCATAAGTTGATCAAGGATTTCTCGCCCACGCACCCCAATTGTCCGTTTACCAATATCATTGCGAAATTGTAACAACAATTGACAAAGCTGATTTGCCGTTTGATCACAATAGTTAGGTAAAACCGCTTTGACATCACTTAATTCTAAGTCTGGTACCCATAAATCATCAAACTTATCATTATATTGTTTAGACTGGGTGGATTCAGACTGTTCATCACCGATTAATTCATTGAATATTTCACGGTTGATCAACATTCTTTTTGCCAAGTCTTGTTCAAAATTTTCCCAATTGTCAAACCCCATACTGATTGCTAAACGCATTTGATCAAGTTCATTGTCTGGCAAAGTTTGGGTTTGCTCATCATTAATCGCTTGTAAAAGGTTTTCACAACGACGTAAAAAAAGATAATTTTCTCGAAGTAAAATCACTTCACTGAGTTTCAGTAATGATTCTTGTTCAATTACCTGCAAAGCACTTAATAACGAACGTGTCTGCAAGCCAACCACTCGACCACCTCGAATAAGTTGAAAAACTTGAACGATAAACTCAATTTCCCGAATGCCGCCAGCGCCAAGTTTAATATTGTTTTTTAAGCCACGACGACGGACTTCTCGCTCAATCATACTTTTCATGTTTCGCAGTGACTGTAAAACACTAAAATCGATATAACGGCGATAAATAAAAGGTTTAAGCATTTGATAGAGTTCTTGGGTATAAGGATCATGCTGATCACCTAATACCTTTGCTTTCACCATTGCATAACGTTCCCAATCTCGACCTTGTTCTTGATAATAATCTTCCATAGAAGAAAAGCTAAGAACCAATGGACCGCCATCGCCTAAAGGGCGTAAACGCATATCAACACGGTAAACAAATCCATCTTCTGTAATCTGATCAAGCGTTTTAATTAAACGTTGTCCTAAACGCGTAAAAAAAACCGCATTATCCATTTCTCGACGTCCACCTTGTGTCTGTCCATGTTCTGGATAAGTGAAAATCAAATCAATATCAGACGAAAAGTTTAGCTCGCCGCCACCCAATTTACCCATACCTAAAATCAATAACGGTTGGGGTTTACCTTGCATATTGCTTGGCGTTCCCCATTCTTGACAACTTAATGTATAGAGCCAATCACGAGCGGTGACAACAATTATTTCTGCCAATTCACTCAGTTGTAACAAAATCTGTTCATCACTACTTGCCTTTATTAATTGAGACCATGCCAGACGAATTAGCATTTTATGGCGAAATTGCCTTAATATTTTCATTAACGAGGCTTCATCTATGACTGAAACTAACTGTTCATTCAACCAAGATTGATAATATTGTCTTTCATCTGCCAGTGGTGGGTTTTGTACAAAATCAGCAAGCCAATGTGGAAAACGAGAAAATGCCTCAACAAGAAAATTACTTTGCACTAAAATATCAAGGTTTGCTTGTACCAGTACTGGATCGCAATGTTGAAGCTGATTGATAACGCTTTGCTTTTGATCTTTAAAAAGATTAGATTGGGGCATTTTTCTGTCTCACACAAGGTATTATCGGGTTTGATTTGTTAGATCATTGCATCAACGCCATTTACTATAACCGAAAACATAATCTGAGTATTACGTTAAAACTCATTTTCACCAATACATCTATAACAACTTGTATTATTGCGTGATATTAATTTTATTTTTTGAATCAAATAACAGTTTAGTCATAATTCTAACCAGTATCGAACTTAAAATAAACACCATTGCTATCGTTATCCATGTATAACACAATAAAAAGTTATTGGAGAATCTATAGAATGCTTGTAAATATTCATACAGAAAAACAGATACCCAAAAAATTATTGCAACCAAGATACAATTGAAAATAAATATACATAGCGAACTAAATATAAGCTTTTTCAGGTTTAAAATTTCTGTTACGCCTGTAAAACATTTTCTCAACAAAAAATAGCCTATCAAATTAGTCATGAATAAAAATAGAACTAAAATTGTTAGATTAATAATTGAACTTGTTAAACTGTGATAATAACCGAAAAAAATTAGAGGAAATAACAACGTGCTAAAATAACAATTATAAAGCGAAATAAATAACCCAAAATGTAACCGCTGACTTTC
>CALYQY010000109.1 GCA_945291235.1 uncultured Gilliamella sp.
GTTCATCCTGACATTCAACCACAATTCCTGTTGGAATATGCGTAATACGAATAGCTGAATCGGTTGTATTAACGTGCTGCCCCCCTGCCCCAGACGAACGATAAGTGTCAATTTTTAAGTCAGCGGGATTAATTTCAGGCATTTCTGCTTCTGGAATTTCAGGTAACACCGCAACCGTACATGCAGATGTATGAATACGACCTTGCGATTCTGTTTCAGGTACACGCTGCACACGATGACCACCCGATTCAAATTTTAAGTTACCATAAACGCCGTCGCCACTGACTAACATAATGACTTCTTTATAGCCACCATGCTCACCCTCATTGGCACTCATAATTTCAACTCGCCAATGACGGGATTCTGCATATCTTGTATACATTCTTGCAAGATCGCCAGCGAATATTGCTGCTTCATCTCCACCTGTTCCAGCTCGAACTTCAACAAAGCAGTTATAATCATCATTGGGATCTTTAGGTAATAATAAAACTTGTAACTGCTTTTCTTGCTCTTCGATACGGTTTAACGCTTCATTTAACTCTTCTTGAGCCATTTCACTCATTTCAGGATCGGCAAGCATCATTTTAGCAGTTTCAATATCTTCTTGAGTCTGCTTCCAACTTGTAAAACATTTCACCACACCCGTTAATTGCGCATATTCTTTAGAAAGAGTACGGAATCGATTTTGATCGGCAATCACCGATGCATCAGACAATAACGCTTGAACCTCTTCGTAGCGCTCTTGCAAAGTTTCTAACTTACTGATAATTGAGGGTTTCATATAAAAGTCTATTTTTAATCGTGAATAAATGAATTTGCGGGGCATTATATACTTAATCGCCTTTAAAATACAGTTTCCCTACTTTTTCATCCTTGCAACTATTAATAATGCTGTGAAATATCTCAGAATTTTATTTTAAACACAGACATTCAAAAAGTGTTATTCATTTCACAAAAATCACTTTTTAATCTTTTCAAAAATTTGCTTAGTCGTTACTATAATTCAGTTGATTGATTACTTTGTTAAAAGGTCTTTACTTTATTCAACACTTTTTATGAATACAGGAAAAGATAACTAAAAATATGTTAAATGATCGGTTTAAGGCACAGATTTTACTGTTAAATAACGTTTATTAAGAAGGAATAAGCTTAAATATCAATATTCGCATCACATTCACTCTTTTACAGGTTGATAATATGAAGCAAACGATATGGAAACTTGAAAATTGTATTAAAGATTATGATTGGGGAAGTATCGATAGTATTACGACTTTATTTGGTATTAAAAGCCCAAGCCAAAAGCCGATGGCTGAAATATGGATGGGTATACATCCTCTGGGTTGTTCAAAGATTATCGGTTTAAATGGCGAAAAGATAAATCTTAATGCGCTTATCAATCAAAACCCATTGCAGATTTTGGGTAAAAATACTTATCAACTTTTCGGTACTCTTCCCTATTTATTCAAAGTACTCGCAGCAAATAAACCCCTTTCAGTTCAGGTTCATCCGACTAAAGCTGATGCTCAAAAAGCTTTTGAAAAAGAAAATAAATTAGGTATCGATCTTCATTCACCAAACCGAAATTTTAAAGATCCCAATCATAAACCAGAATTATTGTATGCACTCACGCCATTTAAAGCCATGAATTCGTTTCGACCGATTGAGCAAATATTATCATTTTTTTCGCAAATAACTATCCCTATTTTTAACCATGAATTAGCACAATTACAAAATAATCATCATCCAAAACAACTGAAACACTTTTTTCAATTCTTGTTGAATCTTTCACCAGACCAAAAATTACAAGCTATTCATCAATTATTAGCCTGTACTAGAAGTTTCAATCAAGAGCCTTTTTTAACCATTCATACACTGGTAAAAGATTATCCTAACGATATTGGTTTGTTTATGCCTTTAATTTTAAATGTGATTGAACTCAAGCCATCTCAAGCGATGTTTTTACATGCCCAAACACCGCATTGTTATTTATCGGGAACCGGTTTTGAAGTGATGGCAAATTCAGATAATGTTTTAAGAGCAGGTTTAACCCATAAGTTTATTGATATTGACGCATTAATAGCGAATACGAACTTTAGCAGTATTGATGCTAGTGAATTGCTAATTAATCCGTTAATTAATCATAATAAAATTGATTTTCCTGTTCCCGTTAATGATTTTAAATTTGAAATCATTCAAAGTGATCTTCAATTAAGAAAAGAAAAAGTCAACAGCCCTCAAATCCTATTTTGTGCAAATGGCGCTATTACATTAACAACAAAACATGAAGTACTCACTTTAAATAAAGGGGAATCAGTGTTTATTGCGTATCATGCCAAATATTATAGTTATAGTGGGAAAGGATGTTTTGCAAAAGTGAGTGATTAAAAAAAAGCCGTCAATCATTGACGGCATAAATTTTAAGATAGATAGAATGACTGAATATAAACTATTTTTTTACTGCTTTCGGATTCGGTAAATCAGTTACCGTTCCTTCATAAATTTCAGCAGCAAGTCCAATTGATTCATGAAGTGTTGGATGCGCATGAATAGTTAAGGCTATATCTTCGGCATCACACCCCATTTCAACCGCAAGGGTAATCTCTCCAAGCAATTCACCGCCATTAGCGCCAACGACTGCGCCACCTAAAAGGCGATTATCTGCTTTATTGAAGATCAGCTTAGTCATCCCTTGTGAACAATCCGATGCGATAGCTCGCCCAGATGCTGCCCATGGGAAGATAGACACTTCATAATCGATACCCTTTTCTTTCGCTTCTTTTTCGGTTAAACCAACCCAAGCAACCTCTGGCTCAGTATAAGCAATAGAAGGAATCGTTTTTGGATCAAAATAGTGTTTTTTGCCCGCAATCACTTCAGCAGCCACATGTCCTTCGTGAACGCCCTTATGCGCAAGCATTGGTTGACCAACAATATCACCTATAGCATAGATATGTGGAACATTGGTGCGCATTTGTTTATCGACTTCAATAAAACCACGATCAGTAACGTTCACGCCGGCTTTTTCAGCACTAATTAGTTTTCCATTTGGCGAACGTCCAATTGCCACTAATACGGCATCATAAGTGTGTGTTTCAGTGGTTCCGTCTTTTTTCTCCATAGTGACGTAAATCGCATCATGTTTTGCTTCAACCGTCGTTACTTTTGTTTCAAGACGTAAGGTGAATTTATCCTGAATTTGCTTAGTAAAGACTTTGATCACATCTTTATCAGCAGCAGGAATGACCTGATCAAACATTTCAACCACATCAACTTCTGAACCTAAGGCATGATAAACCGTGCCCATTTCAAGCCCAATAATTCCCCCACCCATTAATAATAATTTTTTAGGGATGGTTGTCAAAGCAAGCGCATCTGTGGAATCCCAAATACGAGGATCATCATGCGGAATAAAAGGTAATTTAATTGGTCGAGACCCAGCTGCAATAATAGCATTATCAAACGTAATTTTAGTAATACCTTTTGCAGAAGTCACATCCATAGTATGACTACCGGTAAATTGCGCTTCGCCCTGAATAACATTGACTTTACGCATTTTAGCCATACCTGCTAATCCATTAGTTAACTGATTAATGACCTTCTCTTTCCAACCTCGAACTTTATCCAGTTCAAGTTTAGGTGTACCAAAATGAATTCCATGTTCTGTCAGTGATTTGGCTTCGTCCATGACTTTAGCTACATGCAAAAGTGCTTTAGAAGGAATACATCCCACATTTAAGCATACGCCACCCAATGTAGAATAGCGTTCAACTAACGTTACGTCTAATCCAAGATCGGCGGCACGGAACGCAGCAGAATAACCTGCTGGACCAGCACCTAAAACCACCACTTGTGTTTTAACTTCTTGACTCATAATTTATTCTCCTAAACTACATCACTAATCGACGTAAGTCAGATAAGACGTTAACAATATGGCTTAAGAAGCGTGCACCGTCTGCACCATCAATCACACGATGATCAAATGACAGAGATAAAGGTAACATTAAACGTGGCGTAAACTCTTTACCATTCCATACAGGTTTCATACTTGAGCGTGACACCCCTAAAATACCGACTTCAGGTGCATTCACAATTGGGGTAAATGAAGTTGTACCAATACCACCTAAACTTGAAATTGTAAAACATCCGCCCTGCATATCCGCACCGGTTAATTTACCTTCACGAGCTTTTTTCGAGATTTCGGCAAGTTCACGAGATAACTCAACGATGCCTTTTTTATTGACATCTTTAAATACCGGTACGACTAAACCGTTTGGCGTATCAACTGCGACACCAATATTGATGTATTTTTTGATAATCAAGGTTTGCGCATCTTCCGATAATGAACTATTAAAACGTGGATAAGCAGTTAATGCACTTGCCACCGCTTTCATAATAAACACTAATGGCGTGATTTTAAGATCAAGTTTTTTCTTCTCTGCTTCGGCATTTTGTTGTTTACGGAATGCTTCTAAATCCGTAATATCGGTTTCGTCAAATTCAGTAACATGAGGAATCATGACCCAGTTACGATGTAAATTTGCTCCTGACACTTTTTGGATTTTAGTTAATGGTAAAGTTTCAGTTTCACCAAATTTGCTAAAATCAACTTTCGGCCATGGTAATAATCCCGGTAATGCTCCGCCTGCTGTACCACTCTCAACTTGTTTCACCGCATTTTTAACGTAAGCTTGAATATCTTCACGTAGGATTCGGTTTTTAGGCCCTGTTGGTGATACTTTAGCCAGATTCACGCCAAATTCACGCGCTAAACGACGAACAGAAGGTGTTGCATGTGCATATGCATCATTTTCAACAAAATCATTACTTGCCGTTGTAGAAGCCGTTGCAGCAGGAGTAGAAACATTACTCACCGGTGCAGCAACTGAAGCTGATTTTTCTGGTGCTGTCGGCGCTGGCGTTGCAGTTGCAGCGTTAGCTGGCGCACTGCTGGATGCCGTTTCAAATTCCATAATTTTGGAACCTGTCTTCACTTTATCGCCAACTTTAACTGTTATCGTTTTAACCACACCTGCGATAGAGGCAGGTATTTCCATTGAGGCTTTATCGCCTTCAACAGTAATAAGTGAATCATCTACCGATATAGTATCACCGACTTTCACTAAAATTTCGGTCACTTCGACTTCGTCACCGCCAATATCTGGCACATTAACATCGACTGTTTGACTTACGGTTGCAGCCGCTGGAGCAACATCGACTTTCGGGGCAGACTCTGCTTGAGCTGGCGCAGATTCTGCGCCATTCTCGGTATCAAATACCATAATATCGACACCAGTTTTAACTTTATCGCCGACTTTGACTGAGATAGATTTTACGATCCCTGCTTGTGGCGCAGGGATTTCCATTGAGGCTTTATCGCCTTCAACCGTTAATAATGATTGATCGACTTCTACCTTGTCTCCCACTTTTACAAGGATTTCGGTGACTTCGACTTCATCACTGCCAATGTCAGGTAATTTAATTTCAATACTCATGTTGGTTACCTCTTATGCAATACGTGGGTTTAATTTGTCAGCATTGATTTCAAACTTTTTAATCGCTTCATCAACAACGCTGGCTTTAATATCACCACGTTTAGCAAGCTCACCTAATGCTGCAACAACAACATAAGATGCATCCACTTCAAAATGATGGCGTAAGTTTTCACGGCTATCACTGCGACCAAAACCATCAGTACCAAGTACTCTGTAACTTTCAGCAGGTACAAAGGCACGGATTTGCTCAGCAAACAGTTTCATATAGTCTGTTGAAACCACGGCTGGGTTATTATTCATAATTTGTGTTACATAAGGTACTTTTGGTTTTTCACTTGGATGTAACATGTTATAACGCTCACAATCTTGACCTTCACGAGCCAATTCAGTGAACGAAGTAACACTATATACATCGGATCCAATGCCGTAATCTTTAGCCAAAATTT
>CALYQY010000110.1 GCA_945291235.1 uncultured Gilliamella sp.
AATTTAATGAATTTGAAGTATATGTCTTAGCTAGAGGGAAAATAAAAAAAGAAAAAGATCAGTTTTTGTCTCCATGTATTCCTAAAATAGAAGATGATTAAGGTTACATTAATCAAATAAAAAGTCGTTTAAAACGATTATGAATCGGTGCTTTAGTCAATTGGTCAGTGTACTTAATTCAAAAATAAAAGATAAAAGATCCTCATCTTGCATCATTTTAGGCATAGTTATATTATGGATAGAGTGCTTTATTATTTAAGGAATGAGTTATGTTAAAATCAATTGATCCAACTACCACTTCATCTTGGAAATCCCTTCAAGCAAGTTATCAAAAGCATCAAAATAAGACCATTGCGCAGATTTTAAAAGAAGAGCCAAAACGAGTTGAAAAACTCAGTATTCCGTTTGAGGATGAGTTTTTGGTTGATCTTTCTAAAAATCGTATTACGCAAGAGACTTTAGCAATACTTTATAAGCTTGCTGATGAATGTGATCTTAAAGGTGCAATTTCAGCTATGTATAGTGGTGAAAAAATTAATCGCACCGAAGATCGTGCTGTTTTACATGTTGCTTTACGTAATGTATCGAATACCCCTATTTATGTTGATGGCAAAAATGTGATGGATGATGTCAATGCGGTATTAGCAAAAATGGAATCATTCAGTAATAAAGTTATTAGCGGTGAGTGGAAAGGGTATACCGGTAAAGCGATAACTGATGTGGTAAATATCGGAATTGGAGGTTCAGATCTTGGGCCTGTCATGATTACCGAAGCGTTGCGTCCTTATAAAAATCATTTAAACATGCATTTTGTTTCAAATGTTGACGGAACTCATATTGTTGAAGCATTAAAAGGCTTAAATCCTGAAACAACCTTGTTTTTAGTAGCATCAAAAACATTTACCACACAAGAAACCATGACTAATGCACAAACGGCTCGTTCTTGGTTACTTGATGCGGCTAAAGATGATAAAGCTGTTGCTTTGCATTTTGTTGCGTTATCCACTAATGCCAAAGAAGTTGAAAAATTTGGTATTGATACAGCGAATATGTTTGAATTTTGGGATTGGGTAGGCGGTCGTTACTCTTCTTGGTCTGCGATAGGTTTATCGATCGTTTTATCTATTGGATTTGATAATTTTAAACAATTTTTGGCTGGTGGTCATGCAATGGATAAACACTTCCAAAATACACCAATTGATAAAAATATTCCTGCATTATTAGCCTTAATTGGGATTTGGTATAATAATTTTTATGGTGCTGAGACAGAAGCCATTTTACCTTATGACCAGTATATGCATCGATTTGCTGCCTATTTTCAACAAGGCAATATGGAATCAAACGGTAAAAGTGTCGATCGTAATGGTCATAAAACAACTTATACTACTGGCCCAATCATTTGGGGTGAACCAGGGACCAATGGTCAACATGCATTTTATCAATTAATTCATCAAGGTACTAAACTTATTCCGTGTGATTTTATTGCGCCAGCAATTAGCCATAATCCAGTTGGTGATCATCATCCTAAATTATTATCTAACTTTTTTGCTCAAACTGAGGCATTAGCATTTGGTAAAACCAAAGAACAAGTTGAACAAGAATTTATGGCTGCTGGAAAAACGCTTGATGAGGTTAAAGCAATTGTTCCGTTTAAAGTGTTTGAAGGAAATAAACCGACTAATTCAATTTTAGTTAAGAAAATTACTCCGTATAGCTTGGGTGCATTAGTTGCGATGTATGAGCATAAAATCTTTACTCAAGGTATTATTTTGAATATATTCAGTTTCGACCAATGGGGTGTTGAGTTAGGTAAGCAATTAGCCGGTCGAATTTTACCCGAATTAGCGAGTGATACGCCAGTAACTTCACATGACGATTCAACAAATAATTTGATTAATCAATATAAAAAGTGGCGTTAAACTGATTTAACTTTAGACAGTTAATGAATTGAGCAGAAAAACCTTCAGTAAAACTGAAGGTTTTTTTTATGCTTATTTTTTCACGCGCATAACAGGTGTTTTACCTGCTTCTACGGTACCAGATAGTTTTGTCAGTTCGACAATACTATCCATATTAGAAATGACAACAGGTGTTAACACTGATTTTGCTTTACTTTCAAGTAGTGGTAAATCAAATTCGATAATGGTGTCACCAACTTTTACTTGTTGACCTTCTTCAGCGATACGGGTAAAACCTTCGCCTTTTAATTCAACAGTGTCAATTCCAAAGTGTACAAATAGCTCAATACCTTCATCTGATTCAATAGCAAACGCATGATTAGTTTCAAAAATTTTGCCAATTCTACCGTTTAGTGGTGCAACAATTTTATTACCAGCAGGTTTAATTGCAATACCATCACCAACGACTTTCTCTGCAAAAACGACATCTGGTACATCTTCGATTTTAACGATTTCGCCACTCAGAGGTGCAATAATTTCGATGCTATCATTGCTATCATCAGATTTGATGAATTGCTTCAATTTATCGAATAACCCCATTATTTTCTCCTAACAAATTTGCTTTTCAGCGTTATATTTTTCGATTAAATCCATAATTTCTTTAGAAGTTGCTTTTTCAAGCACATTGTCTGCAAGTTTTTTCGCTTCTTCAAAATGTGTATTACGAATTAATTTTTTGATTTTAGGAATTGATACTGCACTCATGCTAAATTCATCAAGTCCCATACCAAGTAATAAAATCGTTGCTCGTTCATCACCAGCAAGCTCACCACACATGCCAGTCCATTTACCTTCTTTGTGCGAAGCATCAATGACTTTCTTAATCAGTGTTAAGACAGATGGTGAAAGTGGATTATAAAGATGTGAAATTAATTCGTTACCCCGATCAACCGCTAATGTGTATTGTGTTAAATCATTGGTTCCAATACTAAAGAAATCAACTTCTTTCGCTAAATGATGAGCAATGACAGCAGCCGCAGGCGTTTCAATCATTACACCAACTTCGATATTTTTATCAAACGCTTTACCTTCGGCAGTTAGTTGTTCTTTGAGGATATTAATTTCAGATTTTAAGATACGAATTTCTTCAACCGATATGATCATCGGGAACATGATACGTAATTTACCAAATGCTGATGCGCGTAATATTGCGCGTAACTGTGCATGGAGTATTTCTTTGCGATCTAAACAGATACGAATTGCACGCCAACCTAAGAATGGGTTTTCTTCTTTTGGTAAATGCATGTAAGGTACATCTTTATCGCCACCAATATCCATTGTTCTGACAATAACAGATAAACCATTCGTTGATTCGGCTACTTCTTTGTAAGCTTTGAATTGTTCGTCTTCGTTAGGATAGGCATCACGATCCATAAATAAAAATTCAGTACGATAAAGACCAACACCTTCATAACCGTTGCGATCCGCACCAGCGATATCACGCACCGTACCAATATTCGCACAAATTTCAACTTGGTGACCATCAAGCGTGACGGCAGGTAAGTCTTTTAATTTTGCTAACTCTTCTTTGTCGGCAATATATTTTGCTTGAACTTGTTTGAGTTTTTCTTGGGTAGTATGATCAGGATTGATATAAATGGCGTTATTTATAGCATCAAGTATAACAAAATCACCTTGTTTAATTGTTTGTGTTGCATTTGATGTACCAACAATTGCCGGAATTTCTAATGAACGAGCCATAATTGAAGTATGGGATGTACGTCCACCTGCATCAGTAATAAAACCAAGTACCATATCTAGATTTAGTTGTGCAGTTTCAGATGGAGTAAGATCTGTTGCAACTAAAATACAAGGTTGGCTAATAGCACTTAAATCGACAATTTCAATCCCTAAAATATTTTTGAGTAAACGTTTGCCAATATCACGAATATCAGCAGCACGCTCTTTTAAGTATTCATCGTCTAAGTTTTCAAGCTCTTTAGCTTGAGTTTCAAATACTGATTGGACAGCGGCATCAGCGGTTGAATGCTTGCTTTGTATACGAGAAATAACTTCTTGCTCCAAATCCTCATCTTCTAAAAGCATAATATGCCCTTCAAAGATAGCAGCTTTATCTTCGCCTAATGTGGATTTTGCTCGTTCCATTATCGCATTTAATTGCTCGCTGGATTTTTGACGAGCATCTTTAAAACGCGCAATTTCAGCATCAATTTTGTTATCTGGAATTGCCCTATTATTAACAACAATAGGTTCTTCTTTTAATAATAGCGCTTTTGCAAAAGCGATACCGGGGGAAACAAGTATACCTGATACCATAACATTTAATCCTTATTCAATTTTAAATCTGTTCTTTATCGCATTTTGGAGCTAATTATTCCAATTCAGGAATTAATTTAACTAGATGATTTACCGCTTCTTTTTCATCTTCGCCTTCTGCTGAAATGGTGATGGTAGTACCTTGTGTTAGACCAAGTGTTTGTAGTTTGAATAGACTTTTAGCACTAGCACTTTTACCATTTGATGTGACGGTAATTTCAGCATTAAAGTTTTTTGCTTCTTTTACAAATTGTGCAGCAGGGCGGGTATGGAGACCATTTGGTGCGGTAATGGTTACATCTTGTTTATACATAATAATTCTACTCCTAAAAATATTTTCATTTACGCGACCAATATAAATAAAAACCGCCTTAATGGCTAGTAACATTTAATCGATCTTTGGAAATTTAGTTAATCTTATTCAAATCAAAATATAGTTGTTATATCCATATTTCTCAATAACGGTAAATTCGAGTGATTCTATCACTACATTTTTTAAATTCTACTTCTCCATGTATACCACGCTTTATATTTTCAAAAACAATTTCTTCACTTCCATCAAGTTGTGACTCTTTTATTTCTTTACTGCAAAATGTTTCAAATCGTTGAAGTTCTTCTTCACCATTACCTATTTGGTAATTATGAGGTAAATCGTGACTTGTTATGAATGTTTGGGTTTTGTTCTGCACGTCAAGGATGATAGTGCCTTTGTTAGATAACCATGAACTACAAGCAGTTAATGATATAGCAAACGCCAGAAGGAGAAGGGAAAATTTCATCACAAATCTTACAATATTCAAAATAATTCCTTTATAAAGCTTAGTAACCTGTTTATTATTTATAGCTAGTTGTGGATTATATACTAATAATTAATGAAAGTGCAGAGTGCTTTTTATTGATATGACAAAATCAGGGTGACATTAATGACCAAAACTGTAAATTATGATGAACTTAATCATGAATTAAACTTAAATAAAATGGGTATTACTGCTGCTGAATTACATGGTTTTATTTCGGGTATTTTAGCCGGAGGCAATCATGATGAAAGTTGGCGCCCTTTAGTTGAAGATATGCTCAATAATGGGCAAAAAATCCCAGAATCTTTAAATAAGAAAATGGTGGAACTTTATTGTATTACCAAGCAACAATTTTTGGATGATGATTTTGAATTTCAATTGCTACTTAACGAACATGATCTTTTTTCACAAATAGATGATTTAGTCGGTTGGGTTAACCATTTTTTATTAGGGATTGGATTAGTTCAACCAAAATTAAATCGTATTCAAGGTGATGTAGGTGAAGCAATTTATGATTTAAGGCAAATTGTGAAGCTAGGTTACGATGAAAACGAAGATCAGCAAGAGTTAGGCTTTGCATTTGAAGAGATCAAAGAGTATGTTCGCATGACTTCGATTCTCTGTTTTGATGAATTTAATGAGGCTG
>CALYQY010000111.1 GCA_945291235.1 uncultured Gilliamella sp.
TTTAAATAAGAGCGAGAGCCCAGCAGAGATGCTGGGCTTTTTTGCTATCTATGATTTAAGAAATTAAAATCAACGTAATTGAAGAGCAGAGAGGGATATAGTCTGGAAATGAGCTCATTAATCGCTTTTAATAAACCATTTAATGTGGTGTCTCAATTTTCAGCACATGAAAAATATCCAACATTGAAAGATTTTATCTCATTACCCAAATTTTATCCTGCTGGACGATTAGATACTGACAGTGAAGGATTACTTTTATTAACAAACGATGGTAAACTACAAGCTAAAATTAGTTCACCAAAATTTAAGCTACCAAAAACGTATTGGGTTCAAGTTGAAGGATCAATTACTCAACAAGCAATAGATAAATTAAAGCGTGGTGTTCAATTAAAAGAATTTTATACTGCACCTGCACTAGCAACTATTTTGCAAGAACCAACACTTCTATGGCAAAGAGTGCCTCCTATTAGAGAACGTAAAACTATTCCGACATCATGGATAAGTATCACTATAACAGAAGGTAAAAATCGACAAGTTCGAAGGATGTGTGCTGCAGTTGGTTTTCCATGTTTACGATTGATTAGAGTCCAAATAGGTCAATATAATTTATTCAGCCATAATTTACCTTTAGGTGAATGGAAAACAATAAACCTAAATAATCTTTATCTATAAAATAACTAGCAGATAATTAAGTACTATTTTGTAGAGAATTTTTGAATAAACTAGATCAATATATTCATCTATTTGTACTGAATAAATTGGGCTTTATACTAAAATAAGATAAAATGATCTTTATCATGATCATAGGATAACTATTTATGGTAGAACAAAAAAAAGAGGGATTTTTTTCTCGTCTAAAACAAAGTCTCTTTAAAACAAAACAAAATATAGGATCAGGTTTTTTAAATTTATTTAGAGGAAAAAAAATAGACGATGCTTTATTTGAAGAACTTGAAGAACAATTATTAATTGCAGATGTTGGTTTTGAAACTACGCAAAAAATTATTTCAGCTTTAACTCAACAAGCTTCTCGCAAAGCGTTAAAAGATGCTGATGCTTTACATGAACTATTAAAGCAAGAAATGAAATCTGTATTAAATGGAGTTGATAAACCGCTGGATATTT
The DNA here is from genome assembly GCA_945291235.1 of uncultured Gilliamella sp. The sequence goes on from CALYQY010000111.1 coordinate 1,126, forward strand.
CAACTCATAAACCATTTGTGATATTAATGGTTGGTGTTAACGGTGTCGGTAAAACAACAACAATAGGTAAATTAGCTCGTCAATTTCAACAACAAGGTAAATCTGTTATGCTTGCCGCAGGTGATACATTTCGTGCTGCAGCGGTTGAACAATTACAAGTATGGGGAGAACGAAATAATATTCCGGTAATTGCACAGCATATTAATGCGGATTCGGCTTCAGTTATTTATGATGCCATTCAAGCTGCCAAAGCTAAAAATATTGATGTTCTAATAGCTGATACTGCAGGTCGTTTACAAAACAAATCACATTTAATGGATGAACTAAAAAAAATTGTTCGAGTGATAAAAAAACATGATGAAACTGCACCACATGAAATCATGTTAACAATTGATGCAGGCACTGGACAAAACGCAATTAGCCAAACTAAATTATTTAATGAAGCAGTTGGATTAACAGGCATGACCTTAACTAAATTAGATGGTACCGCAAAAGGAGGTATTATCTTTAGTATTGCTGATCAGTTTAATATCCCTATCCGTTATATCGGTGTTGGCGAAAAAATTGAAGATTTAAGACCTTTCAACGCTGATGATTTTATTAACGCACTGTTTGATGAAACAGATGAATAGAGAGAGGCTATGATCCAATTTCAACATGTGAGTAAAGTTTATTCGGGCGGAAGACCTGCATTGCAGAATATAAACTTTACATTATCAACAGGTGAAATGGCATTTTTAACAGGTCATTCGGGTGCAGGCAAAAGCACCTTAATGCGTCTCATTTGTGGTTTGGAAAAAGCGAATGATGGTAAAGTAATGCTTAATAACATTGATGTGTCAACGTTACGAAAGCAGGATATGCCTTTTTTACGGCGAAAAATAGGTATGATCTTTCAAGATCACCAATTACTTATGGATCATACTGTTTATGACAATGTTGCTATTCCTTTAATCATTTTAGGTAAACCAGTTGAAGAAATCCGACGACGGGTTTCTGCATCGCTTGATAAAGTTGGATTAATCAATAAAGCTAAATTCTATCCAATTCAGTTATCTGGTGGAGAACAGCAAAGGGTAGGGATTGCAAGAGCGATTGTTAATCGTCCCAGTGTGTTATTAGCCGATGAGCCTACAGGTAATCTTGATGATAAACTTTCAAAAGATATCTTAAAATTGTTTGAAGAATTTAATCAAGCTGGCGTAACGGTATTAATGGCAACGCATAATATAGGACTTATTCGTCGAAAACACCACCGAATACTTCATTTAAATCAAGGGCGTTTAGAGGGCTAATATTAATGATAAACGCTAATGTCAGATCAGCCAAAGCAACGTCTAAAAATAAAAGTCACTTTTTGGGTCGTTGGAAAAGACAAATAAGTTATGCATGGCAAAATGTTTTTAATCATTTTAAACAAAATATTTTAACATCACTACTGACAATTTTAGTTATAGCAATTTCAATAAGCTTACCAACAATTGGCTATTTATTATGGAAAAATGCGAATCAAGCTGCACATCGGTGGTCTCCAACACCAAATTTAACGGCATATATAAGCAAGACATTTAATGCTGAACAAACTAACGAATTAATTGAAAAAATCAAATCTCTTTCAGAGGTGGAAAAAGTTAATTATCTTTCACGCGATGATGCTAAAGAAGAATTTATTTCATGGTCTGGATTCAGTAGTGCATTAGATTTATTAGAAGAAAATCCACTGCCGGCGGTAGCAATTATTATTCCTAAACCAGAAGCAAAAAAGACAGAAATACTTCATAAATTACAATCAGAAATTTTCAAAATTGATGGTATCGATGATGTCAAACTAGACGATAGCTGGTTTACTCGTTTGACTGCTTTAACTGATATGGTTAAGGCAATAGTTTGGGTTATTGCAATATTTATGATTATTGCAGTATCACTGGTTATTGGAAATAGTATTCGTTTAAGTATTTTTGCCCGAAAACAAACAATTATTGTCATGCAATTAATAGGCGCTACCGAAGGTTTTATTTTACGCCCTTTTCTGTATAGTGGAATGTTTATTGGATTTATAAGTGCTTTATTTTCTGTCGTTTTATCGGAAATATTTATTTTTCAGATAGAATCTATTATATTAAATGTCTCAAATGAATTCGGAACAGTATTTCCACTAGAAGGGTTATTGTGGGATGAAGTCTTGCTAATTGTATTAATTACAATTGTGATAGGATGGTTATCATCACTTATTACAACAAAAAGATATTTAAAAATTAGTTAATTAAGATAGTTCTTCTTAATAGTATTAAGTAGAAAAGATGATTAATATTTTTATAAATATTTTTTTATTTTAAACCCAATTGTGAACTAAATTATATTTTAACTGTCTAATATTAAAAGTTATAAAACTGTATAAAGTTTTATATTGTTGTAATCAAAAATAAATACAACAAAAAAAGTTTAAATAAAGGGGGAATTAAATGAGTACTGATTTAAAAATGCAAGTAGGTGCTTTAATCCCACAAGGCAATATTGAATCTTACCTTCGCATGATTAATACCTATCCTATGCTAACTGCTGAGGAAGAAAAATCTTTAGGCGAAAGACTTTACTATCATGATGATGTTGATGCAGCAAGACAATTAATTTTATCGCATTTACGTTTTGTTGCGCACATCGCCCGTGGTTATTCTGGTTACGGTTTACCACAAGCAGATTTGATACAAGAAGGTAATATTGGTCTAATGAAAGCAGTACGTCGCTTTAATCCTGAAATGGGCGTTCGTTTAGTGTCATTTGCAGTACATTGGATTAAAGCTGAAATTCATGAGTATGTGTTAAAAAACTGGCGTATTGTTAAAGTTGCAACGACTAAAGCACAAAGAAAATTATTCTTTAATTTAAGAAAAAATAAACAGCGTTTGGGTTGGTTTAATAGTGCTGAAGTTGATATGGTTGCTGATGAATTAGGTGTTAGCCGTAAAGATGTGCTTGAAATGGAATCGCGTATGTCTGCACAAGATATGTCCTTTGATGTTGATAGCGATGATGATGATAACGCAGTTGTTGCGCCGGCATTATATTTAGAAGATAGTAATTCAGATTTCTCTAAATCAATTGAAAATGATAATTGGGAAAATGATGCAACCGACAAGTTACATGATGCTTTATCACAATTAGATGAACGTAGCCAAGATATCATTAAAGCTCGATGGTTAGATGCTGATGATAGTAAATCAACGTTGCAAGTTTTGGCTGATAAATATAGTGTTTCGGCTGAACGAATCCGCCAACTTGAAAAAAATGCTATGAAAAAACTACGTGTTGCGATAGAAGCATAAGCTTTTTGTTAACTGCTACTTTTATAAGCCTTGCTGGAAAAGCAGTAAGGCTTTTTTTATGAATAAAATTTTTAAATTACAGTTAATAGGGGTTTAAAATACTGTTATCAAAATTCATCCAAAAAACATATAAATATGTTATAAATAAAAAACCATCTTTATTTATGACCATATTGCATAAATATATTTATGTAAATGACTTACTAATTTAGGAATAAGAAATGTTGAAAAAAATTACTAAAAGTATTTTATTAAGTTTTCTGTTTGCAAATCTTGTTGCTTGTAATGAAAAAAATAAACATGACCTAGGAACTATCAAAATAGATACTGGTGCAGTTGAATGTGATCGCTATATTGCATTGATTTTGGATTTACAAAATACATCACAACTGCCTGCCGAATCTGAAGAGTCAGTTAAAAAAAGTATTGAGGAGTTTAGACAGATGGTTGAAAAAAATCCAGATGCGATTAAAGGTGAATGTAATGCGGCCTATTCTGCGATGCGAGGCGCTATAGAGGAACGCTAATTTCAATGAAACATTAAACAAGGATTCTTTAGCGCACCCATTCAAAAGAATTTTTATGTGCTTATAATAACTGATTTCAAAGCGCACAATAAAAAGTTAATTAGTTTTGTTGAAAATGCATATTATTCACATCAGTTAAAATCAAGAATTTTTTCGTAGCGATTTTATATTAAAGGCAATCGGTAAGTATTTAGATTGCCATCTGCTATAGGATTAAAAACAACCTTTATTTATTGCGCTTAATGCTGCTTCTTGAGCATGTAACAGAGCTGTATCAAAAAAAGGGATCTTGTGATCTGCTTGAGAAATTAATAAACCAATCTCCGTACAACCAAGTATCACTCCTTGGGCTCCTTTTATAACTAGCTTATCAATGATATTAAGATAGGTTTGTTTCGATGTAGGGTTAATGATACCATGGCAAAGTTCATCATAAATAATTTGATTGATGATCATTCTACCTTGCTCATCGGGAATCAGCACTTTTAAACCTTTATTAATCAGTTTTGATTTATAAAAGTCTTGTTCCATCG
>CALYQY010000112.1 GCA_945291235.1 uncultured Gilliamella sp.
TTCTTGCATCTTCAGCAACAACATTAGCTAATTGACGTAGTGGTGTTGGGCTACCATAGTATTCAACCATAATTCCGTCTAATAAGCTTGGTGAAGCACGCCCGGTTCTAACTTTAGAAATATGATTTTGAAACGCCTCAATACTTTTTTCCATGCGCGCTTGCGCTTCTTTTTGAATCTCGTTTAACATAATAAAAACCTTATTTAAAATAAAGATGACTAACAGCTAACTGTAGCCTGATTATTAATTAATGTTCCTTCTTGTTCACCTAAGATGACTCGGCGTAATGCTCCTGGTTTATTCATATTAAATACACAAATGGGCAGGTTATGATCACGAGCTAAAGTAAACGCTGCTAAATCCATGACTTTTAATTCATCATCTAACACTTTTTCATAATTTAATGTTTTATATAGTGTTGCATTAGGATCTTTAACAGGATCGGCTGAATATACCCCATCAACTTTGGTTGCTTTTAAAACAACATCTGCTTCAATCTCGATACCACGTAAGCAAGCGGCAGAATCAGTTGTAAAAAATGGGTTACCTGTCCCGGCAGAAAGAATAACGACTTTACCATGGCGAAGTAAGCTAATTGCTTCAGTCCAACGGTAGTCATCACACACACCATTTAATGGTATTGCCGACATTAAACGTGCATTAACTTCAATTCGATGCAGCGCATCACGCATGGCAAGTCCATTCATCACCGTTGCTAACATTCCCATGTGATCACCAACGACACGATTCATACCCGCTTTAGCAAGGCCTGCACCACGAAATAGATTACCGCCCCCAATAACAACAGCAACTTGAACATTCATTTCGATAAGTTCTTTGATTTCTTGCGCCATGCGGTCAAGAACGGTTGGATCAATACCAAAACCTTCATCGCCTTGTAGTGCTTCGCCACTGAGTTTAAGAAGAATACGTTTATAGAAAGGGGTTACCATATGAAGTCTCACTATTTCGTTATTTAATTACCTAATTAGCTAGAATAACTAGCGGGTAACTATTTTAAAATATTTTGTAGATAAACAAAACCGCCTTACGGCGGCTTAGATAAAACAATTAAGATTGTTTCGACATCGCAGCAACTTCAGCTGCAAAATCAACTTCGACTTTTTCGATGCCTTCACCCACTTCAAAGCGGATAAATGTAGCAATTGTCGCTTTTTTCTCTGCAAGTAAATCACCAACAGTTTTGCTTGGATCCATAACAAATGGTTGACCAGTAAGTGATACTTCACCAGTGAATTTACGCATACGGCCTTCAACCATTTTTTCTGCGATTTCACGAGGTTTACCTGATTGCATTGCAATATCGATTTGAATATTACGTTCATGTTCAACCACATCAGCAGGTACATCACTTGGGTCAACATATTCTGGTTTGCTTGCAGCGATGTGCATTGCAATATGTTTCACTAATTCTTCATCACAGCCACTGTTTGCTGCAACTAATACACCGATACGTGCACCATGTTGGTAACTACCAACAACATCACCAGTGATCTCTTGAACACGACGAATACCGATATTTTCACCAATTTTAGCAACTAAAGCGGTACGCTCTTCTTCAAATTTTGCTTGTAAAGCAGCAAGATCAGTAATGTGATCATTTAATGCCGCAGTTGCTACTTTTTCACTAAATGCGATAAAACCTGCATCTTTAGCAACAAAGTCAGTTTCACAGTTGATTTCTAGAATAACACCTGATTTTTTATCAGCAGAAATTTTAGAAATAATCACACCTTCAGCAGCAACACGACCAGCTTTTTTAGCTGCTTTTGCTTGACCTGATTTACGCATATTATCGATAGCAAGATCGATATCGCCATTAGCTTCAACTAATGCTTTTTTACATTCCATCATGCCTGCGCCTGTTCTTTCACGCAGTTCTTTTACCATAGAAGCGGTAACTTCAGCCATTTTTTAATCCTCTATTTAACCGTTATGATGATTTTCATTAGAATGGGTCGATTAATTTTATTATCGACCCTGAAAATATTTGAGTTTATTACTCAGCTGCTGGTGCTTCTTCAACGAAGCTTTCTTCTGATACTGGAGATTGGTTTTGCTCACGACCAGAACGAACAGCTTCAGCAACTGCATTTGCATATAATTGAATTGCACGAATAGCATCATCATTACCAGGAACGATATAATCAATACCATCTGGATCTGAGTTAGTATCAACAACAGCAATGACTGGAATACCTAAATTGTTAGCTTCTTTGATTGCGATATGTTCATGGTCTGCACCAATTACAAAAATCACATCGGGTAAGCCACCCATATTTTTAATTCCACCCAAGCTATTTTCTAATTTAGCCATTTCACGAGCACGCATTAGTGCTTCTTTTTTGGTTAATTTGTCAAATGTACCATCACTAGCTTGTGTTTCTAAATCTTTAAGACGTTTGATTGATTGACGTACTGTTTTCCAGTTAGTCAACATACCACCTAACCAGCGGTGATTAACGTAATATTGTCCACAGCTTTCAGCTGCTTGTTTAATTGCTTCACTTGCAGCACGTTTTGTACCAACAAATAAAATTTTACCTTTACGCGCAGCAATCTTGTTTAATTCAGCTAATGCTTCATTGAACATAGGTACTGTTTTTTCAAGATTGATGATGTGTACTTTGTTGCGTGCACCAAAAATAAATGGTTTCATTTTTGGGTTCCAATAACGAGTTTGGTGTCCAAAGTGTACACCTGCTTGTAACATATCGCGCATTGATACTGTAGTCATGATTTCCTCATTTTGACGTTGGGGTTATGCCTCCACATATCCGCTTTATCCGACCTTATTACTTAAAGTACAAGGCACCCCGGAAAAGAGTAATGATATGTGTGTGTTATAACGTTAATTAAATTTTAAAATTTGTGCTTATAATCCATAATCATTTTGCTAAAAAATAATCTGGAAAGTAGCGCAGGCTTTATACCATATTTAGCTAACTATTACTAGTTTTATTTATATCGATGTGATTTTTATTGGCAAAAAAAGATTTACAGTCATAATAAATGGGGTTTAAGTTATCGATTAATACCTTAAATTTAATTTTTAGATACCATCAATTTCATTTCATAAAAATACATAATCCACATTTTTTATTACACTATTTTTATTAAAAAATGATTTAATTAAATCGTTTTTTTTTAAATTGGCTCAATTCGACCCGTACCGGCATATCAAACGGTTTAATATAGGTTATGCTAATCACATTTACTATCATAATCGATGAAATATTATTCTTCTGCCTCTGAGACTTGAATAGTGTAACTTTCTTCAAAATAAGAGGCTGGCACATACCAGAAAACAGAAGACATCTTTCCTTTAATAACAACTTTAATATCACCTGTTATTTTGGGAATGCCTTTCACTGCTAAATAATTATATTCAACATAACCATTTATTTCAGGGAATATAATTTCTAAACCAGAATTTTTTGGATAAATTTCCCTCAAAAATCCTCTTTCTAAAATTGGCCCAGAACCGCCTCGAATGTTAATCGTAGTATAATAATTTTTACCTATAACAGCTTGCGGTAGCTCATGAGGCGTTATCATTACTTTCGGGGCAACGATACAACCTATCAATAAAAAACAGACTGAAAAAACGATACATAATCTTTTAAATTTTAATTTTCTCATTGTTATTATGGTATCTTTTTAAATACCATTCCTGCAAAATTATGGTTCAAAAACCTACTCAATGTTAATGTCATATCTATCTGCTCAAAAAAATAACTTTACGAAAATAATGTTAACTATTTTGTTATTTTCTTTATCGCAACCTTATTGCCAATAAAAAAATGACAACAGCATTTTATCGAAACAGATAACAAATATTATCATTACAAAAATGATACCTAAAGTGGTTCCCTATTCAACAATATTTAACACATATCATTGATGAAATATTATTCTTCTGAATCTGATACATGAATAATATAAATTTTTTTAAAATGACCAGGCGTGATATTCCAGTAAGTAGGAATCATATCCCCTTCAATAACAACCTCAATATCACCTGTGATTTTTGGGATCCCTGTCACTGCTATATAATTACGTTCTACCATTCCATCTATTTCACGTAATATTATTTCTAATCCAGAGTTTTCGGGATAAATTTTCGTCCCGAATAATAGTGGCCCAGAGCCTCCTTCAAGATTAATCGGCGCATAATAATTTTTACCTCTAATGCCTTTTGGTAATTCATTCGGTGTTATAATGACAGGGGTGATAACACAACCTATCAATAAAAAACAGACTGAAAAAACGATGCATAATCTTTTAAATATTAATTTTCTCATTGTAATTATGGTATTTTTTAAATACCAATCCTCCATAAAATAGTTTACATGTCCGTATACAATGGCAATAGATCCAACTCACGTAGCCGAATATCAACCCGATTCACCGCTTTAATATCATCTGCATTTTCTTTATCAAAAAAATGGGGCAACGTTACCACTAGCGTTCCGGTTACCAGTCCTTCCTCGTTTTTGACACTTACCACATCCGACGATTCGGGTACTATTACGTGCGTTAATTGAGCCTTGGGTAGATATATCATCCAGCCTGCTGATAGTCTGTCGGGAAAAACAGCTTTTCGGGGTAAATAATTTCCATTAACTATAATATAGGCACTATTAAATTTCTGAACTAAGGCTAAAATAAACTCAGTGACTGTTTGAGATTTAGTAATCCTAATATCTATTGTGAAATCTAATTCAATTTTAAGGAAAAATCTTTTCTCTAAAAGTTTCTCATATATAAAATAACATAGAGCTGCCTCTTCAGTATCTTTATCCCAAATAGATCCACTAAAAGAATTCTTATTTTTCTTATATTTTTGAGTTAATTTTTCCAATCCAACTTTAGTTACGCCATTTTTATCAAATAGCTGGTAAATAGATGACTTTTTCTTAGAAACACCACATAAGTACCAATTTTCACTTTTATGAAGATAGTAATGCTGGATTTTTAATATCTGTTCAATTTGCGCAATACACACAGAGAGTGGTAAATAGGTTTCAGGTTTATAATACATCTCAATAGTTAATTGTTTTTTCATATTGGCTTACTATAAATAACTTCTTATTGGTAATAAATCAGCATCACGCAATCTTAAATTAATACGATTGATTGTTTTCACATCTTCGGTGTTTTCAATACTTGGCATATGATCAAGCGATACAATCAATGTTCCTAGCTGTTTATCGTCTTTATATTTAGCTATATCTTCAAATTCTGTCCAATTAAACATCAATGAATCATAATTAGCTTTCATCATTGATTAAAGCAGGTTTATCAAGATTTTTAATCAAACTAGGGTTTAGGGTGAAAATCATCTATCTGATCTCGCCATTCATTGTAATCCCAAGTTA
>CALYQY010000113.1 GCA_945291235.1 uncultured Gilliamella sp.
TTAAAGTTATGCATATTGACCGTATTGATGAATTTAATTCATGATACTATAAAAGAATCGCTGGTTTATCTCAATGACATTCCGTTTTAGAATAAATTTAACAATGTTCAATGCTCACTATTACAACTAGGTTGGGAAAAAGAGGGGATATGATGGAATATGTAAAACTAGGCAATACCGATATTGAAGTGTCACGATTTTGTTTGGGCTGTATGAGTTTTGGCGATCCTGCCAGTAAAATGCATGCATGGACACTTAATCCAAGTGAGAGTGAAGCGATCATTCAGCATGCGTTAAATTTGGGTATCAATTTTATTGATACAGCCAATATTTATTCAGCAGGAACCAGTGAAACGTATTTAGGTCAAGCAATCAAAAAAAATATTGCTCGTGATAAAGTTATTTTAGCCACCAAAGTCTATTTTAATGACGGTCACTTATCAAAAGGGGCAATTGAAAAAGAGATAGACGGATCACTTAAACGATTAGGTACGGATTATATCGATTTATATATTATACATCGTTTTGACTATACCACACCAATTACAGAAACAATGGAAGCATTACATAAATTAGTTCAAGTTGGAAAAGTTCGAGCACTAGGTGCTTCTGCGATGTATGGCTACCAATTTTATAACATGCAACTTGCTGCTGAGCAAAACGGTTGGACGAAATTTGTCTCAATGCAAAATCACTATAATTTATTGTATCGTGAAGATGAAAGAGAATTAATTCCAATTTGTAAACAATTTAATGTTTCATTAACACCTTATAGTCCTTTAGCTGCTGGTCGTCTTGCTCGATTAGAGTGGACGACTGATACGTTACGTAGTAAAACGGATAAAACCGCTATCGAAAAATATGATAGTACCCAACAAACCGATACTAATATAGTAAAAAGAGTACATGAACTTGCTGAAAAATATGGCGTAACAATGACTCAAATAGCATTAGCATGGCAGTTTGCGAAAGGTGTTACCTCACCGATTATTGGTGCGACAAAAACGAAGTACTTAGATGATGCAGTTGGGTCGTTAAACGTCTCGTTAACCCCAGAGGATATCACTTATCTTGAAGAGTTATATATTCCGCATCGAATTGTAGGCGCATTATAAGTGAGCAAGTAGGTCAATTCTCCTTAATAGCATTATCCAGTATTAGGGAGAATCATATTAAATTAGCTTATTTGCACACTTTTAATAGTCAATTTTTCGTGAATTAAAATAAGTAAAATTCTCATTCATTTTTAAACAATATGACTTCGTCCAATCACCTTGTTCATTATATCCATAAAAGGAACATCTTTTTGTCTCTGTTGGTTTGGACTCTTTGTCATCAAAAAATTTAATGATAACTTTATCTAATTGATTTTTATCGTTATATAAAAATATCTTTTCTTCGCTTGACGTGTAAACATTGGCTAAATCCATTTTTAAGATATAAGTATTAACAATTCGAGAAATATTTCCATTTTCATACTGAATATCACTGATCGTCGATGGATTGGAAATACGTTCGATTTTTATTATTCTATTTTGATCATCATAAGTTGAAGACCATTCGATCTTTTTGGCTAAATCCTCTAAATGCAAAAGATTCTGCTTATCATCCAGTTCCATATTTAAATCTAAATCATATTGATTATCTATCGAAAAATGGCTTTTTTTCGTTGCATAGTCGTTTGTGATCTTCACATGATCAATATCAACTGAGACAATGAAACCTTTATCATCTGATAGATATTGTTGGCGATCGCTGCCAATAATCTTTTGTTGCTTAATCAGTTTTGAATACGGAATATTCTCAACACTACTAAACAATAAATAGTTGTTAGTGAGCTCAACATTACTCAGTTTTTCATTTTTATTGCAACCAAATAGAATGATTGATAAACCACATACGAAAATGATCCTTTTCATTGCTGTTTCCTTCATTAGTCATAGTATTCGAAAGAGCGTAAAATAAATCGCTTTGTTTCTTCTTGTTCGTTTAAACAATATAATTTTGTCCAATCACCATACTGGTTAGGATCATCGTAAACGCAGTTTAATTGCTCTGTGGGGATTAATTGATTGTGTTCATTGCTTTCATATTGACCATTTTGAGCAATAAAAGCATGTTCGACGCTATTAATGAGCTGCTTTTCTGCATTATAAAAGTATTGCTTTTTATTGAGGTAAAGTGGAACGATATTTGCTTCATCAGTTTTATCAAAAATTTCGTAGTCTCTTTCAACAACTAATTCATTTTTATAAGTAATTTGATTAATAAATAGATAATTGGAACCACCAATAATGCTGTTTTCAAGTTTCACAACTCGTCCTTGTTCGTCATAGGTTGAGCGGATAACTTCGTTGCCGGATGAGTCAGTTATCGAAACAATATTTTGTTTATCATCAACATTAATTTTGTATTTTGAAAGCTCCTGATTTTTGATCATATATTGTGACTGCTGATAATCAAAATAGACTTTTTTATCGTTCAAATTGTAAAAGGTGATCAAACCATCTGCGTTCGTTTCGATCGTACCAAAATAACTTCCTTCAAACCGCTGCTTTTTAATCAGTTTTGAGTGAGGAGCAACATCATATTGACCATTATTAATATAATTATTGATGATGGTTTTAGAATCGCTTTGCTTATTATCACATCCTAACAAAGTCAATAGTAAGCAACTATAGATGAGGGGGATTATATTTATTTTCATGCTTTTTAATCCTTTATATTTATTTGAACGTCCTGAATGACAAATATATTTAACCACAAATAGATCAGCGATTAAACAGAAAATTTATATATCTTAATCGAATAATGATATAAACTTTAAGTATTATCAAAATGAAAGCTTGATAATTATAATCCTAAATATCCTATCGTTATAAAAATAACACACATTAACAAAGAGTTATATTTTGTAAATATTGCAAACACAATCCAGAAGGAATGATAATGAAAAAATATTTATATTTACCTACCTTAATATTATTGGGGCTCGTGTTGATAGGTTGTGACACAGACAAAAGCAAAGACATAAAACAATCAGACAAAAAAGAGATCATAGTTGGATTACCCCCTAGTATGCACAACATTTTAATGGAGCGAGTGGTTAAGTCCGAATTAGAAAAAAAAGGCTACAGCGTCAAACTGGTCAATTTTAGTTCTTTGCGGGATGCCAATACCGCGCTGGTTGAAGGGAGTATTGATATGAATGCTGCACAGCATCAAGATTATCTTGACGTCTATAACAAAGAGACCCATAACGACCTTGTCTCTTTAGTACACATTCCTTCCATATCTGCCGCTCTATTTTCACAGAAACATCATTCAATCAATGATATTGCATCCAATCAAATCATTGCAATCCCGAATGATCCCTCCAACACCTCTCGATCATTATTGTTGTTACAAAAAATAGGGTGGATCAAGCTTAAACCAGACACACAATCAGGCATAATCACCTTAAATGATATTATAGAAAACAGCTATAATTTAAAATTTAAAACGCTTTTATCAGAAATTATTCCGCGAGTACTTGGCGAAGTTGATTACGCAATTATGCCAGGCGGTGTGGCATGGTTGAGTAAAGTGCCAGCTGATAATATATTAATTCAAGAAGAATTATCGCCCAATTTAGAGCTAATGGTCGTTGTTAAAAAAGAAAATCTCAATACGGCATGGGCAAATGACGTTAAGCAACTTTACCAATCCGATAAACTTAAAAAATTTATTGAAGAAGATCCGGACGCTAAAGGTCGATTTATTTGGCCAAAATAGGATAGTTAAAAAACAACCAATATCTTTTGGTGGATAAAAGATATTGGTTTTATTATAAAATCTAATCATTTAATCTTATCAGCATTTGAAATTTACCTTCGCTCCATTTTGCTTTAAAGTTATTTTCAACCCATTAAATAACAGCTAATCATGCTATGTTAAGTTTTTTAGGGTTATAAAGTGACATTAGGTTCTATTAAACAAATCGTTATTTTTTTCACTTAACATTATTTAAATCTAAAAAATCTTTTTTAATTTTTTATTAAGAATATTCATTCCAATATTTACAATTTTTTCTTTTTTTAATTTATTTATCTTATTGATTATAAATGAAATATTTGTAATTTTTGCGTGGTGTTTATATATGATTGTGGTAAAATCGCAATCCCCAAAAAAGATAAAATGAAATAAAAGTAATGACTAAAATTAAATATTTTTTAATTGTTATTTGCAGTTTGGCTTTAGTCGGCTGTTTTGTACCAAGTAAAATTCAAACTATGATCGATAATCCAACTTCGAACGAAATAAAAGTAACCATTGATGGAACTGAACACGTTATTCCTCCAGTTTCAAAGATCGCTTACTCTTTTGAATTTGGTAAACATACTCTAGGTTATAACCAAGAAACTTTAAATATTCTGGTAAAACCCAATCGAAAGAATGAACTTAATATCATTAATCCAACATTAAATAATTACGTAATAATGAACTTCTATTTTATCGACGAAAAAATGAAACCTGCTGATTATGGTATGCTACTAATGTCCAAAAAATCAAGTATGACCACTGTATCAATAATGTATGATGGAAAGGTAAAGGAAATAGAGTTACCTCTTAGTGTGACAAATGACTTATTTATTGATCAAAGCGAATATTGGTGGAAATATGATCTTGACAAACCTGTACCAGAGAAAATAACGATCAGGGACTCTACCAAATTCTCGACGATAAAAAAAATTTACCGGGAAGCGGAGTTTTGGAAAATTGCGCCAGAATATGTAGAAGAATTAGATGATTATGATATACCTTTAGATAGAGTACGTTTTGTTGAACGTACACCTGAATTAAACAAATTACCGGCGTTTTCTATTCCTGATATTGCTTTAAATTCTATCGCTTGTGAACAAGGACGTAATGATATTCAAGAAAAACTCAATAATTGGCAGCAAATTTTAACCTTAACAGGAAGTGATTTTAGTGAAGGTTATAAAGATTTTAAATCAACAATAATCGATGCCAACACCGAAGCTTTCAAAAATTGTGATGGTTATAGTGAAGCATTAAATGATATTGCTGATGCACTTGAATCAATTAGCGATTTGAATTTTGTTATCTTGCAAGAATAAAAGGAATTGAAGTGTTGATATAAGTATTAAACTTCGTCTTTTTTGTGTTAAGGCATAAAATAATTTTTACTCATTTTATGTCTTAATTTTCAAACAATAATCAATAAAAAATCTATTTTTATAAGGAATACTTCGTTGATTGCTGACTGATTCGTCATAAAAAACACTAACCTAGATAAAAATATATTGATATACATCACAAAAATCAGAAAA
>CALYQY010000114.1 GCA_945291235.1 uncultured Gilliamella sp.
TTGAGCAGATTCGAGAGCAAGTACAAAATATCGAGTAATTTAATGAGCAAGTATTATGGCATATTAGCTATTATCTCCGCTTCTTTATTATGGGGGACAACGGGCACAGCAGCAACGTTTTCCCCATCTTTATCCCCTTTATTTATTGGCGCTTTTGCTATGGGTATTGGTGGAATATTGCAGTGTGGTTTAGCAATATCTAACATTATCCAAGCACGTTCGTTATTAAGATTGCATTATCCTCTTTTAGTCGTTGGTGCTATAGCGGTTGCTATCTATCCTTTAGCTTTTTATTCTTCAATGCGGTTATCAGGAGTTAGTATCGGGACAGCCGTTTCGATAGGTTCAGCCCCAATTTTGTCAGCTATCATTGAATATTTAAGTCGTGATTTTCAATTTACGAGACAGTGGGCTATTGGCGCTTTATTAGGAATTATTGGCATGATTATGTTGTCTTTTTCTGATAATGAGACATTTCAAAATAATCATGTTAGTTGGGGAGTTTTATTAGGATTAGTTGCTGGTTTTACTTATGCGCTTTATTCATGGTCAGCACGGCAATTAATGTTATAAGAAATTAGTAATAAAGCAGCAATGGGTGCGACTTTTGGTTGCGGAGGATTACTACTGATTCCTGTAATGGTTATTACTGGTTCAAATTTTTTGACATCATGGAATAATATTATGGTTGGTTTTTATATGGCCTTTATTCCGATGTTTTTGGGTTACCTGTTTTATGGTTATGGATTATCAAGAGTATCTGCCAGTATAGCTATCACTATCACGCTTCTAGAGCCTGTTGTATCCACAATTTTAGCTATATCAATTGTTGGTGAAACATTATCTTTAATTAATTGGATTGGGATGCTGCTGATTTTTGTCTGCTTAGTTATGGTTATTTCTTCAGGCCTGAATAAAAATTCATCTAACTAGATACATTAGTTATTCTGAGAATGATGCTAACGCATTAGCTAATTTACCTTTTTATACTCCCTTTCACTTATTTGGATTATTAAAATAAAAATCTTTACTTTTATCTAGTCTAATAAACTTTACTTTTCATAGAGCATGTTTAAAATGCACCAGTCAAATTAATAACTCAGTCCTAGTTATTGGAAAAAATAACAAAAATTGACAATTATCATTTAAACATAGCTAGAAGTTTTTTTATTAGTATTATAATTTTTAAGGAATAATAAGGAATAAAACAATGAGCTCTACAGTTAGTCATTATCAGTTATCACAAAAATTTAATCCGCTTTTAACCATTATCTTTACTATAATAGGTATTATAGTCGCAATTGCTTTGGGTATTATCTATTCAATCATCTCTTATTATTCTCCGTTTGTTATAATTGATATTGGTTTAGTCGTTGTAATGGGATTAGGGTTAGCCTATCTTGCTTCATTTCTTGCAAAAGCAGCAAAAGTAAGAAATACCATGGTTAATTTTTTTATGGCATTCTTTATCTGTTTATTTGCTTACTACTCAAGTGTATGTGGATTTGAAGTAGGCCTTTTTTCGGGTGATTTTACAGATTATATTAAACTATTTTTTTCACCATTCACTGTCGTTGACATCATGTTTGATGAAATTCTTCCATACCGTGAAATATCCATCACCAGAAAATCGAATACAAGTCACATTTCTGGTTTAATGTTGGGTGTTGTTTATTTAATTGAATTACTTGTTTTCTTCTATCCATTAATCGTTTCATTTCATATTGATGATTATTATTGTGAAGATTGCCAAGCATGGTACAAAAAATATCAATTCTTTTCATCAAGTAACCAAAGCCTAGAAACTAAACTTTCTGCTAATTTAACTGGTAGTTATGCCGATGCATTATCGCAAACAACTTTTTATACTGATACAAAAGGAATACTTAACCAAGTCGATCAATCAGCAGGAAATATCGATGTATTAGAATATCAATATTGCCAATGCCCAAAATGTCGTCAGAAAAGCATTCTTACCATAGAGAAGAAATTGTTGAAAAAAGACAAAAAAGAGTATGAATTAAAAGGTGTTAGTGATGGATTTATAGTCCAAGATGCCTATATCGATAACAAAACCGATGCATTATTTGAAAAAGAAATATAAACTCGATAAATTAGATAAACTAAAAAGGGACTCAAGTCCCTTTTTTATTGAGTAAAATAAAAGGTTACTGAAATCCTTTTGATGATAAAAATTGGGATTCTACTAATGATTTCTTGATGGATCGTGATTGATCCTGATTGATCGTCATTGATCATCTTTTTTCCCTCAAACTAACCCATAAGTCATTAATGATGATCTTCGAGCATAGACTTGTTTGAATGTTAGTAAGGATCATTTATCAATGATCTTTTCGTAATATTTGCATATTAAATTAACAAAAAATTAATAAATGATCATTATTATTCTAAATTCTTAACAAAAATTACCATAAATAAAAATTCATAATTTTCATAATGTTAATATAAATTTAACAATAAGTTTTCCTATTTACAATTAATTTTTATTATTTTTAATAGAAATTTTCGAATAATTGAATATTGATTGATCGTTTATTTCGATCAATAATATTTGAGACATCGCTAATTAACTATTAGCGATGTTTAATGTTGTAAAATTAAGGAAAATTAACAAATGAACAAAATTTACAAAGTCTTAAAAAATAGTAAAGGAATAAGCTTGGCGGTTTCAGAACTAGCCAAGGGAAGAGGGAAAAAAACGAAATCAATATTAATTAGCGCTACTGTAGCCAGTGCTTTATCTGTATTAATGGCAGGTAATGCATCTGCGGTTCGAGTTAATATAGATACAAATCAAACTATCAAAGGAGATAACACAGGAACAATAGCGAGTGGCCAAGACACTAAAGATGAATATTTTATTGGTCAAAATGGACATTTAACAATCAGTGATAATGGTAAGTTATCAATGGGCCGAATCATGGTGGGACATGTTGATGGAAGCACTGGCCAATTAACACTTGATAACGGTCATCTAATTAATACTTTTGGCGATCCTTATTTTGGTGCTGAAGGTAACGCGAATGTTCTTATTACCAATGGTGGTACTTTTACTAATGCTGGTTGGGCGGTTCTGCGCGTGGCTTCTGGTGTTAATTCAAATGTAAATCTAACTGTAACCGGTAAAGGTAGTGCGTTAAATCAAGTTAAATCACAAGATATGAGTATTGCTTCTAATGGTAACGCAGTGGTTAACGTATTAGATGGCGGTGTTATCAATTCTACTAGAGGTACATTTGTTGGTCATGAAAACGGCAAGGGTATTATTAATATTAGTGGAAAAGGTTCAGCTTTTAATACAGGTGGTATGAGAGTTGGAGCGCTTTCTGCGGATAAAACTGGCTATGGTGAAATCAATATAACTAATGGCGGAGCCATGAATGTTTCTGATGGTGACTGGGGTCTATACAACAAGTTAGCAATCAGAAATGGTAAAGTATTAGTTGACGGTAAAGATTCTAAATTGAATGTAATGACTGAACTTGTTGTCAATCAAGGCGGTAATCATTCTTCAAGTTTAACTGTTTCAAATGATGGTGTGGTTAAAACTCAAAAAGGTGACCAATCAGGTGAAGATTTAGGTATAACAATTGATAAGAATGGTGTCGTCAATATCGGTGGAGAAGCTGGAAAAGCAGCTGAAAAAGCCGGTACTATTGATACATCAAAAGTTGGATTAAACGATGGTGGTAAATTAAATATTAATCATACTAACACCGATTACGATATAACATGGGATATAGCTGGAAAAGGTGATGTGAATGTAACTTCTGGTGATAACTTAATTAGTGGGCATCACTCTTATGAAGGAAAAACTAATATAACTGGCGGGTCATGGACTGCAAAAGGTGAAAATGTCTTTAGTCCTAACTCTGATTACAATATTGGTAAAGATGGTTCACTTAATTTAAATGATCATAACCAAACCATTGGAAGTGTTATTAATGGGGGTACTATTGACTTAGGTAAAAACTCACCTGATACCACACTAACAGTCAATGGCGATTACCACGGAGATAACGGTAAACTAAATATTTATATGGATACCGAAAATGGTAAGACAGATAAAATGGTTGTCACTGGTAATGTCACTGGTACAACTAACATCGATATAAATGAAATTGGTAATGGTAAAGCTAATAAAGGAACTATTAATATTATTGAGGTTGGTGGTACAGATGGCGGTAAATGGAATGTAGTCGAAAAAGCTGACAGTGAATTTGATTACACCATTGGACGAGATAAAGATGGTAAATTAACTATTGAATATACTAATGTTTTATCAAGTGTAACTAATTCTCCAGTCGTTGCTTCTATATTTGGTAATCAGCTAGCTGCATTAAATATGTTCCGTCATAGTGCCCACGATCGAGATACTTCGATTTATGTTCCAGATTCAAATGTTTGGATGCGTTATAACTATGACCGAACCAAAACCGATTTGTTTAATGGCAAACAGTCATTAGACATGAAAACCTCAATGATCGAAATGGGTGTTGATGTATTAAGTTTAGACCAATTCAAAGCTGGGGTTTATGGCGGATACGGTCACAGTACAATCGATACTAAACAAAAACATTCTCGCCGTAAAGGTGACGGTAGTGTTACAGGGTATAACTTAGGCGTATACGGTAATTGGAATGCACAAACCAATGGCGAAGGTCTTTTTGTTGATACTTGGGCACAATACAGTTGGTTCAAACACAAAACATCAGTTCATTTATCAAACATAAGAAACTATTCAAGTAAATACGATGGAGATGCGGTAAGTTTATCTGCTGAAGTAGGTTACGGAATGGTTATGCTTGAAGGAGATGAAAGAAATTGGTTACTTGAACCTCATGCTCAAGTTGGATATACCTGGTTAAACAGCGATAAATTCACTTTCGGTCGCGCAGGTGATGTGGATGACATCAATGCTGATGGTGCCCAATTACGCTTAGGTGCTCGTTACTATGGCCAAAGCACTAAATCAGGATTTGGTGTATTACCATTTATTGAAGCAAACTGGCTTTATGACTCTTCAGCACCTGAAGCTAAAGTAAAAGGTAAAAATGTTGAATCAAATTTAGGCAAAAACTTTGCTGAGGTTAAAGTGGGTGTGAACGGTAATTTCACAAATTCACTTAGTGGTTATGCTCAATTAGATACCAGATTTGGTTCTGATAAATATTCACATATAGGAGGACAACTAGGCATTAATTATTCATTCTAATAAATTTTAAAATAACTTCCTAAATAAGCAGCAGTACTAA
>CALYQY010000115.1 GCA_945291235.1 uncultured Gilliamella sp.
GGTAATTTTTTTGTTAATAGTTACGTTAAATCTGGATTATTGACTCATGACAAACAACGAGCAGAATCATTTAATCAAGATCCATTAATCACTCGACCAATTTCAGTCAGATTGCTACTTGATTTATATTCTGTAGCTGATCGTATTGTTAAAGATGCTAATGCAATAACAGTGCCAACTCAAATACTTGTTTCTGGTTCTGATTTTGTTGTCAGACGCAAACCTCAGAAACAGTTTTATGAAAATTTAGGTACCACTCAAAAAGAATTTCATATTTTGCCTAATTTTTATCATGACACGTTTGGTGAACAAGAACGCCATATCGCTATTGAAAGAGCAAGGCGTTTTATTATAGGGTGCTTTGCAAATCAACCGAATATTCCTTCTTTGGTTAACGCAGATCTTGTTGGTTACACTAAGCAAGAAGCCGATAATTTATCATTGCCTGTTAAGGGAATAGTTAAACCTCTTTACTGGAAATTCATCAAAGCTAATTTAAAATATGCCAGTAAAATTTCTGATGGTATCAAACTTGGAGTTGAAACTGGGTTCGACTCAGGTAGTACATTGGATTATGTTTATCGTAATCAACCTTCAGGAAGTTCAAAATTAGGTCAGTTTTTTGACTATATTTATTTGCAATCAATGGGTTGGCGAGGAATTCGGCAACGTAAAATTCATCTTGAAGAATTATTAAAATTAGCCATATCGCAATTACAAAAACACGATAATATCGTCAATATTGTTGATATAGCAGCAGGTCATGGACGTTATATTCTTGAGACTATTAATCAATTAGCCAAGAAACCTGATTCAGTACTCCTTAGAGATTATAGCGATATTAATATTCGTGATGGTCAAAATTTGATTACTGAATTAGGCTTGAGTCACCTTGTACAGTTTGAAAAGGGCGATGCTTTTAACAGACAGCAGTTAGCTGACCTATCGCCTAAACCAACATTAGCTGTCGTTTCTGGTTTGTATGAATTGTTTAGTGATAATTCATTATTACGTGAATCTTTATCGGGTTTAGCGGATGCTATCCCCAAAGGTGGATATTTAATTTATACCAATCAACCTTGGCATCCTCAACTTGAGTTTATTGCCCGAGCATTAACTTCACATCGTGACGGGCAACCATGGATAATGCGCAGACGGACACAACTTGAAATGGATCAACTTGTCATGGCAGCAGGCTTTCGAAAAGTCACAATGCGTATTGATCAGTGGGGGATTTTTACGGTGTCATTAGCTCAGCGCATTGATTAATTGATTAACGTTATGATGAAGCAGGGTTCTATTCAATTAAACATTAACAAATGTTTATGGCTTATCGGGTTAACGGTATTTTTCTTTGCTAGTTACAATTTTAGCAATGCATTCACAGCTGAACGTAATGATGTCAGTAGCATTGTTTTTGATTGGGAAACGATCATACCACTTTGGTCATGGACGATTGTACCCTATTGGTCGATAGACTTAATGTATGGACTTGCTATATTACTAGCAAAATCGAATCAGTCATTAAAAATACTTTGTTTTAGATTATTAACCGCACAAATTATTTGTGTCTGTTGTTTTCTTCTTTTCCCACTTAAATTCAGTTTTGATCGTCCAGCTATGGACGGATTTTTTGGTTTACTTTTTGATTTTCTTATGGGATTTGATAAACCTTTTAATCAAGCCCCATCATTACATATCACATTACTTATTATTTTATGGCAGTTCTATGCTAATTATTTTCAGACTTTTTTCCGTAATATTTTGCATATTTGGTGTTTGTTAATTGCGCTATCGGTATTAACAACCTGGCAACATCATTTTTTTGATATCCCAACAGGTGTATGGGTAGGTTGTTTGTGTATTTGGTTATGGCCTAATAATGGAATATCGCCATTAAAATTTACGTCTTTATCAAAACAGTACCGTTGGGCTTTTATTTATTGTTGTTTAACTCTGTTAACCATGAGTTTGGCCATTTATATGAGGGGTTGGGGACTTTGGTTATTTTGGCTTTCTGGAGCATTTTTGTTGGTCGCGCTTAATTATTTATTGATAGGTGCAAAAGGATTTCAAAAACAATCTAACGGGCATTTTTCACTCGTCGTTATTATATTATATTTGCCTTATTTTATCATTATGTGGATCAATTCACGTTTATGGACGTTTAAGCACCATCCAAACAATTTCATTGAGGATAACATTTATTTAGGTAGAATTCCTTCAACGTACTATCTGAAACACAATCAATTTACATCTATTGTTGATTTATGTGCAGAACTGCCGATAGGTCAATTTAAAGGTAATTATATGCTAATGCCCATTTTGGATATGACACCGCTCACGCAAGCGCAATGTCAAATGACGGCTGAAATCATTGAACAATATCGACTGCAAGGTCGATTGTTAGTCTGCTGTGCATTAGGTTATTCAAGAAGTGCGACAGCAGTTATCGCGTGGTTGTTGTGGACTCATCGAGCCAAGAATGTTGATGATGCGATAGCTAAGGTAAGAACATGTCGGCGTAATATTGTTATTTCAACTAGACAACGGTTAATATTAATAGAATGGAGCAGAAATCTACATGCTGAAATCTGATCATAATAGAAAACAGTTTCACACCAATCAAACTCAAATTGTGACATTGTGTAGTTTGCTTTCTTTAAGTAAGCAAATTAATATTTTTTCTGGGTTATTAACAATTTCTGCGTTGGTCATTGGTTTTATTTATCTGGCAATTAATGATTCAAATCTGATAAGTTTAATCTGTTTTTTTGTTTTTATTTTAGGCTTAATAAGTCAATATTATGCACTTAGGACTAATTTCGATATCAAACTTTTTGAATATTTGACGCCATATATTCATGAACCCTCAATAGTGTTGAAAGAGTTAGATCATGCGCTTGTAAAATTAGGTTTAATTAAATCTGATTTTTCTAAATCTCGAACAATGTATGAGCGCGAAAAAGGGACATTACGACTTTTCAAAATTCAAATAGTGACAGTGATGATCCAACTTTTACTCTTTATAGGCGGATTTGCCAGTCGTATTATTTATAATTTATTGTAAAATGATTTCAACATTCATTTTTAAAGTATTAAAAGAATCAGCAGTTTGAGGAAATAGATGTCTAACTATCAATACCATACTTTATTGTTATTTTTGGGCGTTACTCTATTTTTAATCGTTGCGTCGTTAATTGGACTCATGTTAAAACATCGAACCCGATCACCTAATCGGGTTATTGATAATTTAAATACTCGTATTAATGCGTGGTGGGTCATGGTGGCGATTTTAGGTACTGCTTTTTTGATCGGAAAATTAGCCGTCATTTTTTTATTTTTTGTGGTATCGGGTTTAGCATTACGAGAGTTTCTTAATCTGACCAGTATTAGCCGAGATGATTATTACGTTTTAATATTTGCTTTTGGAATAGCGTTGCCGGCGCAATATATTTTAGTTGCTGTTTCATGGTATGGTCTATTTAGCATATTCATTCCAGTATATGGTTTTTTAATTCTTTCTATTTTAGCCACAATTACCGGATCCTCATTTAAATTCTTAGACAGAACGGCCGAAGTACAATGGGGATTAGTCATCACCGTATATAATATCTCTTGTGTGCCTGCCTTATTGTCACTCCAAATTGATAACTATCACGACCGAAATTTATTACTTATTGCTTTTTTGGTGTTAGTTGTTCAAATGTCAGATGTTTTGCAGTATGTCTTTGGTAAATTATTTGGTAAACATAAAATTAGCCCTAATTTATCACCATCCAAAACAGTGGAAGGATTTATTGGTGGCATAGTTACAGCCAGTTTTATTGGTAGTTGTCTGTTTTGGATTACGCCATTTAGTTTTTTTCAAGCTGGTTTAATTTCACTCATGATCACCTTGCTAGGATTTTTTGGCGGATTAGTTATGTCTGCCATAAAGCGTGATAGGGGGGTAAAAGATTGGGGTAACCTAATTGGCGGACATGGTGGTGTACTTGATCGTTTCGATTCAATTTGTTTTGCAGCGCCTGTTTTCTTTCATGTAGTCAGATATTATTGGGCATAAAATAGTATTAAGTTTAAATTAATAAAAAGCTTTGTATAAATTATAAAAATTTATATCTAAAAATGAGCAAAACAGATTATTTTATGATATAAATACTAGGTATTGTATTAACTTAAGATAGAAAGAAGGACTTAGTATGTTAAAAGAGCAAATGGTAGTAAAAAATTCAACCGGTCTTCATGCGCGCCCTGTAACGGCATTAGTTAAATTAGCCGGTCGCTATAAATCATCAATTGAGCTTGTTTATAACGACAAAGCAATTAAACTAAAAAGTATGATGGGGTTGCTTGGAGCAGGTGTAAAAGGTGGTTCAACTGTTGAAATCATCTGTGATGGAGAAGACGAGCAAGCTGCAATGGATGAAATCCGCGAATTATTTGCTACTGGTTTTGGGGAATAATTTTTAACTTTTCTTTTTAAAGAAAAGAAAATCCCGTCACCTAAGTTGACGGGATTATTTTTAAAAGGGCATTAACTAAATACTTTTAAGTAGACGGAATAGATTAATTTAATCTTTTATAATCGAATCCAATTCTGTATGATCAATTGATGGCAATGTAGTTGTGAAACATCTAGTTAAATAAAGTAAATAACAGAATCCAAATGCCAACCAAATCAAACCAACCATCATTGCTGTCGATTCAAGACTAGTCCATAGCCACAAAGAAAGTAGTAAACCAATTGCAGGCATTAATCCATATTTTAATAGCATCAACACTGATTTCTTCGTTTCACCACCTAAGTAGCTTTTAATAACGCATAGGTTGACAAAGGTAAAAGCTACTAATGCACCAAAACTTATCATCGATATTACTAAGGTTAAATCAAGTACCAAAGCGAATAATGAAAAAATCGACACGAAGATTATTGATAAATAAGGTGTTCTAAATCGAGGATGAATTCTATAGAAGATTCGTTTAGGCAATACACCTTCACGCCCCATTGCATAAAAAATTCGAGAAACGCTAGTCTGAGCTGTCATGGTTGAGGCAAATACACCTGTTAAGTATGCTGTTTGGAAGAAATTATAAATAAAGTTATCCCCATATTTGCCGAAAATATTGCTTAGGTGACTTATGCTATCAACTCTATGCATTACATCCAAACTCGCTGTATCTCTATTAT
>CALYQY010000116.1 GCA_945291235.1 uncultured Gilliamella sp.
CTCATTATTCAGTTTCTCCCAAAGCACTCAACAAACTCTCCAACTTATCCAAAGCAACTATTAACTCATCTTTAGCTTGCTTGGCGAGTATGGCTGGTTCTGGGAGTTTGGTTGCATCCACACTATTTTTATCTTTTAACCAACTGATATCGAGTGAATCCTGTTTTGTGTCAGCAATCCAATCGCGGCTAAAACAGCGCCATCTTGATTGCGCTAGTTGATCATTAACGTCTAAGTTTTCTTGACTGGCTGACGAGTCTGCTTCGATATCATCTGGATTGAATGACCATTCACCTTCCTGTCTTGGGCTGGTGCCGTCGGGATTGATACCATAAACGGTTTCAAATGGTTGTAAATATTGCTCAGTAAATGGTGTACGTTTACCAAAGTTTGGCATATTGGTACGCAAATCATAAACCCAAACATTTTGCGTACAGTTTTCTTGTTGTAGTTTGTCTGTTACTGAGCCCTTAGTGAAAAATAGCACATTGGTTTTTACACCTTGGGCATAAAAAATCCCGGTCGGTAAGCGTAGTATTGTATGTAAATTACATTTATTCATTAAATCGCGACGAATATCAGTCCCTTTACCCGCTTCAAACAATACATTATCAGGCAATACCACGGCAGCGCGACCACCGGGTTTTAAATTACGGTAAATATGTTGTAAAAAAGCTAATTGCTTGTTGGTGGTTTCATAAGTTAAATCTTTACGAGTAATACTGGCATCGCCACCTTTACTGGTACCAAATGGTGGATTAGCGAGAATAATATCCGCAGGTTTTAGGTTTTGCCCAACTTGACCAAGTGAATTGCCTAATAAAATTGCACCATCATTACCGCCTTCTATTCCGTGTAATAAACAATTCATTAAGGCAAGTCGACGAGTATTTGGCACTAATTCAACACCAATAAACGCTTCGTTTTTTTGAAAATCAGCATCTTTAGCATCAAGATCATAATAATCGTTGGTTTGTTGCCGTAAATACTGATCTGCTGCGACAAGAAATCCTGCCGTTCCGGCAGCAGGATCTTGGATGATATGTTTTATTTGTGGTTTAATACACCGCACCATACAATTAATCAGTGGTCTTGGCGTAAAATACTGACCAGCACCGGATTTTGTTTCATTGGCATTTTTTTCTAATAATCCTTCATAAAGATCGCCCAGCCCATCCTTTTGAATACTAAACCAATCAATTTGATCTAATGTTTTAATCAATTGCTCTAAATGGCGTGGTTCTCGTAATCGAGTTTGTGCATCGGCATAAATGGCGCTTATTAATGGGTCATTATGTACTGTCACTTCAATGTATTGTTCTGGATTTTCAGGATCGATTTCTTGACGCTTACCTGTTGATAAGGCTAATAACATGGCTTTATAATCATTTAATAGGGTAATACCTGATTTATCATTGAGATTAGTCCAACGACACCCAACAGGTAAAGGATGTTTTTGCAAAATCCCTGCTTCGGTATTTTCATGTACCATTTTAATAAATAATAAAAGTACTAATTCAGTTACATAATCTGAATAGTTAATACCATCATCACGCAATACATCACATAAATTCCACAGTTTTTGTACAATATTGTTATTAGTCATTTTTTATCCCAAGTTTATACTCGTATACTTAATAGGCAAGACCAGTATTTTCATCGCCATTATGAATTAGAGTAAATGTATATTTTAGCAACTTCAAGTAACTTTGCTATATTATGCGGTAAGTGCTGGCCAAATAGCCTCGCTTAATTCATCTAATACCGTATCAAGTTGATTGCCCAATATTTTATCAAGCTGCTTAGCACCACCACTATCAGTAAAGCGTTGATTAATAAATTCTTTATCAATAACGATCTCAAAGATAATTTGTTTGGCTAAACGATCTAACCAATTGCGTTGAGCCGGTGTCCAACTATGGCTTTGGTAGATTCGTTGCATGGCTTGTTTAACACGTTGTTCAAAAGGAATTAATGGTTCGCCCAAGGCAGCACGTCGAATATAACCAATAATACTCGCTGCAATATCTTGATTAGTTTGATTGCGTACGGCAGTGCGTAAATTAGCTTCCGAATAACCTGCACCATCCAATAACAGTTTAACTTCTTTCAATTGCGCACGGGTTAAATCACGTGGGCGGTTAACAACCACAGACAACGCAGCACTTTCATTTAATTGATTATGAATGAAATGATTAAAACTGTCTAAATAATCCTCGGGTCTTTGGTGAGAGCCATAACTTTGCGAGCGTTCTCGAAGATGATCTTCATGTTGAGAAATGAGTGGTAAACGTTCACTACCTAGCAATCGATTGACTTCATTTAATTGATTAATTAACCCATGATGTTGTTTGATAAAATTCGCAGCAGATTCAGGACCAATTTCATGTAAATAATTATGTAGTTTTTTCGGTTCAACATCCCATAAGGTTTGTAATTCATCTAACTTTTGTCTTAATTCAGGCTTATTTTCCGCTTTTTGCTCTGCCTTACGCAAGATTCGCATTAATTTTTGATTTAATTGATTTAAAATTACATCAGCATAAGTTTCACCCGCCATATCGCCTGGTGTTTGTAATGCTTTAGCTAATAATTTAGGATCACTTAGTTCCTCAATTAATTGTTCAAGGGGGATATTAGGATCTTTAACTAACGGTTGCATGGTATTAACGTCTTTTAGTGCGGCATAAATATCAACCGGATCATATATTCGAAATACCGTTTTACCTATGCTATCACATCGTCTTGTTGCACGACCAATCATTTGTTCATATAAGATACGGGATTTGACTCGGCGCATAAAGACTAAATTACAAATCTTAGGCACATCAATACCCGTTGTTAATAAATCAACAGTGATAGCTATATTGGGATAGCGTTCATTTTTAAATTGTTTGATTAATTGATTAACTTTATCGCTCTGCCCGGTAATCTTAGCGACAGCAGCTTGATTATATTCACCATTATAGAGATTCTTAAATGCATCATCTAATAAGCGTTTAACCATATCTGCATGCAGATCGGTAGCACAGAAGATTAATGTTTTTTCTTCACCAAACGGATCGAGTTCATTTACCAATTGTTCGCAAATTACTCGGTTAAAGTTTTCATTTATAACCCGACGATTAAACGCGTCGACTTCAAAATTAAGCTCATCTTCTAATTCAGCAGTTTCAACTTCACCGGTTTGCGTATTGATGGCACTGACTTTTTCACCTTTGGTAAACGTAATACCATTTTGTGTTAATAAAGTTTGGTAACGTATTGGCGGTTCGTGATCAATTAACCAGTCATCCGCTACCGCTTCTCGATAGGAATAAATATAGACTGGTTTACCAAAAATATCGCTAGTATGTTTTGCGGGTGTTGCCGTTAGCGCAATTTTTACCGCATCAAAATAATCTAATACTCGACGGTAACTTGATAAATATTGCGTGGCGTCACGTATTGCCATCTCACCTTCTGTCATTTCTTGATCTAATGTATAACCACGGTGCGCCTCGTCAATTATAATACAATCAAACTGATCGATTAAAGGTGGATTATCGCTCATAAAAATGCGTTTAACCATTGCTTGCACGGTTGCCACTTGTATTCGTGTTTCAGCTTCAGTAGCCATAGAACCAAGCTCGGCTAAGTTATAAATTTTAGATAAAGTGAGATTCTGTTCTAACGTGGCTTCATTAAAAGAATCTATTGCTTGTTTTCCTAAAGCGGTACGATCAACTAAAAATAGAATTCGTTTAAATCGTTCAGTTTTTAAAAAGCGGTACATCAAACCTATAATTGTTCGAGTTTTACCTGTTCCTGTTGCCATAGCAAGTAAAGCGGTTCGTATCCCCTTGGAAAGGGCATTTTCGGTAGCAACAATTGCTTTTTCTTGATAATCCCTTAATTGCAAATAGGCAAATGGTTCTTGTTTTAGTTGTTGTTCAGCGTTTTCTCGACTACGATTAAGTAGATCTAAGAGTCCTTGTGGTGAATGAAAGGATAATAAAGGACGCTTTAAATTGGCGCCATCACGAACATCACGAAACCATGTTCCTGACTGTTCAGCTAATTGCTTAATGTATGGACGACCATTACAAGAATAAACAAAAGGAATTTTGTAGTGGCAATCTGATTCATCAGGCCAAGCAATCGTTCTTTTTTCAAGTTCCCATGCACCAATCAATGGTGGTAATACTTGGAAGCCTTTACTATAACGTTCAGCTTGACCAATTTTTCCAGAAACATTTTTATTCTTTTTCTTAGCTTCAACAACTGCAATTGGTGTTAATCCCGCAAATAAAACATAATCAGCCCATCCTTTTTCGCCTTTATGTTCTGTCGGCCATTCGGCAATGGCTAAATATTTATTTTTTTCTGGGCGAGTACCCTTTTTATAATTTAACTGTTCGGTGTCAGCTTGCCAACCCGCTTCAATAAGCTGCATATCAATTAAAATTCGTGTGAGTTCTTCGCTTAATTCTATTTGTTGACTTGCTTTCTTAGTTTTCTTACTTATTGTATTACGAGATACTTTTTGAGCTTTTACATCTTGTAGAGCAAGTGCTTGTTGTAAATCCTTAATCTTTATTTCATATTCTTTCTGTTGTTTGAGTAACATTGCCTCATTTTCTTGGGCCTGTTGAGATAGGGATCGCGCCTCTTCATCCATTTTTAAAGCTAAGGTTTCAAATTCAGTCTTTTCTTTAGCGAGTAATTCATTAAATTGTTGACTGGAATTGAGTTCAATATTGGCTTGTTCTAGTTCTATTTTAAGTTTACTGATTTCTGACTGTAAACTGCGCAAGTGCTCGCTAGGATCAGCAAGTGGTTTGAAAGGTCCTGGTTTAAATTGCACACCAGCTTGACTAAAAGATTGGTGAAACCATATCGCTAATTTGTAAGCAACTAAAAGTCCATCTTTTGCTTCTTTGTGCTTGGTTTTAAATTGATGAGTAGCTTTATTCCCTTCAATACGTAATGTATGAAAAAGATTACGGATAATGGGGTCTAATTTGAGTTCATTACTAATCTTATACAACAAATCAGACTGAGAAGTGCGTTCATTAAATTCAATACCAGCCTTGGCAGCAATATGTTGTGCCATTGCTTCAGCTAATTGCCGTAATTTTATTAATGTGGTATTAGGATCACT
>CALYQY010000117.1 GCA_945291235.1 uncultured Gilliamella sp.
TTTGGACATTCGCAGCCGAAGAGCCATTACCACAACTCATAATTTTATTACCATTAAGTAATCCTTCAACGATGATGTTAGCAGCTTTTTCAATTGACGAACCTAAGGATTCAGCCATCACAATTTGTGTTTGAATACTTTCTGTAAAATAATTTTTAATTAAGTCTTGCACGTTTTCACCTAAATATTAAAACGCATTAATAATCCATTGTTGGCTTTTACCAGTAATAGCAAAAACATCAAATCGAAACTCAGTTTCTTCAATATTCAAATTTTGCGCAATCATCCAAAGTTGCGCTGCCTGTTTAATTTTATTTTGTTTATTAGGCGTTATTGTCATTTCTGCATGACCAAAATGGGCATTTTTTCGATAGCGCACTTCTATAAAAACAAGGCATTGTTTGTCACGCATAACCAAATCAAGTTCCCCAAAGCGAAATTGACTATTTTTAGCTATAAGCGTTAAACCTTGCCCAAGCAGATACTGGCAAGCAATATTTTCAAAATGCTCGCCAATTTTTTTTCTATTCACTAATCGGTTCTGATTTAGTTGAGCTATTAGAATATTGTTGCCATGATAATGCGCGCGTTATTTCGCATTGTTCTGACGTTGATAATTTACCTGTCATTCCATCTAAAAAATTAGTTTGATTTGAACTTAATTGATTAAAACGATTTGCTAAACGCCAAGCATCTATTCCCATTGCATAAACACGCATTAAGGAATAATCCTTCTTAATACTGTCCGGCAACTCGATCGAGGTATCAAGTTGATTAGAAATGAGCGGAATTTCAGCATATTGCGTTTGATTTAAATCATAGTAGAAGTCATTAGATGCATTTGCGACATGACTTTTAGAACTTGAATACAGCGCAACACTCGCAGATGACGAGTGACCAATCGGTTTATCAGCTCCCATATCTAACATCGGTTTGATCAACGTTAATTCATCGTATGAGGAATAAATATAAATTGCATCAAAATCAGTAAAATTATCAACTAAACTCATTGATTCCGATGGCATATCATTAAGAACAATAGGCTCACCAACAAGTTCGATACCAACATTTTTATTCATACTATCACTTAATGTTTTAGCATTTCCAAAATACTGGACATAAGCTGGTGAGCTGTTAACTGAAAGTTGAGACCACTGTTTTGCAAAATTTTGTGCTACGCGTTTACCAAGTTCATTTTGTGGGACTAATAACAATGGTTTTAGTTTATTTTGTGCAAATATATGATTAGCTGCATCTTTTGCTTCATCTTCAGGCGATAATGCAAAATAACACATCTTGTTGCGGGTATCTGATTTATTCTCAACTTTATTCAATGCTAATACAGGAATACCCGGCGCCAATTGCTTGATATAGTTAACATCACCTTTTAATAAAGGTCCTACAATTAATTCTACATCTTTATCTTTAGCTTGTTGAATTAATTTATCTAATGAGGCACTTGCTGTATCAAACGTCACAATATTTTGTTGTGGTTCTTGTGGATAAAACTTCATGGCATCAAAATAACCTTGACGAATTGTTTCACCAAAAATATGTGAAGTTCCACTTAACGGTAATAACAATGCCACTTTTTTGCCTTCATTATCAACACTAAGTGTTTGTTCTCCCGTTAACATTGAAATAACACCATTACCAGGATGATTAGGATATCGTGTCGCCCAATCATGAAAAGCCTGTTTTAAATTTTCATTGTCAGAAGCACCAACTAGTGTAGTTGTTTGATAAGCGATACTTAATTCAATCCAGCCTTGTAATGTGGTTTCATTAGTACCTACAGCAATTTTATCCATTTGATCGCTTCTTAACTTACTGAAAAAATTCCATGTACTACTCAATACTTGTTGACGCTGATCTTTCGATGACCATTTTTCTAATTCAATATAGTCATGTGCTTGAACATTAATATTTTTTTTGTCTAAAGCTAATTTGATGGAGTAATATCGATATAACTGTGAATTATTAAGCTCTTCAATAGATAAGGTATCAAGTTTAAATCGTTTTCCTGTTCTAACTGCGATTTCACCTTGAGATAAAATTTTATCTATTTTTTGTTCCGGATTGAGATCTGTCGACAACTTAGAAAGTAGTGTGTTAGCTTGTGAAAGCTTGTTTTCTTTAATTAATGCCCGAATAGCTAACAATTGCCAATTTGTTTTAGCTTCTCCAGAACTTGCTTCGACTTGTGAAAGATAATAACTCGAATCTTTGCTTTCATCAAAGCCAGAACCGTTTTTTGAAAAGCTCCCTGAACATCCAACTAAAAATGCTAATAATACTGATATTAACATTGTGTAAAATGAGCGTTTTATATTCATACCTATTCTCGTGTAATTTGTTGTCACTAAATTCGTTGTTAATTCATTGTTACTTAGTTTGGTTATGATAATGTGTTTAATTTAACTTCAAAAATAATCTATTTATTTTCAATTTATAATGACTTTTTAGTAAATTTGATCGTGCTAATTTACCGCATTTTTACTTGGGATATAGAAGAACACAACTATTTTCGCTTTACTATCTACTTACCGCGATTTGACCGCTAATTACATTACTCATTGATTTAAATCAAAACATATATCAATCAATATTAAGCTTTTTCGCTACATATATAAAGCTATACAGACAACAATATATAAACTATTTTGATGACTAATAAAGTATATTCTTTTACCTAAAAAATTAGCTTAGTTTAACTAACTACAGTCAATTAAAGAATTAATTATT
This sequence comes from uncultured Gilliamella sp., assembly GCA_945291235.1. The sequence continues at coordinate 2,746 of CALYQY010000117.1, forward strand.
TTTATCCCCAAATTCGTTGTACATGAACGGTAATTTCTTCTCGATCATGATAAAGCTGTTTTGCTTGAATTTGAACATTAATTTGATTGTCATTTAATATGTTATTAAGAAATTGTAAATTTTGTTTTACTTCTTCATAACGCTTTTTCATGGGTAATTTCAGATTAAAAATTGTTTCTCGACACCAACCATTGATAAGCCATTTAGTTATTAATTCTGTCACCTTAGTCGGTTTCTCAACCATATCACAAACTAACCAATAAATATTATGCTTTTTAGGCATAAATTTAAAGCCATCTTCTCGAAAATGTCTAACTTGCCCTGTTTCCATTAATTTCGGATTCATTGGACCATTATCAACGGCATAAACCATCATACTTCGTTTGACAAGCTGGTATGTCCATCCTCCCGGACAAGCGCCTAAATCAACAGCATTTAATCCACCTTTTAACCTTTCTTCCCATTCTTCATAGGGAATAAAGATATGAAACGCTTCTTCAAGTTTTAATGTGGAACGGCTTGGGGCATCAACTGGAAATTTTAACCGAGGTATCCCCATATAGAACGGTGAATTATTTTCACTTAGTGAATAACCAACATAACAACTATTATTATTTAGAAATAACACATGAATAACAGGGCGGGTTGGATTTTGGACTTTTAATAAAATCCGATGATTTCTTAACGCTTGCCGAAGCGGAACAGTAAATTTGCGACAAAACCCCGCCAACGCTTTTCCTTCATTAGTATCTGCCACTTCAACTCGCAAATCGCCGGCTTTATCAATACATCCCGTTAACGCTTCAACAATAGGCGTAATACGATCATCTGTTGGCAAATCAACTAATCGATCGCCTGTAACAAACATTTGGCGTGCAAATATAAGTGTTCTAAAAGGTAACGCTTGAATTAAGCGTTGAGCATCGCCATTTTGATAGCATTCAAAAACAACATAGCCACTATTATCGTTAACTTTAGCAAATCCAAAGATCTCTTTTTGAGCCGCTTTATCTGTGATTTCAGCGGCACACTCTTTTTCAAAACCAATACGGCAATAGAGAATAATCTTATTTAATTTTTGCATATTGTATCTTTAACTCTTTTTTCAAAAATCCCAAAAAAATAGCTGTATTAGTCGGATTGAACACTGTCTGTATATAATGGTGCTTCACCTTTTGGACGAGTTTTGAATCTTCGATGTAACCACATATATTGCTCTGGCGCTTTTAAAATTTCTTGCTCAATCGCTTTGTTCATAAACGTTGCTGCTTGCACATCATCGTCCATCGGAAAATCAATAAGCTGGGATGTAACATAAACAGTATAATGCCCATTTTTTTCACGTTTGGGGGTAAAAGGGATAATTGCAGGTTGACCAAGTTTAACCAAAATACGCGTACCTATTGTAGTTGCTGCCTTTTCGACAGAAAAGAAAGGCGCAAACACGCTGTTTTTAAGCCCATAATCATGGTCTGGTGCATACCATAATAATTCACCATTTTTTAATGCACGAATCATTCCTTTGGTGTTATATCGTTCTAACATATATTTATTAGACTTTAACCTACCTTTTAACTGCACGTAATCCATAACAGGATTATCATTTGGACGATAAACACCAACTCCAGGATGATGCATACCTAAAATACGAGCACCTAATTCTAATGTGAGAAAATGGATACCGATTAGTAATACCCCCTTTCCAGCCTGCTGTATTTGAGTAATATGCGAATCGCCAACAATAGAAGATTGTTTAGCTAACCGTTTATTTGACCAAAACCAAGCCATACCCGTTTCAAAAATCGCTAAACCAGTTGATATAAAATTTTCACGCAACATCTGATCACGTTCTTGCTGTGATTTTTCAGGGAAACAGAGCATTAGATTTTGTCTTGCTGTTTCTTTACGTTTGCCAATTATTTTCATTGATAGCAATCCCAACCCTTTACCTAATTGATAAATAATTGGATATGGCAATAACACGATAAGATATAAAAGACCAATCCCAAACCATGTTAACCAATAACGCGGGTGTAATAAACGTTTAGTAAAGATTGGGCGAATTTCCTGATTTTGAGTCATATAAAGATTAAGTTATTATCAATAACAAAGTGGACTATTATATACTATATCTTGGTTTTGGTGGCAGAAAAATCAAATTACTAACTTAACAATGACATTCATTTCTCATAATGCTAATTGTTAACATGAGGATTAAAAATTAAAATTAGGGATTAATCAGATTAATCCCAATATATTAGACAACTTAATTTGTAAAATAAAAACCAGTTGAAGTAATTTATTCCGATTAAACAGCCACAGGTGCTTTAATAGCGGGATAAGGGTCATAATCAACAATTTCAAAATCTTCAAATTCGTAATCAAAAATTG
>CALYQY010000118.1 GCA_945291235.1 uncultured Gilliamella sp.
AGGAAAATTTACTTCGACCAGATTGAATCATCAATCGATTATCATCAACAGTTATTGAAATCTGAGCATTGTTGGGTAAATTTCGACAAATATCAAGAAACTTTCTCGCTGGGACTGTGGTTGCACCGGGTTCGTTTGCTTCCGTAAGCGGGATATGAGCAATCATCTCTATTTCAAGATCGGTTCCCGTCATGGATAGTGTACTATCACTTACTTGTAACAATAAATTGCCTAAAATTGGTAGCGTCGGGCGACTGCTTAAAGGCGCACTAACAAGTTGCAATGGTTTGATAAGTTTTTCTCGATCAATAATAAATTTCATAATGTTGATTCTTTTATTAAGTTGATAATGTTCGAATTAAATTGGAATAATCCTCTTTAATATCATTGCTTTCTTCTTTTAATTCAGCGATCTTTCTGCATGCATGTAATACAGTCGTATGATCTCTTCCGCCAAAGCCATCACCAATTTCAGGAAGACTTTTATTTGTTAATTCTTTTGCTAATGCCATGGCAACTTGCCGCGGTCTTGCAACAGAACGGGAACGACGTTTGGAAAGTAGATCCGATACTTTAATTTTATAATACTCTGCAACCGTTTTTTGGATATTATCAATAGTAATTAATTTTTCTTGTAAGGCAAGCAAATCTTTTAGCGCATCTTTGACAAAATCAATGGTGATTGCTTTACCCGTGAAATTTGCATTGGCAATTACCCGATTTAATGCGCCTTCTAGTTCTCGCACATTAGAACGTAATCGTTTAGCAATAAAAAAAGCGACTTCTTCAGGTAATTTTATATTATTTTCTTCGGCTTTTTTCATCAAAATTGCGACTCGTGTTTCAAGTTCTGGTGGTTCAATCGCAATCGTTAAGCCCCAGCCAAAACGTGATTTTAAGCGATCTTCAACGCCATCAATTTCTTTGGGATAACGGTCTGAAGTTAAAATAATTTGTTGGTTACCTTCTAATAATGAATTAAAGGTATGGAAGAATTCTTCTTGTGATCGCTCTTTATTGGCAAAGAATTGGATATCATCAATCAGTAATGCATCAACAGAACGATAGTAAATTTTGAACTCTTCTATCGCATTATTTTGCAGTGCCTTTACCATATCTTGAACAAATCGTTCTGAATGCATATAGACTACTTTGGCATTACTTTTGACTTCCATGATTTGATTGCCTACAGCATGTAATAAATGGGTCTTACCTAAACCTGTTGAACCGTATAAAAATAGTGGGTTATAAGCTTTTCCTGGATTTTGAGCAACCTGTTTGGCAGCAGCTACTGCGAGTTGGTTGGATTTACCTTCAACAAAGCTATTGAATGTATGTTTATGGTTTATTCCCGAGTGATAGGTATGATTATTATTACTTTCTTTGGTTGTTTTCCAAGCCGGCATTACGTCCGTTTTAGGCTGATTATTTTTAGTTTTTTTTTCCATTGACAATGTTGATCCCACCTCAAGGTATAGCTTTAGGGAATCATCATTGAAAAGTGTATTGATCAATTGAGATATGTTGTTAAGGTATTTATTTTTTACCCAATCTAATACAAATCTGTTTGGTGCATAAATATAGAGTTTGTTATCAATCATTTCCGCTTGCAATGGGCGAATCCATAAATTGAATTCCGTTGTAGGAAGTTCTTCTTGTAGTTGAGAAAGACATTCTTGCCAGATAGCGGTAGGCACAAATCACTCCTTTAATTTTTATTATTAACAGCACATCGTTAATTATAAACTTTTTTGTGGATAATTTATAGAGTTTTAATGTTTATTCACTAACTTATTAGCAATAAAAAACCCGGATTAACCGGGTTTTTTATTGTTTTGGAAATCGAAAATTAGTGAGTTGTTTCTCTAACTTGTTGAAGGTTAGTTGCTTTCACTTCGATTTGTACACGACGATCTGGTGCTAAACATGCTTTTAATGTAGCGCCACGTTTGCCATTACATTCGCTGCCAGTTACAGGTTGAGATTTACCTACACCACGAGCACTGATGATCTCAGATGGAACACCTTTAGATACTAAGTATTTCATCACAGATTGAGCGCGTTGTTCTGAAAGTTTTTGGTTATAGTTTTCTGAACCGATACGGTCAGTATGACCAATTACTACGATCGCAGTTTGAGTAGGGCTAAGTTTGATAAGATCTTGTAATAATCTATCTAACTCTTCACGACCTTTTTCTTTTAAGTCAGCTTTTGCATAGGCAAATAGAACGTCAGCGTTTAAATCGTAAACTCGTTCAGAAGTTTTAACAACAACTGGAGCTTCAACAGCTGGAGAACCTAAACGGTAAGTGATACCTAAGCTTAAAGTTCCTGCATCTGGAGATGCGTCAGTTTTAGTATGGATATGGTTAACATATTGATACTCTAAACGAGTAGAGAAGTCTTCTGCAAAACGGTAGTCTAAACCTAATGCATAAACTGGAGAAACGTCAGTTTTTGTTCCGCCTTTGCCATAACTTTCTTTAACGTATCCACCGTTTTTCCATTTAGCGATAGTGATCATTGCACCTGCACGACCATAAACATCTAAATCATCAGAGATGAAAGATAATGGATAGCTTAATTTACCAGTTAAAGAAACACCTTGAGCAGAAACTTTACTATGACCTACGTCATAAGTTTTACCTGCATTGTGGTAAGATCTTTTATATTTAGCAGAACCTAACCAATCATAACCTAATTCGAATGCTAAATATGGGTTAGCTTGGAAGCCAAGGAATGCACCACCAGCAACATTACTTTTGTCAGTTGTGCTGATTTTAACATCACGACTAAATGCACGTACTTTACTTTGATCTAAACTATAAAGTTCTGACCAGCCTAATTTACCACCAACGTAAAAAGTGTTGTCTTCATATGCTGCATTTGCCGCAGTAGCTGTTAAGCTCGCAACTGCGATTGCTAGAGCTAATGTTGTTTTTTTCATTTTGTTGCCTCAACTTGAATGTTGTTATAGACGTTGTTTGCTTTCCTTTTAATTAAATTTTACTTTAAATAAAGGATCGATTACTTATTGTTTTTAATTATGATGCACATAATTTGATTTCAATTATAGCATATATTATACGCAGATCTATAATTAATGACACTTTATGTAAAAAAAGTTTACACAATCTTTTAAGTAATTTTATTGATGACGATATAAAAGTCATTGATTGTTGTTGATAATAAGTTCGCCATGATGAAAAAATCGGCTTCTAATTTTTTATCAAATTCATCAGCGCCAATATCCTCATTTTCATCTAAAACACTCGAATCAAATTTTATTCGCTTCAATGTTAAATCATTATTGACGATAAAATTCACACCTCTTTCGTCGATAATTTTCACTTTTGTTATCCATTTTCCCGAATCAAAATGTATCATCATTTCATCACTGGTGATATCTTGATTTTTGCAGCTAATAATCCCGTTTCCTTCAAGTGGATCTTTTAATTCGGCTTGATCACCTAATATAAAAGGTGCAAAGTTCAGTTTTTCTTTGACCCAAGTTGTCATGATTTGCTCAACTGGTTTTTCAATGGAGAGCGGTGTTAATGCAAGAGCTCCCAATTCCTTACGTAGAATAGCCAAAATATCTTCTGCTTGCTTAAAACTGCTGGTATCAAGAATAATACGGTTATTTATGGTGTCTATCCATAACCAGTAATGATTGTATTTACTAAATGCTCTAGGCATAAGGTCGATCATGACTTCATCTTTTAACGTTGCCTTTTCATTTTTAGTTAACTTTCTACTCAGTGCTTGTTCTTGTTTATCAATTTTTTCAAGTAGAGCTTGTTTGATAACAGGAGCCGGTAAAAGTTTTGTTTCTTTTTTTATACGTAATAAAAGGTGACCTTGCATATCAACAATAAAATCATCGTGATAATTATCATTATAAGGTGAAACCCAACCCATTTTCATTGTATCTATATTTCCACATGGGGTAAAAGGTACCGATTTGATAGCTTTTTCAATAGCGTTTTTGTCAAGTAAAGTGTCATTATTAAGTTGGTAAATAATGGCATTTTTAAACCAAAGCATAATTTTGATTTCCTAAATTTATTTTAATGATATCCAAACTGTATCAGGATTAATTTGATTAAATCGTTTATCTATATTGTATGGGGTAAATAAAAAGTATTGAAATTAAAATTTATAAGAAACTCCCATATAAAATGAGGTTACAGTGCTTTTGTTAACCATTGGGCTATTAGCTGCATCACCGGTTAATTTGTCGACATGCATGCCACCGAACAGATTAAGATGTTCGGTTAATGCATATTGTGCACCTATTTCGATATAGGGTGTGAAAGATCCGTTAGCATGATAATAGCGTAAACCAGAACGAGAAGATTCTTTATGTGATATCCCATAGTAATAATTATTGTGTTTATTATTTGCCCAGTTGATACCTATTGTTGGAACAATAATTAAATTACCTAGCATAAATGGTACGCTGTAATCGGCATTGACTAAGATGCTATTACTTTTATTTAGCATGTCTGCTCCAATGCTGCTTGAAAAACTGCCCCAATTGGTATCAATAGAGTACTCAATTTCTGCTAATAATGTTGCATGACGGCTATCAAGCCGTTTTAATTGGCGATTATTTGAGTCGTGTGGTTTGAATTCATTATCAAGATAACGAGCACCGATAGATAAACTTTGATTATCGTTATTAAAAACATACACACCAGCCGATAGATCATCGATAAAAAATGTATCATTATCGTAATCGATATGGGGAACTGGATAGTAACTGGAACGATAACCTTTGTAAGGTGAATTTGACCAACCGCCACCAACACCGATAAAAGTAGGATCTGCTAATGCGGTTTCACCAAATCCTAATGCAGATAACGCTAATATAGGAATTATGCAGTGTGATTTTTTCATAGGGTTTATATCCATTTGGGTAACAATGCTATCCTCTAGCAGAAAATTATTTCGCTGAGTTTGATACTATCGTCACACAATCTATACAGTAATTGTACATTGTAACAAACAATTTTCTTGAATAATAATGCCACATTTTATCGTGTTTGAATATGGATTAGTGAGATAATTATG
>CALYQY010000119.1 GCA_945291235.1 uncultured Gilliamella sp.
AGGCTCAATATATTGCGCATGTTTTAGATTATGATATCTCGTTTGGTATTGGGCCTGCGGGAACGGGTAAAACCTATTTAGCGGTGGCAGCTGCTGTTGATGCATTAGAAAAGCAACAGATTCGTCGGATAGTACTGACTCGACCCGCTGTTGAAGCGGGTGAAAAACTTGGATTCTTACCAGGTGATTTAAGCCAGAAAGTCGACCCGTATTTACGCCCACTTTATGATGCGCTATTTGAAATGCTGGGTTTTGAAAAAGTCGAAAAACTGATTGAAAAAAGCGTAATTGAAGTTGCGCCACTAGCGTATATGCGTGGTCGTACTCTAAATGATGCATTTATTATTCTTGATGAAAGCCAAAACACCACAATAGAACAAATGAAGATGTTTCTAACACGCATTGGCTTTAACTCAAAAGCTGTTATAACAGGGGATATCACTCAAATTGATTTACCGCGTCACCAAAAATCCGGTTTACGTCATGCAATTGAAGTTTTAAGCCAAGTTGATGAAATTAGTTTTAACTTTTTTAATAGTGAAGATGTTGTTCGTCATCCGGTAGTTGCCAGAATTGTCAACGCTTATGAACAATGGGAACAACAAGAGCATCAATTAAAAAGCAGTATTTAAGGAGTATTATTATCCCTATTACAACAAAAAAAAAGCGAACTAATATTCGGGATCATTCAGCAGAAACAAACTTATTCCTGCGTAGAGCTTTGTTTGCTTTTGTGGTAATTATCTTTTTGATTATTATTTTATTAGTGAATTTAGCGGATCTTCAAATTGCTAATTTTAGTTATTACAGTACTAAATCAAATAATAATCGTATCGAAATTATACCTATTCCTCCTAGTCGCGGCATGATTTATGACCGTAATGGAACGCCATTAGCCAGTAATAATATCACCTATCAACTAAACATTATTCCTGATAAAACCAAAAATCTGAATGAACAATTTGAACAATTAAAAAAAGTGGTTGATTTGACAGATGAAGATATTGAAAATTTCCAAAAAGAAAGACGAAATTATCGCGCTCACAGACCCGTTCCGCTAAAAGATAACCTTAGTAAAGAACAAATTGCACGATTTGTTGTCGATCAACACAGATTTCCTTTTGCCTCAATTGTTAAAATACAACACCGCTATTACCCTTATGGTGCATCACTAACTCACATTCTGGGGTATATCTCAAAAATAAATAGCCAAGATAAAAAGCGGTTAGAAGAAGAAAATAAAACCAGTAATTATGTTGCGACGCTCAACATCGGAAAAATGGGCATTGAACGCTATTATGAAAACATATTACATGGCACAGCTGGTTATGAAAAAGTTGAGGTTAATAGTCGCGGACGTATCGTCCGACTCCTTGAACAGCATCCACCGCAAGCAGGCGAAGATATCTATTTATCAATAAATCTCAAATTACAACTTTACATCGAAAAACTTCTTGCTGGGCGCAAAGCTGCTGTGGTGGCGATTGATCCCAATAATGGGGAAGTCCTAGCGATGGTATCAAGCCCTAGTTATGATTCAAATGATTTTGTTGGAGGGATATCAAGTGCAAAATATAATGAATTACTCAATGATCCGAACAAACCTTTATTTAATCGGGCTTTGTTGGGGGCTTATCCACCTGCTTCAACCGTAAAACCCTTTATCTCTGTAGCTGCATTAAGTGAAGGGGTTGTAACGCCCAAAAGCGTGGTTAACGATCCTGGATGGTGGCAATTACCGGGAACTGAAAGACGTTACCGAGACTGGTTAAAATGGGGACATGGTCGGGTTGATGTACTAAAAGCGATAGAAGAATCAGTAGATACCTATTTTTATCAAGTTGCTTATGATATGGGGATTGATCGTTTAAGTTTATGGATGACAAAATTTGGCTATGGTCAACGCACAGGAATTGATATGTCACCAAGCGAAGAGACACGTGCTGTTATGCCAAGTCGAGAATGGAAAAGTAAACGTCATAAAAAATCCTGGTTACAAGGAGACACTATCCCTGTTGGTATTGGTCAAGGATACTGGACTGCAACACCAATGCAAATGGCAAAAGCATTAACTATCTTAATTAATAATGGAAAAACTTATACTCCTCATTTTTTACTGTATAAAAAGAGTGATATTTTAAATTCCAATGAAGATCAGTTTCACATTGATCCCGTTCAATTTGAACAGCCAAATAATTTAACAGAAGTTAAAACAAATTATTGGGATTTAGCGAAAGAAGGGATGTATAGAGTGATGTTTGGTTCACGAGGAACAGCACGTAAAGTGTATGCTGGCGCCCAATATCAAGCAGCAGGAAAATCAGGAACAGCACAAGTGTATGGTTTAAGAGAAAACGAAACTTATAATGCGAACAATATTCCCGAGCATTTACGTGATCATGCATTATTTATTGCTTATGCGCCTTACGATAAACCCAAAATAGCATTGGCTATTGTACTTGAAAATGGGGGGGGCGGAAGCTCAAATGGTGGTGCGGTTGCACGCAAAATTCTTGATTTTTATCTATTAGGCAATCACTCCACTGATCTCGATGACGCAGCTCAAGATACAGGATATGAAAATTAATTATGAATAACATCAAAAAATCTTTTTGGCAAAAGATACATATTGATCCCCTTTTTTTTCTATTTATAACGCTACTACTTTGTTATAGCTTATATATACTTTGGAGTGCGAGTGGGCAAAATATCGATATGATACAAAAGCGAGTGATACAAATACTCCTTGGTTTTTTTATCATGATATTTTTAGCTCAATTTTCACCTCGAACCTATGAAAAATGGGCTCCCTATCTTTATATTTTTTGTATTATCATTTTACTGTTTGTTGATATTTTTGGTTACACCAGTAAAGGCGCACAAAGATGGTTAGACTTAGGTGTATTGCGATTTCAACCATCAGAAATTGCAAAAATAGCCGTGCCATTAATGGTTGCTAAATTTATTCATCGTGATGGCTGTCCTCCACCTTTAAAAACCACATTACAAACCTTGGCTATTATTGGTGTGCCAACTTTACTTGTTGCAATGCAACCGGATTTAGGTACAGCTATATTAATTGTCATGTCAGGAATATTTATTATCTTTTTGGCTGGTATTGATTGGCGATTTATCATTGTTGCTGTCATCTTAATTGCTGCTTTTTTACCTATCATGTGGTTCTTTTTAATGCATGATTATCAACGTGAACGGGTGTTAACACTTTTTAATCCTGAGCGAGATCCAAATGGTACGGGTTATCATATTATTCAATCTAAAACTGCCATTGGTTCTGGAGGGATATGGGGTAAAGGATGGCTTGAAGGCACGCAATCACAATTAGAATTCCTACCAGAAAGACATACTGACTTTATTTTTTCTGTAATTGCAGAAGAATTTGGTTTTATTGGTACTATCGTTCTGTTAATTCTTTTTTTATGTTTAATTGTTCGTGGGTTAATTATTGCATCACAAGCACAAACGACATTTGGTCGGATATTATCTGGTGGTCTGATTTTAGTCTTCTTTGTCTACGTGTTCATTAATATCGGTATGGTCAGTGGAATCTTACCGGTAGTTGGTGTACCATTACCTTTAATAAGTTACGGTGGCTCATCATTAGTCGTTTTAATGGCATGTTTTGGCATTATGATGTCTATTCACACACATCGATATATGTTATCTAAAAATATTTAACGGAATTCAAATAAATGAAAAAGAAATTTAAATTATCTTTTGCTATCTTGATGCTGTCAATTTGCACATCAGCATCTGCTGATATGCCTTTTCCTATTCCAGCTATTCCCCAATTAAATGCTGAATCTTATATTTTAATGGATGCCAAATCAGGCGAAATTTTAGCGGAATATAACGCTGAACAACAACGTGATCCAGCCAGTCTTACCAAAATGATGACCAGCTATGTAGTTGGTCAAGCTTTACACTCAGGTCGAATTAAAAATGATGATATGGTTGTAGTCAGTAAAGATGCATGGGCAACGGGTAACCCTGTATTAAAAGGATCATCATTAATGTTTTTGGAAGTGGGTAAAACCGTTTCTGTTTCAGATCTTAACAAAGGTATCATCATTCAATCAGGTAACGACGCTTGTATTGCAATGGCTGAACATATCGCAGGTAGCCAAGGTGCTTTTGTAAATTTAATGAATGACTATGCCAAAAAAATAGGTTTGGAACATACTCATTTTGAAACCGTACATGGACTTGATGCGCCTGGACAATATACCACAGCCAAAGATATGGTGTTATTAGGTCGCGCATTGATTCGTGATTTACCTGATGAATATGCGATTTATAAAGAAAAAGAATTTACTTATAATCTCTCTAAACCGCAATTAAATCGTAATGGTTTACTATGGGATACTACATTAAATGTAGACGGAATCAAAACAGGTCATACCCAAGCAGCCGGTTACAACTTAGTTGCCTCTGCTGTCGAGGGCAATACACGTTTAATATCGGCAGTATTAGGCGGACGAACCTATAAAGGTCGGGAAGAAGAAAGCAAAAAATTATTAGTTTGGGGCTTTCGATTCTTCGAAACGGCTAACCCTATAAAAGCGAATATGCCTTTATTTACTGAATCCATTTGGTATGGAGATGAAAATAAAATCCAACTAGGTTCAATAGACGGTGCTTATGTTACTGTACCAAAAGGTCGTTCAGCTGATCTACAAATAAAATATGTCATTGATAACTATATTTATGCACCGATAATGAAAGGAAGAACAGTAGGTAAAATACAATTTTTATTAGATGGCAAAGTGATTAATGAACAACCATTAGT
>CALYQY010000120.1 GCA_945291235.1 uncultured Gilliamella sp.
ACCATAATACCAAAACCGCCCGGCACACGCTTATCAAACCAACGAATAGGCCAAGGTTTGGCCATATCAAACAATCTAAATGCGACAAAAGCAATCGTCACCCATAGTATTGAAAATTGAGGAATGAAATACAGCGTTATCCACATACCGACAAATTCATCCCAAACAATATGACCCGAATCATGAGTATGGGTATCATCCGACGTTTTTTGGCAAATATAACAACCAAACACAAACGTCACTAAAATAAAAACCCAATATAAAGCAGGTTGTAAACCCCAAAATAAAAGCCACAGTGGTATCGCCATTAATGATCCCATAGTACCAGGCATAATGGGTGATAGCCCACTGCCTAATCCGACCGCTAAAAAATGAATTGGATTAGTGAGTTTTAGGTATTTTTTAAAATCTTTATTGCGCGCTTGTTTCGTCATTCTGATGATAATCGGTTGATAAAATTATGCCGACTTGAGGTCGGCAAAAAATTTGCTTAGCTAACTTTAGCCAGCACTAATAATATTTAGCTATATTATTAGTCTTTAGCTAAGGTTGCAACCATTACTGCTTTGATCGTGTGCAGGCGATTTTCGGCTTCATCAAAAACGATGCTATGTTTAGATTCAAAGACTTCATTTGTCACTTCTAAACCATTTTTCAAACCATACTGGGCAGCCATTTGTTGACCTACTGTGGTATTCATATCATGGAAAGCCGGTAAGCAATGCATAAATTTAACATTTGGATTCTCGGTTAATTTGACTACATTTTGATTGACTTGGTATGGGGTTAATAATTTCACTCGCTCATCCCACACTTCTTTCGGTTCGCCCATGGAAACCCATACATCGGTATAAAGAAAATCAACACCTTTCACACCTTCAGCGACATCTTCAGTTAAAACGATTTTAGCGCCTGTTGTTTTAGCTATCTCTTGGCACTTTTGAACAAGCTCTAATTCAGGTTGGCACGCTTTAGGCGCCACTAGTCGGATCTCCATACCCATTAAGGCAGCGCCTTCCATTAACGAATTGCCCATGTTATTACGAGCATCGCCTAAATAAGCAAATTTAACGCTATTAAGTGGGCGCTCACCGATATGCTCTTTCATGGTCATAAAATCTGCTAAAATTTGCGTTGGATGCGCTTCAGTCGTTAAACCATTCCAAACCGGCACACCGGCATATTTTGCCAAAGTTTCAACAATATCTTGCCCATAACCTCGATACTCAATACCGTCATACATGCGTCCGAGCACTCGAGCTGTATCAGCAATCGACTCTTTATGCCCAATTTGGCTACCACTTGGCCCTAAATAGGTGACTTGAGCACCTTGATCATATGCACCGACTTCAAAAGCACAACGAGTACGGGTTGAATCTTTTTCAAAAATTAAGGCAATATTTTTGCCAACCAAATGTTGTTTTTCGTTACCTTGTTTTTTTGCTTTTTTTAATTCAATAGCAAGCTGAATCAGCTGGTTAATTTCTGCTGGGGTAAAGTCGAGTAAACGTAAAAAATGACGTTGATAAAAACCATACATATTGAGCTCCTGATAGCGGTAAATATTGATACGATTCTATTTGAATAATTATGCAATTTCAAGTTAAACGTTTTAAATTTATAAAATGTCCTTTTTAGTTATTGAATTGTCTAAAAAATTAGATTTTATTATTTAATTATTTTTTATAATAACGCTTTTTTTGTTTAAAAAATTGTAATAAAATGACCAGTTAATGAGTTACTGAAAAAGCATTTATGTGAATTATTATTCATAAATAGTGTTTATTTAATCAAAAGGTCTCTTAGCCATGCAAACTTATGCCCTCCTTATATTACAAGACGGTTCACAATTTATCGGTAAATCAATCGGTGCCGAAGGACAAACTGTTGGTGAGGTTGTTTTTAATACCTCAATGACCGGTTATCAAGAAATACTCACCGACCCTTCCTATTGCGAGCAATTGGTCACGTTAACTTACCCCCATATAGGTAATGTCGGCACTAACAATGCCGATGCTGAATCTAATCAAGTTTATGCAAAAGGGCTGATTATTCGTGATTTACCACTATTAGCCAGCAATTATCGCAATGAGCTCGATTTATCGAGCTATTTAAAACAGCATAATGTTATTGCCATTGCCGATATCGATACTCGCCGTTTAACTCGAATCTTGCGTGAAAAAGGGGCTCAGCATGGCGTGATTATCACGGCAAACGATAAAGAAACTTTACTTGAAAAAGCCGATACCGCTAAACAAATGGCGATCGATTTTAAAGGATTATCCGGACTGGACTTAGCCCAAAAAGTCACCTGTACAAAAAGCTATTTGTGGACACAAGGTGTATGGACAAGAGAGCAAGAACACCCAGTAGCAAAAAACGCCTTGCCTTATCATGTTGTGGCTTATGATTTTGGCGTAAAACGTAATATCTTACGGATGTTAGTTGAACGTGGTTGTAAATTGACCATTGTTCCGGCAAAAACCTCTGCGCAGGAGGTATTAGCATTAAATCCTGACGGTATATTCCTATCAAATGGTCCCGGTGATCCGGCACCTTGTACTTATGCCATTGATGCCATTAAACAGTTTTTAACTACTGACATACCGATATTTGGTATCTGTTTAGGGCATCAACTGTTAGCGTTGGCTTGTGGTGCAAAAACCATAAAAATGAAATTTGGACATCATGGCGGCAATCATCCGGTTAAAGATCTTGAAAATAATCGAGTTATGATTACCGCCCAAAATCATGGTTTTGCCGTTGATGAAATGAGTTTACCGACTCACTTACGTGTGACGCATAAATCACTGTTCGACGGTTCGCTACAAGGTATTCATCATAATCAAAAACCCGCTTTTAGCTTTCAAGGTCACCCCGAAGCGAGTCCCGGGCCTCACGATGCCGCCCCACTATTTGATCACTTTATCGAATTAATTAAAATTTATAAGCAGGAGCAATAACATGCCTAAGCGAACAGATATTAATAGCATTCTCATTATTGGCGCTGGCCCAATTGTTATTGGTCAAGCTTGTGAATTTGATTATTCCGGCGCTCAAGCTTGTAAGGCTCTGCGTGAAGAAGGTTATCGGGTTATTTTAGTCAATTCTAACCCTGCCACCATTATGACCGATCCGGAAATGGCGGATGCCACCTATATTGAGCCGATTGATTGGACAACGGTGAGTAAAATTATTGAACAAGAAAGACCCGATGCCATTTTGCCCACCATGGGCGGACAAACAGCGCTCAATTGTGCGTTAGAACTGGATAAAAGAGGCATTTTAAAACAATTTAATGTCGAGATGATCGGCGCTACCGCTGATGCAATTGATAAAGCTGAAGATCGCAAACGTTTTGATCAAGCCATGAAAAAAATTGGTCTTGATACTGCCCGTTCCGGCATTGCTCACTCATTAAAAGAGGCTTATGCCGTACTTGAACAAGTTGGCTTTCCTTGCATTATCCGCCCTTCTTTTACTATGGGGGGAACCGGTGGCGGGATTGCTTATAACACTCAAGAATTTGATGAAATTTGTACCCGAGGACTTGATCTGTCGCCCACCAATGAACTCCTCATTGATGAGTCATTAATTGGTTGGAAAGAGTACGAAATGGAAGTGGTACGAGATAAAAATGATAACTGCATCATCGTCTGTTCGATTGAAAATGTTGACCCTATGGGCATTCATACCGGGGATTCCATTACCGTTGCGCCAGCTCAAACACTAACGGATAAAGAGTATCAAATCATGCGTAACGCATCGATAGCGGTACTTCGTGAAATTGGCGTTGAAACAGGTGGTTCGAATGTACAATTTTCGGTTGATCCTAAAACCGGACGCTTGATTGTAATTGAAATGAATCCAAGGGTATCACGTTCATCAGCATTAGCATCTAAAGCAACCGGTTTTCCAATCGCAAAAATTGCGGCCAAACTTGCGGTCGGCTATACCCTTGATGAGCTATCTAATGATATTACCGGAGGTAAAACGCCAGCGTCATTTGAGCCTTCGATCGACTATGTGGTGACAAAAATACCCCGCTTTAATTTCGAAAAGTTTGCCGGGTGTAATGATCGTCTAACAACTCAAATGAAATCAGTGGGTGAAGTGATGGCTATTGGGCGGACTTTTCAAGAATCATTACAAAAAGCGCTACGAGGGCTTGAAGTCGGTGCGTGTGGTTTTGATCCGAAAATTGACAATTATGATGATGAAAAAAATCTCAGCAAAATACGTTATGAACTGCAAGAAGCGGGCGCTGAACGAATTTGGTATATTGCTGACGCTTTTCGAGCCGGCTTTAGTTTAGATGAAATTTTCACATTAACGAATATCGATCGCTGGTTTTTAGTGCAAATTGAAGAACTTATCAGCCTTGAAAACCAACTAAAATCGCAATCATTAGCTCGCCTTAATTCAGAATCATTATGGCAACTTAAGCGTAAAGGTTTTTCAGATTTACGTATTGCTAAACTGCTTAATGTTGAAGAACAAGACGTTCGTGATCGACGAAACCAATACGATATTCATCCTGTATATAAACGAGTTGATACCTGCGCAGCAGAGTTCTCGACCGATACAGCTTATCTTTACTCAACCTATGAACAAGAGTGCGAAGCTAAACCACAATTCATTCGCCC
>CALYQY010000121.1 GCA_945291235.1 uncultured Gilliamella sp.
CGATAATCATCAAAAGCTGTTGTGACCCAATTAGGCATTTTAGTGCCAACAGCGATGAGCTGTATTTTCACCTAATTAACCCCAAAGTTTTTCAAGTTCGTAAAGTTGACGACTTTCTTCTTGCATGATGTGCACAATCACAGAATCCATATCAACAACAACCCAGTCAGCATCATTTTGTCCTTCACTGCCTAAAACCAGATATCCATGTTTTTTGGCTTCATCAATTAAATGCCCAGCAATTGAAGACACGTGGCGATTTGATGTTCCCGTACAAATGACCATGTAATCAGTAATACTTGATTTACCTTTCACATCAAGAATAACAATATCCTTGCCTTTTAAATCATCAATTTTATCTGTAATGAAATCCTGTAATGACTGTTGCAAAATAAACTCTCTATCAATCAAAATAAAGCACTAGTATAACATATTTTTAAAAATTGCAGTGTAGATAAGCTATCGGCAAAAGTCATCTTACAAAATATTTAAATATCTTAATTGGTTTATCACTTGTTGAGGTTTGACTGTTTAACACTTTAAACAGTCAAAATATGAGACATTCGCTAAACTAGAGCGAAATTACTCGATCAAATAACGGATTATCAATTAAACGATGTGTTACCATAAGTAAAGTTTTACCTTTACAGGATTGTTGGATAAGTTTAATGATCTGCTGTTCCGTTTGTTGATCCAAGCTTTCGGTCGGTTCATCCATTAAAATCAAGGGTGAATGATGCAGTAATGCTCTAGCAATCCCAATACGGCGAATTTCACCGCCCGATAACGCACGCCCACCTTGCCCAATGAGTAAATCGAGACCTTTTTCAGTGATAAGTAATTTATCCAGCTCAACTTGATGTAAAACATCTATCAATTGCTGATCGGTAGCCTGCTCATTACCAATCAGCAAATTTTGCCGTAACGTATCGCTAAAAATGGTAATAACTTGCGGAACGACAGCAATAGCTTGGCGAAGTGTTTTTTCATCCAACTGGTTAATAGGGGTATCATTCAAATAGATTGACCCCGAATTGGGTTCCCAAATGCGATTAATCAGATTGAGCAGTGTTGATTTACCAGAGCCGGTTTTACCAATCAACCCAATATGCTCACCAGATTCAACCGTTAACGAAAAATCCTTTAATATGATAAAAGGTTGATTTGGATAACTAAAATTAACTTTATCAAAGTGTAATTTAGCCATTGTCAAATCAAGTGTTTTACCTTCTTTCACAAAGGTAATTTCAGGTGTTTGACTAAAAATAGCCGTTATACGGGATGCCGATGCGATGACTTGCCCTAAAAATATAAAGGCATTAGGAATGGGCATTAAAATTTCTGCACTGGCAAGACAAACAAAGACAAATAAGGCAACTAATGGCGAAAGTGTATATTGAGTGATCAGCCATAATACCAGCAGTGTTAAAAAACCTGAGATTAATAAAATTAATGCACTCGATAGCGCCATTAACGTTGATTGACGTTGTTGATTACTAAACCACTGTGATTCAAGTTCATCAAGTTTATCACGATACTTTGCTTGGGCATTAAATAAAGTGAGTTCAGCTTGTCCTTGTAAATAGCTAATCAGTTGCGAACGATAATCGCTTTGTTGTTTTGCCAATGTCTCGCCTAATTGTTTACCGGCATAATAAAAAATTACAGGTACAGTAAGCAAAGTCAGCGTGAGAATAATGGTGATGATGAGCGCAATAGGTAGATTAATGTAACTTAATCCGATAAATAAAATTGCGATCATTATCAATGCAGTTACAATGGGTGAAAAAAGTTTTAAATAAAGATGATCAAGCGCATCGATATCGACAATAAATCGATTAAGCAGATCCGCTTTTTGATATTGTGCTAATTGATTGGCACTTAATGGTAATAGTTTGCGAAAAGCTAATGTCCTTAAGTAAGCAAGAATTTTGAAGGTTGTATTATGATCAACTAAACGCTCCATATAGCGTGCTGCCGTTCGGGTAATCGCTGCTGCCCGCACCCCAGCAGCAGGAAGCATATAATTGAAAGAATACAAACCAGCTACCCCCACAAAAGCGGTCGACGCTAAAAACCAGCCAGATAAAGAGAGCAAAAACACACTTGCAAACAGGGTGAGAATCGATAAAGATAAACCAATTAAGATTTGCCAAAAATAGTGTTTATACAGAGCAATGTATGGACGCAAAATCGCTAGCATGTGATCTCCTTAACGTTACAATTTAATTGACCATGAGTCAGTTGCCAAACTTGATCTGCGTACTGCATATCGTCCGACTGATGGGTAATTGTAATCGTATTAGGGGCAATATTATGTCGTTCTAAATGATTAATTGTTTCTTGATCTAAGCTTGCTGTAGGTTCATCTAAAATCAATAATTGGCAAGACTTTAGCATCGCTCTGGCTAAAGCCACGCGCTGTGCTTGTCCAATCGATAAACGGATAGCATCTTCGCCAATAAGGGTATCTAATCCTTCAGGCAGTTTAGCTACAACGTCAATAAGCTGTGCTTTACAAATGACAGCTTGAAGTTCTTCATTACTGGCAAGCGGATTACCAAGTAAAATATTATCTCGTACAGAACTATTTAAAAGATAGGGATGTTGACCAATCCAACTGACTTGTTTTTGCCAATCAGTGATATTTAACTGATTAAACTCAATCCCATTGATTTTTAATGAGCCTTGATAAGGCAAAAAACCAAGTAAAACTTGCATTAACGAACTTTTCCCCTCGCCACTGGTTCCTATTAATGCTAATTTAAAAGGCGCCTTTAGCGAAAATGATAAAGGGCCAACAATAGGGTGTCGCTCGTTGGATAATACGATTAAGTTATCTGCTTCAATAGATTTTAATGGCTCATTAAAGGGAATCGATTTTACTGGATGTTCAGCATTTATTGATGAATTTTCTTCATTTAAAAAAGATTCAATATTATCAGCGGCAGCAATAGCTTCGGCTTTCGCATGATAGTAAGTGCCTAAATCACGTAAAGGCTGAAAAAATTCTGGCGCCAAAATTAACGCAAAAAAACCAGCGAAAAGCGTGACTGTGCCATTATAAGAACCAAAATCAAACTCGCCTAAATAAGAAAATCCAAAATATACCGCCACAATGGCGATTGAAATCGAGGTGAAAAACTCTAAAACGGCAGAAGACAAAAAAGCGACTTTTAAAACTTGCATCGTTTTAACGCGAAAATCTTCGGATGCACGCTTAATCTCTTGAGCTTGTTTTTCGCCTTGATTAAACAGCCGAATGGTATTTAGACCTTTTAATCGATCTAAAAAATGACCGCTTAGATAACTCAATGCTTTAAAGTGGCGACGATTAATATCCGCAGCACCCATACCCACTAAAATCATAAAAATCGGAATTAATGGGGCTGTAGCGAGTAAAATAAGTGCTGCTGCCCAATTAAAAGGGAAAATTGCGATACAGATTAAAATAGGTACCATACTCACTAAACGCATTTGCGGTAAATAGCGGGCAAAAAAATCTTGGAGATTATCAACTTGTTCAATAATTAATGTACTCCATGCACCGGTGGTGCTTCGATTTAGATAGGCAGGGCCCAATTTTTCAAGCTGATTGATTAATTGATGACGAATCTGTTTTCTAACTTTTTTGCCTAAAATAAAATTAATTTTCTCTCGTAAATAAAGTAAACCAGCGCGGACTAGAAACACAATAACCAAACAACCAAAATAAGGCAAAATGTCAAAAAAGCTGTGTTGCTCAATAATTAACTTTTGTAAGATCGTTGCTAACAAAGCCGCTTGAAAGATCACAAAAATGGTTAACAAAAAGCCGGTTAAAGTCGAGGCACGCAAGTCAGATTTATATCCTTTTGCATGCTGCTTTAGCCAATTTAATAAATAAGTCTGACGTTGTTTATCTAATGACATGAATATCAATATTTTCTATTTTAAATTATCTAAATAGTGTTCTGCATCCAATGCTGCCATACAGCCCGTACCTGCCGAAGTAATGGCTTGCCGATAAATGTGATCCATCACATCGCCTGCCGCAAAAATTCCTTCGACACTGGTTTGTGTTGCTCGACCTTCTGTACCGGATTTGACTTTAATATATCCATCTTTTAACTCAAGCTGTCCTTCGAAAATCTCGGTATTTGGTTTATGACCTATGGCGATAAAAACGCCCATGACAGCGACTTCTTCACTGATATTGGGATCTTGGGTACTGAGTAACCTGACACTCGTTACGCCCATATTGTCGCCCAAAATTTCATCAACAATGCGATGAGTATGTAAAATCACTTTTCCTTGTTGTACCTTTTCGTGCAATCTATTCATTAATATTTTTTCTGCTCTAAAGGTATCACGACGATGAATTAAGTGAACTTCACTTGCAATGTTAGCTAAGTAAAGTGCTTCTTCGACAGCTGTATTACCGCCACCGACGACAGCCACTTTCTGATTACGATAGAAAAATCCATCACAAGTCGCACAAGC
>CALYQY010000122.1 GCA_945291235.1 uncultured Gilliamella sp.
CAATAAAATCAACGGCAGTAATTGCTCATATTCGTCAAGCTAATCGAGGAGGAGTGGCCTTAGAAAATACTCATCCTTTTACTCGCGAATTATGGGGAAAAAATTGGACATTTGCTCACAATGGGCAATTGACTGATTATCAAACATTAGATATAGGGATTTTTGAACCTGTTGGGTTAACAGATAGTGAATATGCTTTTTGTTATTTAATTAATCAATTGCATAAAAAATACCCAAAACAACCCTCTGATGATATTGAGCTTTTTACTTATATTCAAGAATGTGCGCTTAATCTAAATCAATTTGGTATATTTAATATGCTGCTTTCTAATGGGCAATATGTCTTCGCTTATTGCTCAACTAATTTGCATTGGATAACCCGAAAAGCACCATTTGGTAAAGCTAAATTAATTGATGAAGATGTTGAAATTGATTTTCAAAAGCATACCACACCAAATGATATTGTCACCATTATTTCAACTATGCCATTAACTTCAAATGAAACTTGGCATAAATTAAACGTTGGTGAAGCTATTTTATTTAAATATGGTGAAATTAACCGATATTTTTCATCTTAACTAAATTGATGGGGGGTTCATCTTTAAATAAATACTGTAAATAACCTAACGTTAAGAAACCAACTAAAGTTAAAATAATCCACGGCAAATGCGGAAAACCCATCTTGATTGCAATTTCATAAAGCCAACCGGCACCGGTATAACCAACAAACCCACCTAAAGCAAGCCCTAATCGACTAAATCCCATATAACTACCTTTGGCTTTTGGATTAGTTAAAACGGTTGCTAAAGTTTCTCTAGCCGGCTCTGCTACAATTGCACCAAGGTAAAAAAGCGCTATGAGTGATAACAAAATAGATAATTGGGATGTAAATCCGATTATTATAAAGGCAAACGACATCAATAGTAATCCAAATTTAAGGCGTTGATCTAATCTAAAATGTTTTTCACTAAACCGAGCAATAGGATAAAGCAGAGTTAGTGAGATAATTGCTTCAATCACGTACATCCATTTCACATAGCTTGAACTTCCTGAAATATTGGTAATAGTTAGAGGTAGCATCAACATGACTTGTACCCCAAGCACATAATAACCAGTTAAAGTAAGCACATAATGAGTAAACTTTTTATCTTTCAAAACCATTTTCATACCATTAATAATTGAAGCTTTACCAATTGCAATATGATAAGAGGGTAAAAAAAACAGATTAAAAATGCCACATAAGAAAAAGATAAAAGCGCCGCACCAACAAACTAATTGGAAATCATAATCTATTAAGATACCACCAATAAGAGCACCAATAACTGCACCTGCATTATCTTGTATCATTAATAAAGATATAAATTTGCCTCGTTCGTGAGGTCTAGTAAATTTTATGGTTAATCCCATTCGAGGTGGATCAAATAACAGTCCACCCAATGCAGACAATAAGCAAGATACAAGTAATAACCAGTGTTCAGTTGCTAAAGCCATTGAAATAAAGCCAATCGACCGCAAAAACATACCTGTTATGATCATGGGTTTTGCACCAAATCGATCAGCGATAGCACCACCAATAATACCAAACCCTTGTTGAACAAATTGCCGAAATCCCAATGCAAATCCCACAAATAATGCACTCCAACCTATTTCACTTACAAAATGAGTTGAAACAAGTGGAAAGACAATATAAAACCCCAATACAATAAACAAATTATCAAATAATAATATTTGCCTACCTGTTTTCCGTATTTGGGATGGAATTGGCATTTATTTTAACCTTTCAGCTAAGTAACCTTGATAGTCAGGAATCTCAATTTCAACTTCTTGCATGAAAATAGAGGATTGAATCAATGCGTTAGCGGTTGCTTGATTAGTCGCAACCGGAATATTCCAGACCGTTGATAAACGAAGTAAAGCTTTAACATCAGGATCGTGTGGCACTGCATTGAGTGGATCCCAAAAAAAGATAAGAATATCAATTTTTCCTTCGGCAATTAGTGCCCCAATTTGTTGATCGCCGCCCATAGGACCGCTAAGCATAGGTTTAATATTTAGACCTGTTTCTTTTTTAATTAATGTCCCAGTGGTTCCGGTACCACATAAATGATGATGTGAAAGCTCGTCTCGATTTCGTTTACACCAATTTAATAATGATTCTTTTAAGTGATCATGTGCGACTAAAGCTATATTTTTCTTTGCAGGCAGTTGACGAGTGGTATAACGCATAATGTTGTCCTAATCTATTATTATCTTGTCTGTTTTTAGCAGAGTATATAATAAAATACAAGTTTTATTTAATTGAATTAGAGACAATAAAAAAGGCACCGAAGTGCCTTCCAAAGTATTAAATTGCAATTAATTAGAATTGATAAATTAAACCAAGTGCAACGGTATCTTTTGTTGTCGCTTTAATTTCTGATTTGCTAAATGTGCTATTATCATATAGAGCACGACGTGCACCAATATCATCTTTATCTAATAAATTGATTTTGTAATCAACAATAGCTTGTAAGTTTTTGTTGAATGCATAAGTTAAACCAACATCAACATATTTAACAAGGTCATTACCTTTAAGCCCTGCATCACCTGATAAGCTTGAAGCATCTTTAACTTTATGTTGAATATATGCAACTGATGGAGTTAAACGACCAATATCGAAGTCAATTCCATATTGTGCAACAAGTTCAAAACCTTTAGTTTTTAAATCATCCGCATTGCTAGTAGACGATCCATTATCCCAACCATATTTTTGTTTACCTTGAATATAAAGCGCAGCTAAATACACATTATTATTGTCGTATTTAATACCTGCTGACCATGCTTTAGCATCTTTGTGACCACCTGTTTGAGCATAACCAGCACCGACAGATAAACCGGTATCAAGTACATCCCAATCAATAACAGAACCCCATGCTTCAGCGCTATCATGCCCATTGTTATGGTCAACGGTATTTAATTTACGAGTTGAGCTATTGTCACCATTATCTGCATATTGAACAGCAAAACGTAAACCATCTACAAGACCAAAGAAGTCTGAGTTACGGTAAGTCGCTACAGCTTTAGTACGTGCAGTTAATGCATAAATATCATTATTTGATGCATCACCACCAAACTCTGGTAAAACGTCGGTATAAGAAGTTAAGGTTTTTAGTACACCGTCATTACGACCATAATCAAATGAACCAAAATCACCAAAGTTTAAACCAGCAAATGCATAACGAGTTTCATTATCCGCATCTTTACCCGTTTTCGCTTCATATTCCCAACGTCCATAACCAGATAGCCAGTCAGTAACTTGAGTTTGACCAGACATACCTAGACGTGCAGTCGTTTTATCACCTTCGCCTGTTTGGTTATTACGGTCAGTAATATAATTTAATGCATAAACTCGACCATAAAAGTCAACTTTATTACCGTCTTTATTCCACACTTCAATAGAAGCGCTTGCTGTACCTGCAATTAAAAGCGCAGGAATAGCGATTGCTAATAGATTACGTTTCATTTTGTTACCCTCGTAGGTATTTATTATTAAAGATGCAAATTAATTTGCTCTCGACCAATAAATAATCGCTAATATTTAGCAACTATATTATTTCTGTGATATCTAACGTTAGATATAGAATTTTTATGCTTATATTGTATATATAATTATGGTAGTAAAGTAATCTTTACTTGTTTAAAGCTATTTTAGTCTCTGCACTAAATTAGTTTTAAGCATAAAATGTGTTTTTAGACGGAAAAGTATTTAAATGGCGATAAAAAAGGCACCTAAGTGCCTTTTTTCAAGATACAAAGAGGAAATTAGAATTGGTAAATTAAACCAACACCCAATACATCTTTTGTACCTGGATTATTAACTTTCTTATGACTACGATTTTTAACTGTATTCATTTCAGCACCAATGTCTTTATGGTCAAGTAGATTAAATTTATATTCTACAATAGCGCTGAAATTTTTATTAAGATCATAAGTAGCACCTACAGACACGTATTTAGCCATTGGTGAACTGCTGTCTCTGTTATAAAGTTTATGACTCGCTTCAGACACATATCCACTACGAATTTTATGATTCACATAAGCTAAAGAAGGTGTTAAACGACCAACTTCTAACTCGATACCATACTGAGCAACTAATTCAAAACCTTTAATTTTGATATCAGCATCTTCACCATGGCGATTGATATATCCATTTTTCAGTTTACTTTGGAAATAGTTAGCACCTAAGTATAAATTATAGTTATCATACTTGACACCTGTTGCCCAAGTACTATGACGTGAATCTTTAACAGTTGATTGTGCATAACCAGCACCAGCAGTTAAGCCTGTATCAAATAAACGCCATTCTAAATTTGCACCATATGC
>CALYQY010000123.1 GCA_945291235.1 uncultured Gilliamella sp.
GATTTGGTTTCAGTGCCGGTTTAATCGATATGTTACTGCAATCTGGAAATCCTCTTGCAGTGCATTGGTATATGCTCATTCTTCAAGGTTTAGTGTTCTTTGTGGTTTACTATGTTGCGTTCCGCTTTATCATTGTTAAATTTAACCTTAAAACCCCAGGTCGTGAAGATGAAGACAGTGCGGCACAATCATCGACAACTGATACCGCTAAACCAGCGCAAACGACAGCTGATACCACAGCGCTTGCTGAACAATATTTAGCTATTGTTGGCGGTAAAGAAAACCTGACTAATATTGATTCTTGTATCACTCGATTACGTTTGAGTGTGAAAGATTCTGATTTAGTTGATGAAGCAGCCGCTAAAGCATTAGGTGCAATGGCTGTGATTAAACTAGGTAAAACAGGTGTGCAAATTGTTGTAGGTCAACAAGCTGAAAAGATTGCAGATCAAATGAAAAAATTAGTTTAAACGATAACAACTTAAACTATCACTATTAATTAATCCGCCTTATTCGTCATACTTAACGACAAAATAAGGCGGTTTTTTATTTTTCTTGATTACTTATTACCCTTCGATATTCTTATTTCTTTCCGTTGTGTTTGATTTGATAATCAGTTATTGCGTTTCTAAATATGGCTTAGTCTAATGTTAATCAGACTAGATTAGTCTTAATTGAAAGGATGATGTGGGCGAAACAATTTTTAATAATGAAGCAGATTAAAAATTTAATATTAAATTAGAATGTTAAAATGACATCTTGCTCATCAAGCAATTGATTTAAATCGTAATGGTTAATCACTTTAGTGGTAATATTAAAGGTGAAATCAGAAAGATTATGCGATTTTAATGCTGACTCACTCACATAAACATCTTCAATATCATAAAGTTCAAGCATATTGAATGTGGCGATATAGTCACGCATCAAAATGAGATCGGGATGCTGATCAGGTAATAGATGAAAAATGCCTTTATCAGTAAAAATGACCGTAATATGATTTAAAGCAGACAATGCTAAAGCCAAATCAAGTGCTTCTCGACCTTTGGCACTACCATGAGGGGAAGAATGAATAATAATGGCAATTTTCTTCATATCATTAACCGTCATATTTAAAATTGAATGACACGATCTGATAAAGTGATTGATTCAGTTAGCTCGCCTAAACCGGTTAATTGAAAATAATCGGCAATATTTTCTTCGGTTATTCCACGTCTTAGCGAAGCTGCAACACAAATTGTTAAGGGTAGATCATATTTTTTTGCTAATTCTTGCCAAGCGCTGACTAAATCAAATTCATCATTGGCAGGGTCGGTATATCGATTACCATTATAAACACCATCAGCGTAAAAAAAGATATTTTTTATGGTGTGAGATGTATTTAACAATAAGGCTTGTGCAAATTGATACGCACAATAAGCAGATTGGGTCCCATAAGCAGGACCCAAAACAACGAGTGTATATTTCAATGAAGTAATCAATTTATTTATCTTATTTGCTTAAAT
The DNA here is from genome assembly GCA_945291235.1 of uncultured Gilliamella sp. Next base: position 1,503 of record CALYQY010000123.1, read on the forward strand.
GAAGATTGTTGATTGTTCCCATTGTTATCTCCATCAATGCCCAATAGCGAAATTTCAAAAACTAAAGTTGATTCTGGTAAAATCGCTGCTTTGTCTCCTTGAGCTGGATAATATTGACTACCATATGCTAATTCTGGTGGAATGACTAATTTGATTTTACCACCTACTCCAATTAATTGAATTCCTTCAGCCCAACCTTTAATTACTTCATCAAGTTTAAAGCTAACGGTTTCACCACGATCATATGAGCTATCAAATTTACGTCCGTCAACGAGTTTACCTTCATAATGAACAATAACGTTACTATCTTTTGTTGGATGATGAGAAGAACCTTGATTAATTATTTGATAAAGTAAGCCCGACTTAGTTTGTTTTACACCACTTTGTTTAGCAAATTCTGAACGGAATTTCGAACCTGCTTCAATATTTTCTGCTTTTTCTTTTTCAAAACGCGCTTTGGCTTTTTCCATCACACGTTGACGAATAGCACTTAAAATAGCGTCAGTTTCATCATTTGATAATTGTGATTTACTGTTAAATGTTTCAGTGAGTCCGCTGATAATATAGTCAGGATCGATATCAATTTCGCTTTCTTTTAAAGAAGACGCAAATGAAGAACCTAATGCATAAGAATCTTTTTGTGTTTGAGTAGTTAATGTCACTTTATTCGGATTGGCTGATTGTTCTGCCGACGTGATAGTTTGTTCAGCATGGGTAGTTGTTTGCTTAGCCGTCGGATTACTTTTGGTATCACATCCAGTTAAAGCTAACACAATTGCGCTACTGATTAGCGTCATTCTTAAAAATAACTTCATTTTAATTCTCCATATTGAAATTTTTTTATTATTATTAATATTATAACTTATTTGATATTAGATAATACAGTATTTACAAACCATTATTAGTAAAAAATTCGCCTTAACAAATCATTAACATTGTCATTAATCCTTTCTTGATGATTAAATCATTCTTGAGTGCAAGTGGCATCCTCAGTTATAATGTAAAAAGTTTATATTAATATATAAGGATAGCTATTTTGACTACCGAACTTAATACCCTTGATATCGAAGAAATTATTAGTTTATTACCACATCGATATCCTTTTTTAATGGTTGATCGTGTGATTAGTTATGAAAAAGGGAAAACGCTAAAAGCAATCAAAAATGTAACGGTCAATGAGCCTTTTTTTCAGGGACATTTTCCTAATAAACCCATTTTCCCCGGTGTTTTAATTTTAGAAGCGATGGCCCAAGCAACGGGTATTTTAGCTTTTAAAAGTATTGAAGAATTATCACCCGGACAATTGTACTATTTTGCATCTATTGATAAAGCTCGTTTTAAACGACCTGTTGTGCCTGGTGATCAGATTGTACTGGATGTGGAATATATTAAAGAGCGTCGTGGAATTGCATTATTCCATGGTGTAGCAACTGTTGATGGAAAGTTAGTTTGCGAAGCCGAGATGATGTGTGCTCGTAAATAGTATTGATTTGTCTAAATATCCCAAAAACAGTATGAAGGAAATGCTATGGCAACGGAAATACATCCAAGTTCAGTGATAGAAAAAGGCGCCAAAATTGGTAACAATGTTAAAATTGGTCCTTTTTGCTTTATTGGTGAAAATGTTGAAATTGGTGAAGGGACTTTTTTAAAATCACATGTAGTCATCAATGGCCACACTAAAATTGGTAAAGATAACCAGATATTTCAATTTGTATCGATTGGTGAAGTTAACCAAGATTTAAAATATCGAGGCGAACCAACTCGCACTGAAATTGGTGATCGCAATATGATTCGCGAAAGCGCGACTATTCATCGCGGTACTGTTCAAGGTGGCGGAATTACCAAAATTGGCAGTGATAATTTACTAATGATTAATGCGCATGTTGCACATGATTGTCAAATTGGTAATCATTGTATTTTGGCAAATAATGCAACACTTGGTGGACATGTTCAGTTAGATGATCATGTTATCATTGGTGGTATGACTGCGGTACATCAATTTTGTGTCATTGGATCACATGTTATGGTTGGTGGTTGTTCAGGCGTTGCGCAAGATGTCCCACCTTATGTGATAGCACAAGGAAATCATGCCACACCACATGGCGTGAATTACGAAGGTCTAAAACGTCGTGGATTCAGTAAAGAAGCTTTGCAAGCTATCCGCAATAGTTACAAAATTCTTTATCGAAATGGGCTATCGTTAGACGAAGCGAAAGCAGAAATTGAGGCTATTGCAAATCAATATCCTGAAGTCAAATTATTCAATGATTTTTTTGCACGTTCAACACGTGGCATCATTCGTTAATGACTAGTCAACCAATCACAAGCCAGACAGATACGAATAAATCATTAACCATTGCTTTAGTCGCCGGTGAAACATCTGGCGACATTCTGGGCGCTGGATTGATTCGTTCTCTCAAAAAGTATCATCCTAATATTCGATTTGTTGGTATTGCAGGGCCTTTAATGCAAGCTGAAGGGTGTCAAGCTTGGTATGAAATGGATGAGCTTTCTGTTATGGGGATTGTAGAAGTGTTGGGAAAATTACGTCGTATTTTAGCAATACGTCGTGATATTACTAAGCGTTTAATTGAATTAAAACCCGACATTTTTATAGGAATTGATGCACCTGATTTTAATCTTTCCTTAGAAGGTAAGTTAAAGCGAGCAGGGATTAAAACAATTCATTATGTGAGTCCTTCGGTATGGGCTTGGAAGCAAAAACGTGTTTTCAAAATTA
>CALYQY010000124.1 GCA_945291235.1 uncultured Gilliamella sp.
CCCCTTTGCTTAAGTATGATTTAGCAATAAATCAACCTATTTGCCCAAAGTAAAATATCGTATTAGTTTTTGCTAAATTCGATATCAAAACTATGCGTCTGTTGATTATAAATCGCTTTAAATACGCCCTGATCATGAGGGTTTTGTAAAATATGATTCACAATAAATGGTCTTATATTGGCTTTAATATAACCCGGTAAACCTCGTGCACCACGAATAATGTCATAGTGTTCATGACAAAATGCGCTGATACAAGCATCTTGCATTTCAATGCTATAGCCTCGTGGCTGATAAGCTTGATTCAATTTATCGATTTCACGGCGAATAATTTTTTCGATAATTTGCATCGGCAAGCGTTTAAAGTGAAGAATATTTTCTCGGCCGTTAAAGCGGTTAAGCAATTCTGAACGGTAAGTATTATTGAGTTCATTTGTTGCCAATTGACAAGCTACTTCATCGGACAGTTCCGGATCTAAATAGTAAGATTGCCCGATGTTAGATGTCATGATGATCATGATATCGGAAAAATCAACGGTTCGACCAACGTTGTCGGTTAATCTTCCGTCCGATAAGATCTGTAAAAAGATATTAAATACATCCGGATGTGCTTTTTCGATTTCATCGAAAAGATAAATACCAACAGGTTTTGCTCTAACTGAATTGGTTAAAATCCCGCCTGCTTCAAAGCCTTCATAACCTGGTGGTGCACCGATCAATTTGGCAACGGCATGTTTTTCCATATATTCAGACATGTCAAAACGTATTAATGATTTTTCGTCTCCATATACATAGAGCGCAAGCGCTTTGGCCATTTCGGTTTTACCTACACCGGACGGACCTAGGAATAAGTAAGACATGGCTGGACCCGACTCTTCAAGCGCATCCACTTTCGCAACTTTTACCGAATTGGCGACATGCTTAACAATATTATCTTGCCCAAAGATGCGTGATAATAGGTGATCTTCAAGATGAATTAAGTTTTCGATTTCATTTTCATCGAGTTTATTGGCCGAAATACCCGAAATTTTACTAAATTCACTGATCACTTGCTGGCGCTTAAGCTGTAAATCTTTGTTAGCTAATGTGACCAGTTTTTTATGTTGTTGGTTATTTTGTTCAATTTCGGCATCGATTTGTCGAATTTTTTCTTTTAATTTGGTCACTGCGGGTGAATCAAATCCACCAGAAGTTAACTGGGCAAAGGTTTTTATAGCAGAAGATTCTGAATTTTTGTTATTCTCTTCTTCTTGTTCTAACTGAGTGATCTCATCTTGCAACTTAAAGCGCATTGTTTCAGCATCACGTTGATATTGGTAAGTTTTGCTAATCTCTGATTTAAGTTCTTGCCAATCTTGTTGCCACTGGTCAAGTTGCTTTTGCAGCTCTTGCTTTTCTGATTCATTAGAACTACGGCTGATTTTTTCCATTAATTCCGTAATTTTAGGGTGCTGTTTATGGGTTAATTGGCGGTAGCTGGCAAAAGCACGATCGAGTAATGAAATTGCTCGTTGTGGTTGTGCGCCACCTAAACCTAAACTGTCACGATATTTACTTGTTAAATGGATCGCCTCGATGACGGCTTCTTCATCCACTGCAATTTTATGGTGCTCAGATAACTCTTGTGCAACAACACTAACAATTGCATTTAAATCATCTCCAGCCGGCTCTTTGACATCATAAAGGGTGTAAAGCTCAGACATATTGGTGCTGGCTTTTAAAACACTGCTTAATTTATCATCACGCACTTCTAAAATAACTTGGAAATTATCTGATTTATCCGCATTATTTAAAGCGTTGATAAAGTGTGAGTTGCCGGTGTTGTGTGCTGCTTCAAGAAAATTAGCCGTGTCGGTTATGATTAAAACCGATTCCGGTGTTTGCATTAATTTTTTTAAAATTCGTTGAAACTCGTTATTAATTTTTGCGCTATCACCACTGGCAAAAAGTGCATCACTATTTAACCAAAACAGTTTTTTGACAATTAAGTCAAATGGTGTGTCCGGATTATTTTTTGCCGCTTGTAAGCCAAGGGTAAGCGCCGAAACGCCTACACCTGCTGGACCCGTTAATAATAGTGAGTTTGAAGTTTTTCGTATAAGAATCGATGATATTCTTTCTAAATCATGCTCCCTTCCCACTAAAGCAAAATTGGGATATTGCGCTAAATATTCGCGTCCTCTAACTAAATACATTGATAATTCCTTTGTTATAGTTTAAAGGGCGAAGTTGTACCCGTGCTCTCTTTTTTGGTTTCGGTTTTTTCTGATAAAACGTCACCGGTTACTGCAATAAAGTCACGGGTGTCTTCTTGAACATCTTTAGACATTTTTTCGATTTCTTCCAAATTAGCACGCATTGTTTCAAGTGCTGAACGGGTGATTTCAGTCGCTTCACGTTGGGTATCACCAAATTCTGCTAAGTTTTGTAACATGGCTTCTAAATCATTATTGATTTCATCACGGCCAGTTGCGATGCGGATTGCTTCATTTTTCGCAATATCATTAGTTACACGTGTCATTTCAGCGAGGGTATTGCCTGCCATGGATTGTGCTTCATTGATCGCCGCTGAGTTAACCGCTGTGACCACGACACTTAGTTGTGATGCAACCGATGCAATACCGCGAGAGTGCATTGCTCTTGCGCTTTCAACTTGCTTTTTGGTTGCCGCTTGCATATTACGTATTTTGATTGCTTCAGTGGTTAATTCACCATAAGTTTGCATGGTATCAACGGTTGCTGTTGATACGGTATCAATATGCTCATCTAAATTACGTCTTGCTTCATCAAGTTTCATTGACTCAAGTAAATTGTCGCCGACGTCTTTGTTTTCAAGCTCTGCTCTGCGTTCACGGTGAACTTTTTCAACTTGTTTGGTCGCTTCGTTCATAATGGCGTAGATTTGGATCATATTGCCATTATTATCACTTAATCCCTCAATTTGCTTGACCATTTTTTCCAGATGATTGCGGATAGCACCAAAACGCTCTTTGCCTTGATTGACAAATTTTAGTGCTGATTGAACCATATCGGCTTGGCGTAAGGTGTGTTGATCGGAAGTTAAATTCAGTAATTCTTTAAGCTTTTCAACATCAATTGATTGTGTGCGCTGCTGATGATTCTGTTTGACTTCAGCTACGATCTCGCCAATTTGCTTACGCTTGTTTTCGATAGCTTGTTTTAAAAATGCTATTGTTTGTTCATTAGCGGTGATTTTCGCTTTTGCTGCCGGTTTGGTTTGACCTAGCCCGAAGAACGATCTCTCTTTTTCAAGTTCAATATTGTCAGCTTCAAGTTTTTTGATTTGTATTTGATTGTCATGAATTTCGTTATTTAATTGCGCTTGTTGTGCCTCTTTTTCTGCGTCCCATTGTTGATCAGCTTTAATTTTTGCCAACGCATTACGCGTTTCACCATTTTGGCGCAAGTTATAAAGTGCATCAGTGATTTCGGTAAGCGGTTTTATTTTTTCAATAAAATCATTAAGATCATCATTAAAATCAGAATAAACACGTTGTAATTCAGCAAACACTTCTGTATCGGTCATTTCGATACGCTGTTTTGACATCTCTTCTGAGATAGATTGTAAGTATTCCTTAAACGCATCAAATTCTTGAATTTTGGCACGATCATTTTCTTTGTTGTCAGTGAAAGCTAATATGCGGGTGACTTCTTCTACTTTTTGCTCTAAAGAGAGGCTATCTGAAAAAATGACATTAAAAAAGGTATTGTCCTTAATATTTGCTTGCGGGTTTTCTGCTTTAGTATTTTTTTCACGTTGTCTTGCAGAATAATCTCTTTGTTCAGTGGTGGCTAATTTTTTCTTTGAAGCTACGCTCATTGTTTTTTTCCTTTTTAAAATCTATCCTTTTATTTAAAAACAGGATAATTAATTCCATTACTTGAAAAAGATAAGTCTCATCTTTTCAGCGCGTTATTATCTAATCAACCTCTCTTTTTGACAATATAATTATTATAAATTATAAAATTCATCTGCTTGATAGGTTATCTCGGTAAGATATCGTGAGGGTATTGTATGTGGGGTTGTAGCTGTTTTTTCTATCAAAATTAGATCCGCATCAAGCGAAAAAATTTGTTTTACACTTTTAAATCAATTAAAAAATAACCAAAAAAAAATCACCCGCACTATGCGGGTGATTCGAGTTAATGCTTTTCGTCTGTAGATGAGAGGAATTACATCATTCCGCCCATTCCACCCATGCCGCCCATACCTGCAGCAGCACCT
>CALYQY010000125.1 GCA_945291235.1 uncultured Gilliamella sp.
AGCTGTTTATTTTTGTTGAGTTGGCTCGCGACTTGCTTGTCTTTTTCAAGTAACGTAACGCTTTTAGCCCCGCGTGAAGCGGCTTCGAATCCCAATGAACCACTACCTGAAAAACAATCCAGACAGGTGCTGTCATGAATAACTGGCATTAGCCAGTTAAACAGTGTTTCTTTAATGCGATCTGTGGTCGGACGCAACCCTTGCTTGTCAAGTACAGCTAATTTACGTCCTCGCCATTTTCCGCCAATTATTCTGATTGAACCATTCATTATCATACCTCAATTAGAATAGTTCAGAAATGTTACCGTCCGAATCTGTTGTTTCGGTACCGACTTCTTTAGTTGCATAACGGGTAGGCTCAGTGCCTTTAATAAAATATTCTGTCATGGTGTTTGCACCAGATTGTGGTAATAATCCTGTTTTTTGGTCGATTGTAACACTAATTACGTTTTCCGGTTGAACATCGGTAACAACAGGCACATCTTTTAAAGCTTCTTTCATATAGTCAACCCATATTGGATTGGCCGTATTGGCCCCTCCTTCAGCGCGGAAGGTTTTTCCTAATTCACGACGATGATCGTCAAAACCCATCCATACAGTTGTGACAATATTGGCACCAAATCCAGAAAACCAAACATCTTTAGATGCATTGGTTGTCCCCGTTTTACCGCCTACATCTCGTCGACCTAAAGCTTTAACACGCCATGCTGTTCCTTGCCAATCTGAACCACCAAATACCGTTGAACGTAACCCATCTTTCATAATGAAGGCAATATCACTACTTAATGTATGTGGTGCATAAATTGGTGTGATAGGCTTATTATTATTTTCATGATTAATTTCAATGTCAGGAATAATGATATTATCATCGGCTCTGAGATTCGCTTGTTCAGGCTCTTCACTGCCAGATTCATTGGTAGCATTTTCCACATCGTTATTAGTTTGAGGTGTTGAGTCAGTAATAATGAGATCATCTTGACAGTCGTGACAAGCGATAACAGGTTGATGTTGATAGATAATACTTTTATCACTTGTGTATTCAATCTTTTCAATTAGATAAGGGGTAATCAAATAGCCGCCATTAACGATAACAGAATACGCTCTTGCTACTTGTAAAGGCGTAAATGATGCAGAACCTAAAGCAAGCGATTCGTTATGCGAAATATTTTCTTTAGGAAAGCCAAATCGTTCTAAATAAGTGGCTGCATAGTCGATTCCAACCGCACGTAAGGCTCGTACCATCATGACATTTTTAGACATACCTAAACCAATGCGTAGACGTAAAGGGCCTGCGTATTGCGGTGGTGAGTTTTTGGGTTTCCAGGTCGTGCTGCCTGTTGTTCGAACAATCGGTGCATCATTAAGGAGTGTTGCCATTGTTAAGCCATGTTCTAACGTTGCAGTATAGATAAATGGCTTTATGTTTGAGCCTAATTGACGAAGTGCTTGCGTCGCACGGTTAAATTTACTGAGATTGAAATCAAAACCACCGACAATCGCTTTTATCGCACCATTTTCAGAATCCAATGATACCAATGCCGCATTGACAGTGGGTAGCTGAGACAGTTCCCATAAGTCGTTAACTTTTCTCACCCAGATAAGCTGACCCGCTTTTAGCACATCTGATACTTTATGTGGATAAGCGCCTTGTTTATTATCATTGATAAATGGTCTTGCCCATTTCATGCCATCGAACAAAATCTCAACATGACTATTATCAGTTAATACAATTGATGCTTGTTTTTCCGTAGACTTCAGCACAACAGCTGGGCAGATTCCACTATAACAAGTGTATTTATTTAATGTTTCGAGGATCTTTGCGTCATCCCAAGCGGTTTCATTTTCTTTCCATAAAATTTTATTAGCACCACGATAACCATGTCGTTTGTCGTAATCAATGATCGATTTTTGTATTGATTCTGTTGCGGCAATTTGGTCTTGTTTTGAGATAGTTGTATAAACTTTATAACCGTCCGTATAGGCTTTTTCGCCAAATTTTTCAAACATAAATTGCCGTGCCATTTCAGCAATATAAGGAGCAGAAAAGGCGATCTGTGGAGAATGGTAACTGACATTTAAAGGTTTTTTTATGGCTTCATTGTATTCCGCTTGCGTAATGTAGGATTGATCTAACATTCGTCCCAATACCCAGTTACGTCTTGTTAATGCTTTATTAGGATGCGAAATTGGATTATATGCAGAAGGCGCATTCGGAAGACCAGCCAATAAAGCGGCTTCATCTAAAGTTAATTGATCAGGTGTTTTACCAAAAAAAGTATAGGAAGCTGCGGCAACACCATAAGCTCGTGAACCAAAGTTAATCATGTTTAAGTAAAGTGCCATGATCTCATCTTTGGACAGCTCTTTTTCCATGCGGATCGCTAAGATCATTTCTTTTACTTTTCGAGAAATACTTTTTTCAGAAGTTAAAAAGAAGTTTTTAGCAACTTGTTGAGTAATGGTACTTCCACCTTGTGAAAATCCTTTTTGTTTTAATCCGATATACATTGCGCGAATAATTCCGATTGGATCGATACCAAAGTGTTCATAAAATCGGGAATCTTCGGTGGCAATAACCGCATTAATAACCGTTTTAGGTATTTCATCATATTTAAGAGGCGTACGTCGACGTTCACCAAAAATCGCAATTAACTCACCATCTTTACTGAGTACTTGTAACGGTGTTTGTAATTGCACATCTTTTAGTGTAGCAACATCTGGTAGATCCTTTGAATAATAGGCATAACCAGCTATACCGATGACTAAGCCACACAGTAAGCAACCAGCAAAAAATTTGAGAAAAAACTTTATTACTCTAACTAACATCACTAATCATTCCTACCTAATTGATTTAAGGTAAATTTGGAAATAATTAAAAAAACTCTATTTCCTGTAAGGTTTTTAACTTTTTTTAGGTCGATGAGTATATACTAATTATAGTAAATTGCATAAAACAAAAAGTGATAAGTCCCTTTGTTCGTTTTCAATACTTAGCACTCAATTTAATCGAACAACACAATAAAATACTCTTTCTAAAAATCATTCAATCCTTTTCAATTGCACATTAAAAATTTGATTTTAGTGTATCTATCGTAATTTTGAAGTTAACCATATTAAATAAATAAGTAACGATTTATCGTTTACGATTCTATGTGCGTGTTGTTTCACAATTATTGATAAATTCTAAAATATTTCTAGCAAAGTATGAGAAAGTTAGACGTTATTATTTTTGGGTGATCATTATGTGGAGTACAAAACTTAAGCAATCTTACTTGCAAATCATCATTTCATCAAGTTTTTATTTATTGTTAATAATGGCTAGCCTATTTTTATTTGCCGATACCTCATTTAACGCCTATACATTTGTGGTGATCATTTTATTGATAGTTGAGTGGTGGCGCAGTCTTAGCTATTTTCAAACAATAACTGGTGAATTAGCTTTATTTCATCACATCAATCAGATTTATTGGCACAATCAGCGATGGCATTTAATGCGAAAACCCTTAATACTTCGTTATAGTCTATTTTTGAATTTGAAATCAAGGCGAACAGGGCAACACTGTACCCTTTTTTTGATGAGCGATAATTTGACAACTAGCGATTGGCGAACACTTCGATATTATCTATATCAACTTGATTTTAATTGATAAATATATCTATCTTTAGCGACATGTTGACCTGCATTTAATGCGTTTTTTTTATCCAGTAATAGAAAGGTGGGCATTCAATTTGTGAACTTAATAGTTCATGATCCATATGCCGGCAAAAGCTGGGAATATCACGAGTTGTTGCTAAATCATCAGCAATCACAAGAAGAACTTGCCCAACAGCAAGCTCTCTCATCGTTTTGCGAACCATCATTATGGGTTCAGGACAGCGTAATCCAATTGTGTTAAGTTCTTTGTCTGCTTTCATTTTTATCAATAATTTGGTTAGGGATTAATTGAAAAAAGTTTATCAAGATAATGCGGTACGGCATCATCAGCATTTGAACCAATCACTTCTAATTCAGGTAATTTTTGTCGTAAATCTGGCGTGGCGTTTTGCATTATACACCCTTTTCCAACCATTTTTAACATTTCATAATCATTCATGCCATCACCGAATGCAATACTATCGTTTAATGCTAATCCTAATTTATCGACCACTTTTTTTAACGCACTGCCTTTGGACACATTAGCGCCCATAATTTCAAGGCAATTTAATGATGAAAAGGCAATACTGACTTGATC
>CALYQY010000126.1 GCA_945291235.1 uncultured Gilliamella sp.
GACTTTTAAATTAGAGCGAAAGCCCAGCAGAAATGCTGGGCTTTTTTGCTATTTGCCGTTTAGATTTTATGTAAATAATTTGGCATAATCATTTATTTGTTCGTGATTTTCTATATCATAAAATGTAATATCAAACATCAAGTATTGTAGGAACGAGATGAATTCACTAATCGCCTTTAATAAACCATTTAATGTCATTACACAGTTTTCGTTTCATGAAAAATATCAAACATTAAAAAATTTTATACCATTACCACAATTTTACCCTGCTGGTCGGCTTGATACTGACAGCGAGGGATTACTATTACTCACCAATGACGGTAAATTACAAGCTAAAATAAGTTCCCCGAAATTCAAATTACCTAAAACATATTGGGTACAAGTAGAAGGTGAGATTAACCAAAATGCGATTGAAGCATTAAAGCGGGGTGTTCAATTAAAAGAGTTTCATACCGCACCAGCAATTGTTTCGGCGCTGGCTGAGCCGACACAATTATGGCCAAGGGTGCCGCCGATTAGAGAACGCAAAACGATACCGACCTCATGGGTAAGTATCACAATAACCGAAGGCAAAAATCGACAAGTTCGCCGAATGTGTGCCGCCGTCGGTTTTCCTTGTTTAAGGCTCGTGCGTGTACAAATTGGCAAATATAATCTCTTTACTCATCAATTGTCACAAGGTGAGTGGCGTTCAATTAGTCTCAATGATCTTTAATTACAATTAATCGTCTAATATTGGTTGATATTCTATTCTTTCCTTTAAATTTTAAAGGATCAAATTGATCAATAATGTTATTTTCTCTGATTGAATACATTGGGCTTTATTCTAAAATAAGATAAAATGATCGTTAATATGATCATAGGATAATTTATTTATGGCAGAACAAAAAAAAGAAGGCTTTTTTTCACGCTTAAAAAAAGGTCTTTTTAAAACTAAACAAAATATTGGATCGGGTTTTCTTAATTTATTTAAAGGAAAAAAGATCGACGATGCGTTATTTGAAGAGCTTGAAGAGCAGCTTATTATTGCCGATGTAGGCTTTGATACAACACAAAAATTAATCAGTTCATTAACTCAACAAGCTTCACGCAAAGAACTAAAAGACGCTGATGCACTACATGAGCTTTTAAAGCAAGAAATGAAATCTATTTTAAGTGGTGTAGATAAACCTCTTGAAATAGAAAGTCACAAGCCTTTTGTTATATTAATGGTTGGCGTAAATGGTGTAGGTAAAACAACTACCATAGGCAAATTAGCTCGTCAATTTCAACAACAAGGCAAGTCCGTTATGCTCGCTGCCGGCGATACATTCCGTGCTGCTGCCGTTGAGCAGCTACAAGTGTGGGGAGAGCGCAATAATATCCCGGTTATCGCCCAACATATCAATGCGGATTCGGCTTCAGTTATTTTTGATGCTATGCAAGCAGCTAAAGCCAAAAACATTGATGTACTTATTGCTGATACAGCAGGACGTTTACAAAATAAATCTCATTTAATGGATGAACTCAAAAAGATCGTTCGAGTAATGAAAAAACAAGACGAAACGACCCCGCATGAAATCATGTTAACGATAGATGCCGGTACCGGGCAAAATGCCATTAGCCAAACCAAACTATTTAATGAAGCAGTTGGTGTGACCGGTATGACATTAACCAAATTAGATGGTACCGCTAAAGGTGGGATTATTTTTAGTATTGCCGATCAATTTAATATCCCTATCCGTTATATAGGCGTTGGTGAGAAGATCGAAGATTTACGACCTTTTGTCGCTGACGATTTTATCAATGCACTGTTTGATGAAACAGATGAATAGAGAGAAACCATGATCCAATTTCAGCGAGTAAGTAAAGTTTATTCCGGTGGAAAACCCGCACTACAAAATATAAATTTTACTTTATATTCTGGTGAAATGGCATTTTTAACCGGACATTCTGGCGCCGGTAAAAGCACTTTAATGCGATTAATTTGCGGTTTAGAAAAAGCAAATGACGGTAAAGTGCTCCTTAATGGTATTGATGTCTCTAGTTTAAAAAAACAAGATGTACCATTTTTACGCCGAACAATTGGCATGATCTTTCAAGATCACCAATTGCTGATGGATCATACTGTTTACGATAATGTGGCTATTCCATTAATTATTCTTGGTAAACCAGCTGAGGAGATCAAAAGACGAGTTTCCGCCGCTCTCGATAAAGTCGGATTGTTAGATAAAATGAAATTTTATCCTATACAACTATCCGGCGGAGAACAACAACGGGTCGGGATTGCTCGTGCGATTGTTAATCGCCCAAATGTCTTACTTGCCGATGAACCGACCGGTAATTTGGATGATAAATTATCAAAAGATATTTTGACATTGTTTGAAGAATTTAATCAAGCTGGCGTCACAGTGCTAATGGCAACACATAATATGTCACTTATTCGCCGTAAACATCATCGCATATTAAATTTGAATCAAGGACGTTTAGAGGTTAAAAGTTGATGATTAATGCAAAAGTCAAACCTGCTAAACCAAAAGCAAAAAATGAAAATAGCTTTTTCGCACGTTGGAAAAGGCAAATTGCCTATGCCTGGAAAAATGTATTTAATGATTTCAGACAACATATTTTTGCCTCTTTGCTCACTATTTTTGTGATCGCAATTTCAATTGCATTACCGACAATTGGATATATATTGTGGAAAAATGCAAATCAAGCGGCACAGCAATGGAACCCAACGCCTAATTTAACTGTCTATATCAATAAATCATTAACACCGGAAAAAACGACTGATTTACTCGATAAACTCAAAACTTATACCGAGTTTGAAAGTGTCAACTATCTGTCAGCGGAGCAGGCACGTGAAGAGTTTAAAAAATGGTCTGGATTTGACAGTGCTTTAGATTTATTAGATGAGAACCCATTACCGGCAGTAGCCATTTTACTGCCACAAAAAGAAGCCAAACAGACAACTAAACTTCATCAATTACAGGCGGAAATATCGAAAATTGAAGGTGTTGATGATGTACAACTCGATGATAGTTGGTTTACCAGACTTATCGCATTGACAGATATGGTAAAATCCATAGTATGGACAGTAGCAATCTTAATGGTTATTGCCGTTTCTTTAGTTATCGGTAATAGCATTCGATTAAATATTTTTGCCCGTAGGCAAACAATTGTTGTTATGCAATTAATTGGCGCAACAGAAGGATTTATTTTAAGACCATTTTTATATAGTGGCATCTTTATTGGTCTAATAAGTGCTATTTTAGCTTTAATTTTATCGAAAATATTTATACTTCAAATAGATTCAATCATATTGCATGTTGCAGATGTATTTGGAACAATAGTGACAATAAATGGACTTTCATGGGATGAAAGTATATTGATTGTTTTATTTTCGATGATAATTGGTTGGCTATCAGCTTTAATTGCGACTAAAAAATATTTAAAAGTGATGCATATTGCTTAATTAAATTAAATAAATATTATTAGTGCTATCAAGATATAAATATATTATAAAAAATGTGAACTAAATCACGTTTTGATGGTCTAATTAAACAGTAAGATTTTAAATTGTTGTTATTTAAAAAGGCAACAAAATAGCTTAATTAAAAGGGGGAATTAAATGAGTACTGATTTAAAAATGCAAGTAGGTGCTTTAATCCCACAAGGAAATATTGAATCATATCTTCGCATGATTAACACCTATCCGATGCTAACCGCAGAAGAAGAAAAATCATTAGGTGAAAGACTTTATTATCATGACGATGTGGACGCAGCAAGACAATTAATTTTGTCACACTTACGTTTTGTTGCGCATATAGCCCGTGGTTATTCCGGTTATGGATTACCGCAAGCAGATTTAATACAAGAAGGTAATATTGGATTAATGAAAGCAGTTCGTCGTTTCAATCCTGAAATGGGCGTTCGCTTAGTTTCATTTGCGGTACACTGGATAAAAGCTGAAATTCATGAATACGTATTAAAAAATTGGCGTATTGTTAAAGTTGCAACAACTAAAGCACAACGAAAATTATTCTTCAACCTAAGAAAAAACAAACAACGTTTAGGTTGGTTTAATAATGCTGAAGTTGATATGGTTGCTGATGAATTAGGTGTGAGTCGTAAAGACGTACTTGAAATGGAATCTCGCATGTCAGCGCAAGATATGTCATTTGATATTGATAGTGATGACGATGATAATTCAA
>CALYQY010000127.1 GCA_945291235.1 uncultured Gilliamella sp.
ACCCTTTATAAAGCCAATCCGAAAATTGAATTATTTTTCAATGATGGTTCAAAATATGAATATACAGGAGCTATTAAATTTTCTGATAAAACAGTTAATGAAACAACAGGGACAGTGACTTTGCGAGCAGAATTTCCTAATCCTGATTCAAAAATTTTACCCGGTATGTTTGTAAAACCTCATTATACATTGGGAAATATTGAGAATGCGATTCTTGTTCCTCAAAAAGGAATCACAAGTAATGAGGCTGGTAACTATACAGCGATTGTTGCTGTTCCTTTTGAGGAGAAAGAAACAACTCAAGAGTTAATTGATAGTAAAAAAGTTAATGATAAAAGTATTGGGAATGAAAATTCTGATAAAACATCAAAGAGAAAATATTATTTAGAAAAACGTAATAATGTTAAGGTTTATTCAGGTATTCCTGGATATTGGATTGTTACCAGTGGAATCAATGCTGGGGAAGAGGTTGTTGTTTCAGGTTTATTGAATTTATCAGGTAAAAACTTTAATGATCCTAATCAAAAAGTAATGGCTGATGTTCTAAATCAAGAAAAACCTGATTCCTTAAGCCAAGAAAAGTTAAATTCAATCATTGAAAATAATCTCAAGTAAAAATATCGGAGTTTTTAATAATGGCAAAGTTTTTTATTGATCGCCCAGTATTTGCTTGGGTAATTGCAATTATGATGATGTTAGGTGGCGCACTTTGCATCAAATTACTTGCAATTGAGCAATATCCGGATATTGCCCCGCCTGCAGTAACGGTTACAGCAAGTTATCCAGGTGCAGATGCTCAAACCATTGAAAATACAGTAACTCAATTGATTGAACAAAATCTTACAGGTATTGATAATTTAATCTATATGAAATCAACGAGTAGTGCGCAAGGTATTGTTCAAACGACATTAACTTTTGCACCTGGTACTGATCCCGATTTCGCTCAAGTTCAAGTGTTGAATAAAGTTGAAAGTGTAAAATCTCGTTTACCGGATAGTGTTCAAAAAAATGGTGTATCTGTAGCAAAAAATAACACTAACTTTCTAAAAGTAATTGGATTTTATTCAACAAATCCTAATAAAACACAGGCCGATATCGCTGACTTTATTTATTCAACAGTACAAGATCCGTTACGTCGTGTACAAGGTGTAGGGGATACAACATTATTTGGTTCTGAATATGCAATGCGTATATGGCTTGATCCAAATAAAATGAATTATTTCAAATTATCTACTCAAGAAGTCATTGCTGCTGTCCAAGCACAAAATGCACAAGTTACTGCTGGTCAATTAGGTTCTTATCCAATAAAAGAAGGACAAGAATTAAATGCGACAATTACCGCACAATCAAGACTTAAAACAGCTAAGCAATTTCAAAATATTTTAGTTCGTGTTAATACTGATGGTTCTAATTTATTATTAAAAGATGTAGCAAAAGTTGAATTAGGTGCTGCGGATTATAATTTTATATCACGCTATAATGGACAAATTTCTAGTGGTTTAGCGATTTATTTAGCGACTGGTGCGAACCAATTGGATACTTCTGATGCGGTGGATGCTAAATTGGCTGAATTAGCTAAAATCTTTCCGGAAGATATTAAATATGACTTCCCATATGATACAACACCTTTTGTAAAATTATCTATCGATAACGTAGTTGATACACTAATTGAAGCTATCGGATTAGTTGTTATCGTTATGTTCTTGTTCTTGCAAAATCTTCGTTCAACCATTATTCCTACCATTACCGTTCCGGTAGTTTTACTTGGTACTTTTGCAGTTTTATATATTACTGGATTTACTATTAATACCTTATCTATGTTCGCAATGATCTTAGCAATAGGGTTATTGGTAGATGATGCTATCGTTGTTATTGAAAACGTAGAGCGTATTATGCATGATGAAGGTTTATCACCTTATGATGCTACTGTTAAGTCAATGGAGCAGATTACGCCAGCATTAATTGGTATTGCTGTCGTTTTATCAGCGGTATTTGTTCCGATGGCATTTTTTGGTGGAGCCGCAGGGGGAATTTATCGACAATTTTCAATTACGATAGTAACCTCAATGGCATTGTCAGTATTAATGGCAATTATTTTGACACCTGCTTTATGTGTGCAAATTCTAAAAGCACCGTCTAAAAATAACGATCAGAAAAAATCAATTTTCCAAAAACTTGGTCAGGTTCCTCCATTTAATTGGATAGCTTTAATCGTTGATAAAATCTTTTATTACTTTAATAAAGCATTTAATCGCAGCCAGGCTCTTTATGAAAAAGGCGTTATTAGAACCTTAAAAAAACCAAAAATGAGTCTTTTGGGTTATTTAGTGATTGTATTAATTTTTTCAGTGGGTTATATAAGACTTCCTACTTCATTTTTACCGAATGAAGATCAAGGGGTTATTATCATGATGGTTGAATTACCCCCTGGGTCAACACTAGATCAAACTGAATCTGTATTAACAAAAGCAACCAATTATTTTAAAACCCAAGAGGCTAATTCAGTTAAAGAAACTTTTACTGTAGCAGGCTTTAGTTTAATGGGACGAGGGCAAAATGTCGGATTAGGATTCATTAAGCTTAAAGATTGGGAATTAAGAAAAAATAAAGACCAAAAGATCAATGCAATACTTGGACGTTCCAATGGATTTTTGAAAACAATTACCGAAGCACGTAGTTTTGCTGTAAATGTTCCTGCTGTACCATCATTAGGAATGTCTAATGGTTTTTCTTATGTGTTGATGGATAGTTCTGGTCAAGGCCATGATGCTTTAATGGGGGCATTTTATCAAACTTTGATGATGGCGATGAGAAATCCACAATTAACGCAAGTCAGACCTGGCGGTATGCTTGATGTACCACAGTATAAAATCGATGTTGATTTTGAAACAGCACAAGCGTTAGGTGTATCGGTTAGCACTGTAAATAGTGTATTGTCAACCGCATTAGGTTCTGCATATATTGATGATTTTGTTTATAACAATCGAGTTAAGAAAGTTTATGTACAATCAAGTGCAGATTATCGTATGTTACCAGACGACTTCAGTATTTGGCATGTAAAAAACAACAATGGCGATATGGTGCCTTATGATGCTTTTGCAAAGACATCAAAAACATTCGGTTCTCCTTCATTGGTTCGCTATAATGGTGTTTCAGCGATGGAAATAAGTGGAGCGCCTATTCCTGGACAAAGTTCGGGAGCTGCTATGCAAATTATGGAACAAATTTCAGAAAAATTACCGCGTGGATTCACCTATGATTGGACTGGATTATCGTATCAGGAACGTGAAACTGGTTCTCAAAAAACAATGTTAATGATTATTTCTATCATTGTTGTATTCTTAGCATTAGCTGCACTTTATGAAAGTTGGACGATCCCTATTTCTGTTCTTTTGACTATTCCAGTTGGTATCTTCGGAACTGTTGTGGCTACTTCAATGTTTAAATTAGAGAATGATATATACTTCTTTGTTGGTCTATTAACAACTTTGGGGTTAACAGCTAAAAATGCGATACTGATTGTTGAATTTGCTAAAGACGCTATTCAAAAAGAGAACAAAACAATTCTTCAGGCAACTTTGGAAGCCTGTCGCTTACGATTACGCCCAATTTTAATGACTTCGTTTGCCTTTATTCTTGGAGTATTGCCGTTAGCAATAAATAATGGTGCAGGTTCTGCTAGTCAAAATTCAGTTGGTACTGGTGTTATTGGTGGTATGATTACAGCAACTTTCCTGGCCATCTTTTATATACCATTATTTTTCTTGTATTTGACTACATTTGTTGAATGGTTTGGAAAGAAATATGGTAAAAAAACAGTTATTTCTGAAAAGAATAACTAATCATTATCTTTTGTAGCAATATTATTAAAATGCATCAATTTCAGTTGGTGCATTTTTTTTGGGTTGAATATCTGGTGGTATAATATTGATGGCTAGTAGCATTTTGATGATTGATTTTTCTTTGAATTATTTTTAAGAAAAAATTAAGAAAAACTTTAACTTAACGCTCTCGCGAGCTTGAAATGATAATTGATATGTAATTGAGTTATTTTTTGGATTTAATCAAATACTGACTCATATGGGCATGAGTAATTGCGATAGCTAATGCGTCAGCGGCATCGGCTTG
>CALYQY010000128.1 GCA_945291235.1 uncultured Gilliamella sp.
TACCTGCTAATGCTGAGCAAGATTTTGTTGTAGAACAAGCTAAACAAGAACCTAATATACAAAAATATTTGGCAGATGTGACTATTCGTAAAGTCATTTATGTACCAGGTAAATTATTGAATTTGGTTGTTGGTTAATATTGTTAATAACGAAAATTGGTGGTAATACTTATGAAAAAATATATCGTCTTAATCATGCTAATGGCAATATCACTGACAGGGTGTGGATTTCATTTGCAAAATGAAACAGAGATACCTGCACGATTTAAAACCATGTCTTACGTAAGTTATGATCCTTACGGTAAATTATCAAGATATGTTAAAGAACTCTTGCATGATAATCATATCACACTAGTCAATGATGATGCTTCAGGCAAATATCCGACACTGAATATCACCAATGAAAATATTGATCGTAATACCATATCGATTTATCAAGACGGTAAAGCTGCTGAATATCAATTAGTTTTAACCGTCCATGCTCAAGCCGTAATCAATGGTAAGCAAATATATCCAATTAATGTACGGATATTCCGTACATTCTTTGATAATCCGTCAACGCCATTATCCAAAACAGCAGAGCAAAATTTAATCGAAGACGAAATGTATAGGCAAGCAGCAAAACAGATTATAGGTAAATTAAAATCTGTAGATGCCAAAAAATAACGATGTTATGATTAAAATCAATGCTGATCAAATTACTAATCACCTAGGATCACCCTATTATTTATTAGTAGGAAGTGATCCCTATCTGCAACATTATGCACAAACTCAATTGCGTCATACTTTTAAACAGAAAGGATTCGATGAGCAACTGACATATACGATAGACAATCAAACCGATTGGTCAGCAATTTATGACAGTTGTCAGGCATTAAATCTATTTTCGAATAACACGCTTATCTTTCTTGATTTTGGTGATAATGCATTAAATACAGCCTTAATAACAAAGCTTAATACACTAAGTGACGTTTTAACCCCTGAAATTGCGCTAATAATCAGTTTAAACAAAATCACTAAAACCCAGGAAAACGCAACATGGTATAAAGCGTTAAACGATAAACTTGTTGTCGTTAATTGCGTCACGCCCGATACCTTACAATTACCTCATTGGATAAAAAGTCATCTTCAGCACAGACAAATAAGCATCGAACCACAAGCGATTGAACTACTTTGTTATTATTATGAAGGTAATTTACTCGCATTAACACAAATTATTGAACAATTAAAATTACTATATCCAAATCATACCATTAGTTATGATCAAGTTGAAAATAACATTAATGATTCGGCTGTATTTACGCCTTATCATTGGATTGATGCCATGGTTGCCAATAAATCTAAACGTGCAACACATATATTACACCAACTAAAAATGAATGATTTGGAACCACTGATTTTAATGCGAATTTTTCAACGAGAGCTAATTCTACTTATTAATTTAAAAAAATCTTCAGAAAAAAAATCGCTTAAACAAGCGTTTGATGAATATAAAATATGGCAAAACAAAAGAGCTTTATATACCGCCTATTTAACGCGTTGTGATATCAAAAATTTATTTACCACTTTGGCAAAATTGACCGATATTGAGATCGGTTTCAAGCATGATAGCCAATTGCAAATTTGGGACAATTTGACCAGTTTGATGATGCAATTTATGGGATTAAATCAATGCTAACCGCTTTATTTGGTGGCACGTTCGATCCTATTCATTATGGTCATCTACGCACTGCAATTTCATTAGCGCAAGAAGTGGGTTTGACACAGATAGTTTTATTACCCAATAAAATACCACCACATAAAGCGCAACCAGAAGCAACCACACAACAGCGTCTGGCAATGTTAGCATTAGCCATTGAAGATTTACCTTTGTTTACCGTTGACACCTGTGAAATTGTTCCTAGCACTGTAAATCGACCTTCTTATACCATCGATACTTTAAAGCAATGGCGTCATGAAAACGGGAAAACCGCATCACTTGCATTCATTATGGGGCAAGATTCATTACTGAATTTGCCCAGTTGGTATAAATGGCAATCATTACTCGATTATTGCCATTTGATTATTTGTCAGCGACCAAATTATGCCGCAAGAACTGATAATGTTGAATTTCAACAATGGATTGATAAAAATCGTACGACTAATATAAAAAATTTGCATGATTCTGCTCAAGGATGTATCTATTTTTCTGATACGCCTTTAGAAAATATTTCAGCAACGCAAATCAGGCAAAAAATTATGAATCAACAAAGTTGTGAAGGTCTATTACCACTAAAAGTTTGGCAATATATCCACCAACAAGGTCTTTACCAGACAAAGAAAATTTAGAAATGACTTTACTTCTGGGAGTTTTTTCGGCATTATTTTGCGGCGATACTTATATGTTGTAAGTTGAGCTTTTTTATGTTTATACACACTATCATTTTATCTTATGATAAAATACTGAACTAGTCATTTAAGAAAAGCATCCAAAGTTGACTTTTCTTTCCCTCAAAAATAAAAGGGATATCATAAACGAGTTGTGTATAGTTAATTTGTTTTTATTATTAAGAGGCCCCAATGGCAAAAGAAGATAACATTGAAATGCAAGGTACCATACTTGATACTCTTCCTAACACGATGTTTCGTGTTGAACTTGAAAATGGTCATGTCGTTACTGCACATATTTCTGGCAAAATGCGAAAAAACTATATTCGTATTTTAACTGGCGATAAAGTTACTGTTGAAATGACGCCTTACGATCTTTCTAAAGCACGTATCATCTTCCGTAGTCGCTAATATCGTTATCAAACTTGTTATTTAAAAATTAACTAACCTTATGGGTTATTTTTCTCTTTTTTAATAAAATTCCGTCGACATAAATGTCGACGGAAGAGAAAAAATTTAACCAACTTTCTCAAACTAATCCGTTTGAGAAAAATCCATATCTTCGTATTTCACCCATTTAGTTTTCTTCACAATCTTATAACCCAAATAAATAATAAAGAATAACGGGATACCAACATAAGTCGCTATTACACCATTCCAATCAATGGTATCTTGTAAAAATGCTTCATAGTTTTGCCCAAGGGTGATGGTGAGACAAAGTACAAAAGCAAATATAGGGCCAAAAGGGAAACAACTTGAACGATAAGGTAATTTATTCACATCAAAACCTTGAGCCATATATCCTTTTCTGAATCGATAATGACTAATCGCAATCCCAAGCCAAGCAATAAATCCGGTCATCCCCGACATATTAAGAAGCCATAAATAAACTTCTTGATCTTTATACATTGATGTTAAAAAACATAACATAGCAACAAATGTTGTGGCTAATAATGCAAATCGAGGCACCCCCGTTGAAGATAATCTTGAAAAGATTTTAGGTGCTTTTCCTTCTTTTGCTAAGGCATATAGCATACGTGTCGAGGCATATAGACCAGAATTACCTGCGGATAAGACTGACGTTAAAATAACCGCATTCATTATGGCTGCTGCCGATAATAAGCCCGCATGTTGGAATACTAATGTAAATGGGCTGACACTAATGTCGGTCTCCTCATTACGAAGTAAATTAGGATCGGTATAAGGAATAATTAAACTGATGACTAAAATTGCAAAAATATAAAATAGCAAAATACGCCAAAAAACTTGTTTCATGGCTTTAGGAATATTTTTTTCAGGATCTTTTGATTCGCCGGCTGCAATACCAATGAGTTCTGTGCCTTGGAATGAAAAACCAACCACCATAGCAACACCAATCATCGAAGAAAAGCCACCAACAAAAGGCGCATCACCAACAGTCCAATTTTGCCAACCAGTGCTTTCACTCCCGCGTAAAATACCGACAATCATTAATAAGCCAACTGCAATAAAAATGATAACAGTCACAACTTTAATTAAGGAAAACCAGAACTCAGCTTCGCCAAAACCTTTGACAGAAATATAATTTAAACAGAAGATAATGCTTAAGAATAGCAAACTCCAAAGCCAACTATACGCTCCGGCATCAAACCAATACGAAATGACCAACTGCGCAGCAACCAGATCGACCGCGACGGTAATTGCCCAGTTGTACCAATAATTCCAACCTATCGCAAATCCGAACGCCT
>CALYQY010000129.1 GCA_945291235.1 uncultured Gilliamella sp.
TAGTTTCACAAAATGTTGACGGTATCCATTTGTACACCATGAATAATAGCTATATCGCTAGAAGAATTAGTGAAGCGGTATCAACGTTACTTGCAGTACCAAAATCAGTATAAACAATAAAATTTTAAGTAAGAAAAGCTATAATAAATATAAAAAAATTAATGCAGGAGCAGAATTTGAACCAGTGATCTTATGATCCCAACGTACTACCAAGCTGCTCCCCTGCGTCAAAGACAAAAGTATATAATAATTATATATTAATCTCATAATCTAATTAAAGTGTTTTAAAAGAGTATATTCATCTATTTCCGGTGCACTATTATCATAACGGATATAATTTACATCTTTCCATAGACATCGTTTTTGATTTAAACTTTCAATAAATGTATCCCAATTATCTAATTTCCAGGTATCACGAGCATTATTACGTTCTAATATTCTTTGCTTCAAAACATCAGCTGGTACAAAGACTTCTAAAACATAGCATTCCATTTGGCTACAATTAAATCGTTGCTTAACTTGATTGATATAGTTTTCATCAGAAAAATAACTTAAAAAAGGAGCATCAAGTATTACTGAATTACCCAGTTTCAAATTTTCACTTGCAATATGCAGTAATGTATCATATTCAATATTCATAACTTCTTTTTTATAAAATTCGCATCCATCTCTTGCTGTAGGTTCATATCCTTTTGACATAAGTAATTCGCCAGTAAAGCGGTTAGCTACAATGTCTTTATCCAAATAACAATAGTGGAGCTTTGAAGATAAAAATTTTCCTACGGTTGACTTCCCTGAACCAGCAGCTCCAATAAGAAAAATAGCCTTTGTACTTGTATTAACTTTCATAATCATTCCCTTTTCGCATTTGCGAACCGTCATTCATAAACGCGAACCATTAATGTGAACTAAATAATAAATTGAATAATATAATATAAAATGGAAATGCAATAATAATATGACATGCTATATTAAATACAGAAATATAGTTTAATTATTGAACCTACTTCACAGTTCACATTTGCGAAATTATGAAACAAGATAATAGACCACTAAAATTAAATAAATCGGCAGCAAGAACAATAGATTTACTTTTACTATTTGTAAGTAGTGATAAATATTTAACACTCAATAATATTTGCGAAATGTTGCAATTGCCTAAGAGTAGTGCTTTTGAACTAATACAAACTTTAGTGTATAAGGAAATTATCGAGATAAAAGATATTAAACAAAAAACTTATGGTTTGAGTTTATTAGCATTTGAAATCGGTAGTTCAGTTATTACTAATATGGGTGTAGCCGATGCAGCAAGGCCATTTATTCAGGAACTCAATCGACAAACAGGTAGTACCGTATTTCTTGGTGTAAAAGATAAAGGCAAAATAGTTTATATTGATAAGGCTGAAAATCATTCAACCATAAAACCAACAGCTAAATTGGGTTCTAGGCGTTATTTACATACAACAGGGTTAGGAAAAGGGTTGCTTCACGCATTTTCAAATCAGCAAATTATTGATATTTTAGGAAAAGAACCTTATCCAAGCAAAACACCACTATCGCATACAAATCATCAAGAAGTTCTAAAAGATGCCGATAAAACAAGAGAGCGTGGTTACGCTATCGATGATCGCGAAGATAATTTAGAAATGTATTGCATCAGTTCTGCTATCTATAACCACGAAAATGAGCCGATTGCGTCATTTAGCGTTGCCAGTTTATATAGTGGAATGACTAAAGATAAAGAACAACTTATTGCCAAATCAGTTAAAGAAACAGCTTTGCAAATTTCAAGAAAATTAGGATTTACTGGAAATAAGTTATATCAATTAAAAGATTAAGACAGACTATTGGAGATAATGAATGTATCGTAAATTAGATAATCTGAATAAAATTATTAATTCAGGAATTGTATTGATTGTGAGATTAGCAACAGAAGAAGAATCAATAAAAGTTGCTGAAGCAGCAATTAAAGGTGGTATTACCGTTATTGAAATTCCAATGGCAGTACCTAATGCTCTTGGCGTAGTGAAATATTTATCAGATAAATATAAAAAGAAAGGTATTTTAATTGGCGCTGGAACAGTTCTAGATGGTGAAACAGCCCGAGCTGCAATATTAGCAGGAGCGGAATTATTAGTTAGCCCTAACTTAAATCCAGAAATGATTAAAGTTGCGAATCGTTATCAAGCTATAACGATGAGCGGTGCCTTTACTCCCACTGAGATTCAAAATACTTTAGAAGCTGGAGCTGATATTGTGAAACTCTTTCCTGCTGAGTTTGTTAATCCAAATTATGTCAAATCTGTTTTAGCACCCTTAGAGCATGCTCCAATCTCTCCAACAGGTGGTGTAACACCTGAAAACGTTCATGAATGGTTTGCTGCTGGAGCTGTTTGTGTGGGGGTCGCTAGTTATATTACCAAAGCAGCTATGAAGGATAATGATTATAGTAAAGTAACTCAAGCAGCTAAAAAATTTGTAGCAGCAGTAA
Source organism: uncultured Gilliamella sp. (assembly GCA_945291235.1). Next base: position 2,492 of record CALYQY010000129.1, read on the forward strand.
ATAAAGCTAAAAAATAAACAATAATTAATATTAATAAAGTAAAGGCATATCTTTGATATGTCTATAGGATCGTTTTGTCTAAAATAAAGGTGTGGATATGACAATACAACAAAAACCAAAACTAAGATGGGGATTCATCATTCTTCTTGTAATCGGGGCTATCGTCAATTACTTAGATAGATCAAATTTAAGTATTGCAAATACAACAATAGCTCAGGAGTTTGGGTTATCTCAAACCCAAATGGGATTTTTATTATCGGCATTCCTCTGGCCATACGCGCTAGCTAACTTACCTGCAGGTTGGTTGGTGGATAAATTTGGTCCTAAAAAAATGTTTGCTTGGGCGTCTGGCCTATGGTCTTTAGTTACCATCCTTTGCGGCTTTTTAAATAGCTATTCAATGTTTTATGCCATGAGAGTAGTGTTAGGTGTTGTTGAATCACCTTTCTTTACCTCAGGATTAAAAACAACTGAAACATGGTTCTCAAAAGAAGAACGAGGTGTCCCTGTATCCATAATTAATACTGGTTCACAAATAGCTAATGCTATTGCTCCGCCACTATTAACCATTCTTATGTTAACGATGAGTTGGCGTGGTATGTTTATAATCATTGGTGTATTTGGATTACTTGTCATGCTTGTTTGGTTAAAAGTATATCGGAACCCAACACCGGAAGAAATTACGCTAATAAAAGGTAAATCTAATGCAGAAGAACCAAAAAGAAAAGAATCTCAAGCATCATGGGGAGATTTATTAAAACAAAAAATGACTTGGTTTATGATTCTCGGTAATTTTGGAATTATGTTTACTATTTGGGTTTACTTAACATGGTTACCTAGTTACTTAGAAAAAGAACAAGGCTTTACTTTAAAACAAATGGGATGGATTGCATCAATTCCTTTTTTCTGCGGTATTATAGGTGTTCTACTCGGTGGAATTATTTCTGATTTCGCTATACGACGAGGTTTTCAACCAATAAATGCAAGAAAAATTCCTATTGTTGGTGGAGCTATACTTGCAGCCGCTTCAGTCGCACCAATTGCTTTTATTGATAATACTGTACTGAGTATTGTTCTTTTATCTATTGGTTATTTTGCTTCTCAACTCCCATCAGGTGTTATATGGACATTAGCTGCTGATGTAGCACCTAGTCACCAAGTCGGTTCATTAGGTGCAATTCAGAACTTTGGAGGCTTTTTAGGTGCAGCAATGGCACCAATTGTAACAGGTATCATACTTGATATAACCGGTAGTTTCGGTTATGTATTTATATTAGGTGCATGTTTACTTATTTTAGGTGCAATTTCATATGGCATCTTTTTAAGAAAACCAATAAATAATACAGACCGCTAATCATATATGAAGATCATTAATTTTAATGATCTTCCTTAATATTAGTAAACTAATTACTTTTGATAAAAAACTAATATTTCATCTTTAATAATTTAAGGATCAATATGTTTACTCAATATCATGATCCATCCTTACATAGCTTCGTTTAAATAGTTATGCAAAATATTGATTTAATTGCTTGCT
>CALYQY010000130.1 GCA_945291235.1 uncultured Gilliamella sp.
GCGATTCAAAAGGGCTTTACTCAGCTCGTAAAGCCATTATGCAACACTATCAAGCCAGAGGAATTACCAATTTAGATATTGAAGATATCTATATCGGCAATGGTGTGTCTGAACTGATTGTGCAATCGATGCAAGCACTACTTAATAGCGGAGATGAAGTTTTAGTGCCTATGCCTGATTACCCATTATGGACAGCGGCAATTAGTTTATCCGGTGGCAATGCCGTTCACTATTTATGTGACGAAGAGGCCAACTGGTCACCGGATTTAGAGGATATAAAACGAAAAATCACCCCCAAAACCAAAGGGATTGTGATCATTAATCCTAATAATCCAACCGGCGCAGTTTATAGCAAAGAAGTGTTACTTGAGATTGCCGAAATTGCTCGCCAACATAATTTGCTTATTTTTGCAGACGAGATTTACGATAAGATTTTATACGATGATGCCGTGCATCATTCGATTGCCGCCCTTGCTCCTGACTTATTTGTTGTTACCATGAGCGGCTTATCAAAAACTTATCGTGTCGCTGGCTTTAGACAAGGTTGGATGGCGCTTTGTGGGCCTAAACAGCATGTAAAAGGCTATATTGAAGGGTTAAATATGCTCGCCTCGATGCGTTTATGCGCCAATGTGCCATTACAACATGCTATTCAAGGTGCATTAGGCGGATATCAAAGCATAAATGAATTTATTGTGCCCGGTGGCCGTTTATATGATCAATGTATGTTAGCTTGGCGGTTGTTAAATGAGATTCCGGGCGTTTCATGCACCAGACCACAAGGCGCGTTATACCTGTTTCCAAAGCTGGATCAACAAAAGTTTAATATTCACAATGACCAAAAATTAGTATTAGACTTTTTATTACAAGAAAAAGTATTGTTAGTGCAAGGCAGTGGCTTTAATTGGCACAAACCCGATCATGTAAGAATTGTTGCACTGCCACATACCGGTGATCTTGAAGATGCCATTAACCGCTTTGGTAACTTTTTATCTCGCTATAAACAATAAAAAGGTTGCTATGAGTTCCCCCCGCCTAATGCTGGGGATATTTACTTGACTAAATTATAATTTATAAAACGATATCTATATCTTCTTTACAAAAAAGCGCCAAATATGGCGCTTTTATACATTCCTAAAAAAGAATTATTTTTTCGATTTAGCAATTCTATTACGGATGTTATCAATACGATCTTGATTAGACGGATGGGTACTTAAAATCGAAGCGTTACCACCACCTAATTTTTCAAACGCAGTTGCTAAACCAATTGGGTTAATTTTTCTTTCAGTTAAATAATCAAATGAAAAATTATCAGCATCTTTCTCTTGTTTTTGTGAGAATTGTGAATTAACTACAGCTGCAGCTAAAGCACCAATTTCTGATTGAGAGATTGCTGCTACAGTTGAATTTCCTGAAGATGATGCTGCTTCAAGAGCAATTTCTGTTGCATAAGCAACTTGTAATGCTTTTTTACTATGACCTAAAGCAACGTGACCTAATTCGTGACCTAATACGCCTTGAATTTCGTTATCAGTCATTTTATCCATTAAACCACTGTATACACGCACACAACCGTTAGCCATTGCCCATGCATTTACATCTTTAGTGATATAAACTTTATAGTTGATTGGCGTACCGTTTACGTTGTTACCTAGTGCTTTAACAATTTTATTTAAACGTTTGGTATAAGCGCTTTTAGCTGGTGCAATTTTAGCTTTCGCATCCATTTGGGCGCAACCTTTTTGGCTCAATGTTCTGACATCATCATCACTAAGTGTTGCTGCGCTTAAACCTTTCATGCCGAGACTAGCGATACTGTCAGCACTCATAGACTTACAGCCAACTAGTGACATTGCTGCTACTAAAGGAAGTGCTACAAGCAATGTTTTTTGATGTGTTTTCATAACCTTATCCTTATATTGTTGTAAATTACATTTGTCTAACTTTAAGTTAGATTTGCAGAATTTTAACGTAATTGTCATAATAATCAACAAATAATTACTTGAATAGTCACAATTTGAGATTTAGACTAATGCCTCTTTTTTTGAGGTACCGACAATGCAACTATCCGATTTTGATTTCACCCTGCCCAAAGAGCTGATTGCCAAGCACCCTGCAACAACCAGAAGTGCGTGTCGCCTTTTATCGCTTGATAGTTATACTGGTCAAATTGAAGATAAGGTATTTACGGATATCACGGATATGATTAATGCCGGTGATTTACTTATTTTTAATAACACAAAAGTGATTCCTGCACGCATATATGGCAAAAAGGCATCTGGCGGAAAAATCGAAATATTGATAGAAAGAATTTTAGATGATAACCGTGCGCTCGCCCATGTTAAAGCATCAAAATCGCCTAAAGCGGGAGCACAATTAATCCTAGGGGAAGATGAATCTGTCAGCGTCACCATGCTTGCAAGACATGATGCTCTATTTGAATTGCAATTTCCTGATGATGTTCTATCAATTTTAAACAAAATTGGACATATTCCATTACCGCCGTATATTGATCGTCCTGATGAAGAACAAGATCGCACAGTTTATCAAACGGTTTACAACAAAGTGCCCGGAGCCGTTGCAGCACCAACCGCTGGACTGCACTTTGATGAGCCATTGCTTGAAAAGTTAAAGCAAAAAGGCGTAGAGATGCAATTTGTCACTTTACATGTCGGTGCTGGCACCTTCCAACCGGTAAGAGTTGAAAATATTGAAACTCATGTTATGCATTCAGAGTATGCCGAAGTGCCTGAATCGGTTGTTAATGCGGTATTGGCTTGTAAAGCAAGAGGCAATAAAGTGATTGCAGTCGGTACAACATCTGTTCGAGCCTTAGAAAGCGCAGCGCTAAAAACCGGTCAAATCGCCCCATTTTTTGCTGACACCCAAATCTTTATTTATCCGGGCTATAAGTTTAATGTCATCGATTCACTTATTACTAACTTTCATCTACCCGAATCGACTTTAATTATGCTTGTTTCAGCATTTGCCGGATACGAAAATACCATGCACGCCTATCAACACGCCGTTGACCAGCAGTACCGTTTCTTTAGTTATGGCGATGCTATGTTCATCCATGCAAGCAATAATAAATCGTGATGCGCAGCACTAAGTAAATAGCCAATAGTCTCAATTCGAATAAGATACGTTGGCTATTTAGATAACTTTTCTATCAGCTTACTTAGCGTTTAACTTATTGACAATATTACTTATCCGTTTTGATCTTGAAGGATGAGTCGTTGATCCGGTTACTGAATGAAACGGGATCTTTAAAAGCATATTCACTAAACCTTGCGGATCTATATTTTCATTTATTAATAGCTGTAAAGCATAATTATCCGCTTCGATCTCGTGCTGTTGAGCCGTCTCTTCTTTTGTAAGAATGACCAGCTCATTGGCTTTATGAGTAAACTCAATATAGGGCGCCTGACGAATTAAACTAATGGTATGCTTAAGGGCAACATGCGCTTGTTCATGCGCCAAAACAGCTTGCAACTCGTTATCATCTAACAATTTCATTAACCCACTGTTCACCCGGATGCAACCATTAGCTGTTGACCATGCATTAGGCTGAGTGTCGATATAAACCTTGTAATTTAATGCAATATTGTTGGCTTTTTGCGGTAAGGTCTTAGCCACTGCGTTTAATCGTTTAGTTAACTTGTGATTATCTGCCGCTATAATAGCGCGGTCATCTATCTCAATACACGCTAGTGTAGTTATCGCAAACAGATCATTTTCAGATAATGCCTTAATTTGTTCGGCAGTAATAATCTTAGGCAATTTAGTTTGATCAGTTTGGCATCCAAACAAAAAAAACGTCAATAAAGATAAAAATAGTAAAATTATTGGTTTCAAAAGTGTCTAATTCCTTTCAAATATTGTTTATTCAACCTAAGCACGATAAACTACGCACCGCAAAATAATACGATAACGTATTATATCAATAATTAGCGCCAAACTGTTTATTTGGT
>CALYQY010000131.1 GCA_945291235.1 uncultured Gilliamella sp.
GTGGTCAAATCTTACAACAAGCAGGTACTTCAGTTTTAGCACAAGCAAATCAGGTGCCACAATCTGTACTTTCTTTATTACAGTAAGAGTTAAATCTATCTGATATTCTACTCAATTGAATTGTACAACATAGTAATAACGGTATTTTTGATATCGTTATTACTAATAATCATAATTACCTCTTTTTTATATCTTTATTCATCACATTAAATCCATTTGTTAAGGACATAATAGTATTAAGCATATTTTTAACCTTGGCTCCTAAAAATGGATGATAGCTTATATAACTCGCAAGGCATAATTAATCAAGTCGACTGGCAACAGTATATCCATTTAGTTCGTAATGAAGCATTAAAATTAGCCGTTCGTCTGCCTACCACAATTGAACTCGATGATTTACTGCAAGTTGGTTACATCGGCCTGTTAGATACGATAAAGCGTTATGATGTATCTCAAGGCTATACGTTTGCCACTTTTGCTATACCGAGAATAAAAGGGGCAATGTTAGATGAACTCCGTAGTCGGGACTGGCTACCAAGACAAACTCGAAAAAAGATCAAAGATATCACTCAAGCCATTAATCAACTGGAACAGAAACTCGGTACCACGCCCAATGATCACCAAATTGCAGAATATTTGCAATTATCGATTTCTGAATATCGTAAAGCGTTGTTGGATTCAAATTGTAGTCAAATCTGTTCTTATGACGAAATGCAGAAAAAATTAGGGGATAACATCGATGCTATTGTCGATCATGGTGAAGATAGTGATCCTTTTTCGACTATTATCAATGACGAAATTCGTGACCAAATCGCTCGACAAATTGATAAGTTACCCGAAAAAGAAAAGATGATTTTAGCCCTGTATTACCAAGAGGAACTGAATTTAAAAGAGATTGGAAAAGTCATGGATATTAGTGAGTCACGAGTCAGTCAACTACATAGTCAAGCGATAAAAAGAATACAAAGTAAAGTGAAGCCATAGAAAAATAAAAATAAACTGCGTAAAACAAAGCGTAATTAAACGAAAATAAATTGAAATGATTTTTTTATTGACCTTTCTCGTTTAAAAATGTAATTTTATGTGTAAAAAAACAGTTAATAATAAATTTTGATTGTTTTTTGTTTTTTTACTGCGAAATAAAATAAATAGGATTGGTGATTAAATTGGGTAATATACTAGAAGACGATATTCTTAAATGTATACATCATTTAAATCTTTCAACATTATTGTTATGCCAACGAATGCTTGAAAAAGACAAAGCGATGGCGATGTTTAGATTAGGTATTGATGAAGAAACTGCTGACGCAATAAGTAATTTAACTACATCACAAATGTTAGTGTTATCTGAAACAAATCAATTAACATTTCAATTACGATTTGAAAATTCAGAAATGATTAAAAAACTAACTGAAGATTCTCGGATTAGCGATATTAAACAGATGCATACAGGGATTCTTTTATCTAGTTTACTGTTAGATTCAATCAATAAGTAGGTAGGTAATTAAGATGAGATGTACAAGTATCGTTCAATCATATAAAGAAGTCCAACTCGCTATTCGTTTAATTTCACTCGGCGCCAGAATTCAAATGCTTGAAAGTGAAACAAATCTTAGTCGTGGTAAGTTGATAAAACTGTATAAAGAAATTCAAGGTTGCCCGCCACCGAAAGGATTGTTACCGTTTTCAACAACATGGTTTATGACATGGGAACCGAATATCCACTCAAGTATTTTTTATAATGCTTATCATTTTTTAGTGAAACATGGCACCAAACCCGGAATACAATCGATTTTAAAAGCTTATCAGCTTTATCTTGAACAATGTCCGGCTCATAACGAAGAGCCAGTATTAGGATTAACTCGAGCTTGGATATTAGTTAAATTTGTTGAAAGTAAAGTGATGCAACAATCATGCTGTAAAGAGTGTAAGGGGCGTTTTATCACGCATGCATACCAACCACACAACAGTTTTGTTTGTAGCTTATGTCAACCACCATCACGGGCAGAAAAAAATCATAAGACACATCAAGAAAATCAGGCTAAATGTTTGCAAGTGCTATCTGTCGCTCATGGTTTTAATTCAGAGGTTGCAAAGCAGTTAGCAAGTTAAATAAATATTAGGAATATCAGTCCTATTTACTGTTATTTTATGGAGAAAGAAGAAAGCCAATGCTAATCATTATAGGATATATTGTTGTTATTGCCTCTGCTTTATTAGGTTATGTACTTAGTGGTGGTTATTTAGCAGTACTTTTTCAGCCATTAGAATTTTTGATTATTGGTGGTACGGCTATCGGCGCTTTTATTGTCAGTAATGAAAAAAAAGTGATCAAAAAAACGCTCAAAGCATTAGGGCAGTTATTTAAATCATCCAAATACAATAAAGCATTATATTTAACGCTAATTAATTTAATGTACACCATTTTAACTAAAATCCGTCAAAGTGGCGCACTATCGATAGAAGGAGATATTGATAATCCACATGAAAGTGAATTGTTTAAGCAATATCCGCTTATTTTAGCCAATCCTCGAATTTTAGATTTTATCACTGATTACTTGCGTCTGATGATTAGTGGCAATATGGATGTTTATGAAATCGAAGCCCTAATGAGTGAAGAAATTGAAACTTATGAACATGAACTCGAAAAACCGGTTAGTGCGATTTCAAGTATTGGTGATGGCTTACCAGCTTTCGGTATTGTTGCTGCCGTTATGGGGGTCATTAACACTCTAGCTCAAGCCGATAGACCAGCAAGTGAACTGGGTGAACTGATTGCACATGCGATGGTAGGAACGTTTTTAGGTATTTTATTGGCTTATGGTTTTGTTTCGCCTTTAGCTGCATTGTTAAAGCAACGAAATTCAGACACGGTCAAAACTCTTGAATGTACCAAAGTGATATTGATCGCCAGTATGCATGATTATGCGCCACAAATTTGCATTGAATTTGGTCGCAAAATGATATTTTCTGATGAACGACCATCTTTCTTTGAATTGGAAAAATATATTCAAGACGTGAAAGATAAAAATGCCAACTCAACCGAAAATAATTAACAATGAAAGATAACTCAATAAGAATTATTACTCGCAAAAAGTCAGGGCATGGAGAAGGGCATCATGGTGGTTCGTGGAAAATCGCTTATGCTGACTTTATGACCGCCATGATGGCGCTGTTTTTAGTTATGTGGTTAATCGCAAAATCAACACCGCAGGAACTACAAGGAATTGCTGAATATTTTAGAACACCGTTACTTATGGGGCAAAATGGCGGTCAAAATATCAGTGATAGTGAAAGCCCGATACCTGGCGGTGGTGATGATGTTACTCAGCAACTGGGTGAAGAAAAAAACGATATTGCCAATCAACAACAACAAAGCGAATTTGAAAAAAAACAACTCGAAAAGATCCAGTTGATTGAAACAGCACGCAAAATTTTTGAAATGTTTGAACTCGATCCTCGTCTAAAAAAATTAGCACCTAATTTAATTATTGAACTCACTGAAATGGGGTTACGTATTCAAATTCTGGCATCAGATGATAAACCGATGTTCAATGTAGGCAGTGCGGTTATACATCCTGATATGCAAAGCATTTTGCATGCCTTAGCACCTATTTTAAATTCATTACCTAATAAAATAACCTTATCGGGTCATACCGATGAACGTCAATATGTCACTGGTGATAGAGGTTATAGTAATTGGGAGTTATCAGCTGACCGAGCCAATTCATCAAGACGAGAACTTATTGCAGGTGGATTAGATAAAAATAAAATTATTCGTATTGTTGCGCTTGCTGATACCGTGGGATTAAACAATCCACATTATAGTAAAGATGCCAATCGACGAATCAGTATTTTAATTTTAAATAAATCGGCACAACAATATATTGAGGATGAAAACAATATGACTGGCATTGATTTTTTAAAACAGGCTAAGCCAG
>CALYQY010000132.1 GCA_945291235.1 uncultured Gilliamella sp.
TTCTGAATCGTTTTTCTGAGTCGTTCTGCTGAATTGTTCTTCTGAGTCGTTTCTTGAAAATAGAAAAAGCGCCAACAGGCGCTTTAAAATAAACTTTCATTAAGATAAATTAGTGACAACCACACCCGCCGTGACCGTCACAGCCGTCACTCTCTTCATCATCATGATCGTGACCGCCACAACCGCAACCACTATGATGATCATGTTCGTGACCGTGAGCACCATGAATGTGACCATGGGCGATCTCTTCTTCTGTTGCTTCACGAATGGCTAACACTTCCACATTAAATTTTAAATCTTGACCGGCTAACATGTGATTACCGTCAATGGTAACGGTATCGCCGTCAATTGCAGTAATTTCAACCGGAATAGAGCCATGATCGGTATCGGCAAAAAAGCGCATGCCAACTTCAAGCTCATCAACACCGACAAAGACATCACGGGGAACATTTTGCACCAATGCATCATTAAAATCACCGTAAGCGTTGATAAGCTCAACATCAAATTTATCACCCACTTGATGTCCTTCTAACGCTTTTTCAAAATCCGGTAATAAATTGCCTACGCCATGAAGATATTCTAGTGGGGCAACAGCGGTTGCTTCATCGACTAAAACGCCGTCTTTAGTGCGAACTTGGTAAGCTAAACTGACTACTGTATTTTTTGCTATTTTCATTTTTTCTCCAACAAACTTGTATTGAGCAAACAGCTATAGATTTTAACGGAAAATAAAGGATAAGTATTCATAATTTTTTTATATAAAACCGATTAATTAAAATATTTAGGCTGATAAATGATAAGTTATGAATTTACCTAAGTAACCAGATGATAGCGTGTAACCACTCAATTAGTTTTTTGATTAAATTTTGTTTGATGATAACAACTATTATTCTGATTAAAAATCAGAAAATAGACCAACAAAAAAAGGCATCAAGATAATTATTGATGCCTTTTTTTATTTTTTTAATAATGCCTATTATTTAAGTTCTAACTCGTTCATTGCGGCGATGCTAAATCCACCGTCAACATGCACAACTTCACCTGTAATGCCGGATGCTAAGTTTGAACATAAAAATGCCGCTGAATTACCAACATCTTCAATTGTAACAGTTCGACGAATTGGCGTAACTGATTCACAATGAGATAGCATTTTTTTGAAATCTTTAATACCTGATGCAGCAAGGGTACGAATTGGGCCGGCAGAGATAGCATTGACACGAACTCCTTCTGGACCCATAGCGTTTGCCATATAACGTACATTTGCTTCTAAAGAAGCTTTAGCAAGACCCATTACATTATAATTAGGAATCGCTCGTTCAGCACCAAGATATGAAAGAGTAACTAACGCTGAACCAGGATTCAACATTGAACGGCATGCTTTAGCCATTGCAACAAAACTATAAGAGCTGATATCGTGAGCGATAGCAAATCCTTCACGTGTTACAGCATTAACATAGTCACCGTCTAACTGATCGCCCGGTGCGAAAGCAATTGCATGCACAAAACCATCAAACTTATCCCAAGTTTTTGCCAGTTCGGTAAATAAATTTGTAATGCTTTCATCATGCGCAACATCACAAGGTAAAACGATTTTTGAACCAAAATCAGCAGCAAACTCTTCTACACGGCTTTTTAATTTATCACTTTGATAAGTAAAGGCTAATTCTGCACCTTCACGATGCATAGCTTGTGCTATACCATAAGCAATAGAACGATTACTTGCAACGCCGGTAACGAGTATGCGTTTACCTGTTAAAAATCCCATAAATTATTCCTCTAATGTTTTCACTTGTATCGTCTAGGATAAGTAACGATTATATGTTGATAAAGCCAACTTCGCTACTATAAATTTATTTTTCGTTAATGGGTTTTTATTTTATTGATTCAAACAATTTATTGTTTAATTAACAAATATCCGACTATAATAGTCAACTATTAATTTTCTATAGGCGGTATCACTTTGAATAATTTAATTTGTTATAAAACATTACCTATCTGGAATGCCGATACATTACCCGAGCTTTTTCGTCAAAAGCATAATACTCAAGTTGGTACGTGGGCGAAATTACAGATTATAAAAGGCAGTATCGAATTTGAAATGCTAACTGAACAAGGTGAGATTATCTCAACCCACTATTTTAGTGTTCAACAGCAACCACCGTTTATTTCACCCCAGCAATGGCACCGCATTGCGAAAGTATCCGATGATTTACAATGCCAATTGGCATTTTACTGTTTACCCGAAGATTACACGCAAAAAAAATATCAAATGACCAAAACCCATTCTGAGGTCATCGCTGCAACAAAAATCATTCCGGCTGGTAAGGCTTTAGACTTAGGATGTGGCGCCGGTCGCAATTCGCTTTATTTGCAGTTACTAGGATTTGATGTCACAGCGGTTGATAAATCAGAAATGAGCATTGATAACTTACAACAGATTATCAGTCAAGATGACCTGAAACACATTAAAGCAATGGTTTATGATATCAATCAAGCCAATTTACAAGGTGAATATGATTTTATCGTTTCAACGGTTGTTATGATGTTTTTACAACCGGATAGCATTCCGGCGATTATTGAAAATATGCAAAAAATCACCAAATCGGGCGGCTATAATTTAATTGTTAGCGCTATGTCTACGGCTGATTATCCTTGCCCTGTAGGATTTTCTTTTACCTTTAAAGAAGACCAATTACGGCAATATTATCAAGATTGGGAAATATTAAAGTATAACGAAGATGTCGGGCAATTGCATAAAACCGATATTCATGGAAACCGTATTAAGTTGCGATTCGCAACATTGTTAGCGAAAAAACGATAACAATTACAGGATATATCATCCTGTAATTGCCATATTGATAAGTGATGTTTAGTTGAGCTTTTCGCCAACAGTAAACCACGCTTTGCGAGAGTTTAGCAGATCTTGAGCAGCCATTGGTTTTTTACCGGCTGGCTGTAACAGTGTCATATTTAATGCGCCGTCACTGGTGGCGACGCATATGCCTGTTTTATCCGCTTGTAAAATAGTGCCAGCTGGTTTGTTGTGTGATGTGGCAATCACTTGAGCTTGCCACACTTTAACCGTCTCGCCGTTAACTTCAAAATAACTGACCGGCCATGGATTAAACGCTCGTATGCAGCGTTCGAGCTGTTGAGCTGATAAATTCCAATCCAGTTTAGCTTCTTGTTTTGATAACTTTTGCGCATAAGTGGCTTGTGATTCATCTTGTTTTTCGGGTTGAATTTTCCCTTCACGGATTAATGTCAACGTTTCAAGCAACCCTTGCGGACCTAATTTTGCCAACTTGTCATATAATGAAGCGCTGGTATCGGTTGCTTCAATCGGGCATGCCAATTTATACAACATATCACCCGTATCAAGCCCGGCATCCATTTGCATAATGGTAATACCTGTTTGGGTATCGCCTGCCCAACAAGCTCGTTGGATAGGTGCCGCGCCACGCCACCTTGGTAACAAAGATCCATGTACATTTAAGCAACCTAATTTTGGCATATCAAGCACCGCTTGTGGCAAAATAAGTCCATAAGCCACAACAATCATAATATCTGCATTAAGCTGTTGTATTAATTTCTGATTTTCTTCGGTTTTCAGTGTTGCCGGTTGATAAACAGCAAGATTATGTTCAATCGCTAATTGTTTTACCGGGCTTGCCGTTAATTTATTTCCTCGACCAGCCGGGCGATCAGGTTGAGTAAAAACCGCTATCACATTGTAGTTAGCCTCAATCAGCGCCTTTAAATGGGTGGCGGCAAATTCCGGTGTTCCGGCAAAAATGATATTAAGTGGTTTAGTGGCATTAGGCATAAGTATCATATCCATCATCGAAAAAATTACAGCGATTATACTGGAAATTTAAGTGAGAATCTTTAATTTAAAAAATAGCTTGATTAACCAGATAAGCCGTTATGGCATAAACTGA
>CALYQY010000133.1 GCA_945291235.1 uncultured Gilliamella sp.
AATACAATAATTTCAAGTTTCTTAAGGAAGGTCTGTTTTTTATTTAGATATAAACTTTAAAATCAACTTATTTTAAAAAACATTAACTTGTTGACTGATTGAATGTTTACCTTATACTATGCGCAATTGTTTACCGGCAGTACAAAAATGTTCAACTCCTCAAATCTTCTCAATTGTGTACTCTTTCCAATCGTTAAGCCTAATTATTCAAAATTAAATCGCCAATTAGAAAATAAAGTGATTGTCATTACCGGCGCTAGCTATGGAATTGGTGAAAGTCTGGTTAATCTTTTAGCTAATATTCAATGTCATCTTATTTTAGTTGCTAGAACACATGATAAATTGATAAATATACAGCAGTCATTAGCTCACAAAAAAGCTAAGATTGATATATTTTCGGTTGATTTGCGCGAATCGGAACAATTGGATAATTTAATGACTAATTTACAGCGATACTCTGTTGATATCTTAATCAATAATGCTGGCAAATCAATTTGTCGGCCAATACTGCAATCATTATCACGTATGCATGATTTTGATAGAACGATGAAGTTAAATTATTATGCACCGGTCAAACTCTGCTTGACGTTAATTCCCCATTTACAGCGTAATCAAGGGCAAATTATTAATGTTTCCGCCATAAACGTACTTTTAGCCCCAACGGCTAATTGGGCTGCTTATCAAGCCTCAAAAACGGCCTTTGACCAATGGTTAAACTGTGCAAGGCCAGAATTGGAAAATCAGAAAATCAATGTTTCAACAGCTTATTTACCTCTTGTTAAAACACGAATGATTGAACCTACTAAGATTTATAAGAGATTTCCTGCCTTACAAGCTGATGAAGCTGCAGCCATAATTTGCCGTTTATTACAAACAAAAAAACATCAATATAAACCATGGTGGACCATTATAGTTCAACTTGCCTCATTATTTTTTAATAATATTTGGGTTAAATTGAACCGTTATTTTTTGAAGAAAAAGCTATGATAAAACTTATTAAAGCGCTATATAAAAAGAAGTTATTAACTTTATTAGGCATTTGGCACTTATTAAATAGCATTCATATTGTTGGTATCAATTTAATGGCGTTGCTTTATGTTCGTCAAAAACTTTCTCCTAACCAAATTGCTATCGATGAGAACGGCACTGGCACCGATTATCGTACCCTTTTTAACCAATCTCAGCACCTTGCCAAACAATTAGCAATTAATTTTAAAATAAAGCGTCATCAAAAAGTCGCTATTATAGCGCACAACCACCTACTCTTAGTTCATACTTTATTTGCTATGACAAGATTAGGCGTTGATGTTTATCTTATCAATACTGAACTGTCGACAAATCAACTTAAGTCCATTCACGAAAATGTCGGTTTTGACTGGATAATTCACGATCCAGAAATAGCGTGTTTATCAAATGTAAAAAGCTTACCCATTTATCATGAAAGCCTTATGTCAATTCACTCTCTATTAGTTTCAACCTCGACAATTGATGTAAAAATTAAAACGACCCACTTCTCAAAAATTACAGTTTTAACGAGTGGCACAACAGGCCGTTTTAAATTAGCAGCACGCGATAGTAAGGCACAAAATTTTATTAGCCCATTTTGTCAACTACTGGTGAAACTAAATCTTTTCCGTTATCAAAAAATCTATATTGCAACGCCTATTTATCATGGGTTTGGCATGGCAAGTTTATGTATAGCTGTGTTATTAGGTGCGACAATGTTTTTAACAAAAAAATTTGATAGTCAAAAAGCATGTAGGTTAATTGCTAGTAACCAAATAGAGGTGGTCACACTTGTTCCTTTAATGTTAAATAGGATGTTGAAATGCTCTAAACATCAACTCACTAGTTTAAAATGTATTATTACCGGAGGAGCGCCAATTACAGCAATATTAGTTGATCAAGTCATTACTACGCTTGGAAAGATATTATTCAATTTGTATGGCACATCAGAAGCAGGTATTTGCATGATTGCCTCGCCCGATGATCTCTCTATCAAGCCAGAAACCATTGGTAAACCGCTGAGAGGATTATCAACTAAATTACAGAAGCAAAACAATGAATCACAAAAACACCATGAGCTGTTTATTAAATGTGCTTGGTCAACTGTAGGCAACCATTGGGTTTCAACAGGAGATTTAGTCTATCAAGATGCTGACGGTTATTACTTTTTAGCAGGTCGAGTTGATGATATGATTGTTTCAGGTGGTGAAAATGTTTATCCATATGAACTTGAACACTGCTTATCAACTCATCCGGAAATTAATGATGTAACAGTGATAAGTGTGCCGGATGAAGAATTCGGGCAAAGATTGGTCGCCTTTATTGTTTTAAATCCTAATACCGAACAATCCGAAACTAAAATACAGGATTGGCTTAAATCAAAAATAGCCCGTTATCAGATGCCAAAAAAAATCATTTTTATCGACGAACTACCGATGACAAGCATTGGAAAAATAAACCGTAAAAAATTACAAAAGCTATTTTTTAATCATTTAAGTAATGCATAACATTTAGTTAGCAATAAATGAACTGTTGTCCATTATTATATTCTAATAAAAATTTTTCTTAGAAAGGTATTATGAATTTGTAGGCGGCGCTATTTAACCTCTACTTTGAGTTACTCTTCTTGAAAAATAAGCCTGAAAAGTTGACTGGTTTATTTCTAGTTTTCAGTATTTATTTATGGTTAACGTCCTAAAAAAATATCTTTACTGGATCTAGAACTCTCATCTTTAATTTGTTTCTTCTTTTCTATTAAATAGTTATTTGCTTTGATATATATATCTTTATCGCATTCAATGTTTAAGATTAATTTATTATTACTCTTATTTATGATGAGAAAATGATTATCCTTATAATCAAAAATAATATTTTCTACCGATGTAGCGCCTTTATTAAAATTAGATAAATTATAATAATATCTGAAAGTTACATATTGTTTTGAGATATGAATATAACCATACTCTTTTTCATCAACTTTAGCAAAAATTTTTAATGTTAAAGAATCCTCATCTTCAATTTTATCATATTGATAGGATTTTATATAAAACTTAGGGCTAGTAAATGAGCACGTAAATAACAAAGATATTATTAAAAAAGTTATAACTGAAATTACCTTAAAGATTTTCATTTCATTATACCTGCTGCTTAAGATGCACTATACATAGAACTTGCACATTGTCTTTTGAGCAAATTATATCCTTTTGTTGCATTTACCACATCATAATTATCAACATACATTTTTAAAATTAGACATTTGCATATCATCTACATCAAAACTTGTTCCTTTGGGACTAGCGAATGAGAAAAACAAAACTTGAATTAAAAGAAAAATTTTTCCATTATGCCTATCCCTCTATTTTTAAATTGAAATCTTTTTGTGCTATGAAGATAGTTTCTTTGAAACCAACGTCTTTAGATGTTCCAACCATAACTTTCTTTATTATCTTTTTCAACTCACCAATACCCATACCTAATCTAATTAATATATCCATCGCTTTTCTAGATATTAAAAGACCGTCCCCGAAGGGATTTACGAGAGTATTATAATTATGCGTATAAGCATAAACTTTGGGTAGCTTCCTTTTAGTTCTATGGGATCTTGGCTTATATTGGTTCCGGTATTACTGTCGTAATATCGGAACCGATTAGATAAGCTGAAGCGTTGAAACTTTAAACGGATTATGCATTACCATTCTAACACGAGCTGTTTTACTCAGTCCGTCAGTTTAGAAAACAGTGTTGACGAGATATCAACACCATAGATCTCCTTATATAGAAATAATATTTATCTCATTCCTTTATGAAGGATTACATAACTTTCTTTAAATTTTAGCTCACAAGCTTGTTCAAAATACTCTTTAGCTAACTCGCTATTTTCTACACTGTCATCTTTACAATACATAACACCTTAA
>CALYQY010000134.1 GCA_945291235.1 uncultured Gilliamella sp.
TGACTCAGATAATTCAACTTACCGATAAAGATTATATAAGCAAAGGTTTACATAGGAAGTGCTATCACCATCCGACTAATCCCGATCAATGTATTAAAGTCAACTATAATGATGGGGCAGAACAAGAAACTAACCGCGAAATTGCCTATTACAAACATCTTATTAAACGCAATATCTCGTGGGATGCGTTAGCCAAATATTATGGCCCTGTGCAAACAAATTTTGGTGAAGGTCATCTTTTCGAATTAATTCGTAATTATGATGGCAAAACCGCTACACCACTCGAAACATATCTTGCTGACCAACAATTAACACAACAATACTATGATGAATTAATTGTTTTGTTAAAAGCATTAAAGTCGACATTGCTTGACAATCGTATCATTACGATGACCATTAAAAGCAAAAATATATTATTTCAACATCTTTCAGAACAAAAAAATCGGCTTGTCATTATAGATAATATTGGTAATTCGACCTTTATTCCGGTTGCCAACTATATACCCTATTTTGCTAAATCGAAGATTGAGCGCACATGGCAACGTTTTTTAAAATCAATCATCAAAGATAATTGGCATAATCCACTGGTGGCTAATTTAATTGATGAGGTAAATCAGTAAGACGTAGCTGAGCAACGGTCCCTTGATGATGATCATGACGATTTTCTAAAGTGAACGATCCATGATGCAACTTTGAAATACGATTCACAATACTTAATCCAAGCCCTATTCCATCATGTTTTCGATCCATACGGAAAAAGGCTTGAGTTAATTTTTCGCTTTTAGACTCATCAATACCGCTACCTTCATCGACGACATTAATAATAATGCCTTCGGCATCTTTAAAACAATTAACGACAATTTTGGTATTGGGTGGACTATAACGACTACTATTTTCAACCAAATTTCGAATCAATAATCTAATTAAAGTGGTATCTCCTTCAAACATCAGTTTTTTATCAGGTATATTCCATTGAATCGCTTGTTGCTTATGGAATGCTTGCTCGGATAACTCTTCAAAAAGCGGCAACATAATATCATTATGAAAATTAATTTTTTGATAGTGTCCAACAGTAAATTTTTGACTAGCTCTGGCAAGCATTAATAACTGTTCGACGGTATTAACTAAACGATCAATACGATCAATTAATTCATGACAATCGATATGATGTGTTGTTTCTAATAACTCTAAATGCAAACGGATACCGGCTAATGGTGTTCGCATTTCATGCGCAACATCAGCCGTAAAAAGACGCTCTTGAGCAAGTGTACTACTTAATCGGACAAACAACTTATTTAAAACAGTGGTAATGGATTTAATTTCTCGCTTATTACTAATAGGATCAATAGGACTCAGATTATCTTCGGTTCGTTCATTTAAATCTTTTTCTAACACTTCTAAGGGTTTTGTAATCCATTTAATGGCTTTGTACGCAAGAAATAAAGTGACTAACATCATTGAAAAAGCAGAACAAAATAAGGCAAAAATAGCTTCTAATTCTTCATGTTCAACCACTTCATCAATTTTGTTTTGACTTAAGGTCAAATTTACCAATACATCTATCTGTTCTTTACTTTCATGCCATAACCATAACACCGTAATGATCTGGCAAATGAGCATAATCGCACCCAAAGTGAAAAAAAGATTCCAACGAATACTTTGACGAATATTATTTAACGATTTAAAGATCATCATGTTTTTCATTCAATAAAGAAAAATAATAATTTAATGGTCGCTATTGAGTTGATAACCATAGCCCCGTACAGTTTTGATTAAACTTTTACCTAATTTAGTTCGTAATCCATGAATATAAACTTCAAGCACATTGGAACTTGGATCACTTTGCCAATCATATAGATCATTTTGCAATAAATCACGGTGTACTTTTTCGCCGGCTTTTAACATCAGTCGAGAAAGAACAATAAACTCTTTAGGCGTCAATGTTACTTCACGCTGATGTTGAGTGACAATTTGTTGCTTAATATCAATGGTAATTGAACCAAAGCAAATAAGATTATCAGCAGTGCCCTGATTACGGCGAATTAAGGCTCTCACTCTGGCTAAAAGCTCAGTTAAAGCAAAAGGTTTAATAAGATAATCATCGGCACCATGATCTAATCCTTCAACTCGATCTTCAATGGTATCTCGAGCGGTTAAAATAAGCACTGGGGTATCTATCTGTTTTTTACGCCAACGCGTTAGCAAATCTAAACCGTCACAATCAGGTAACCCCAGATCCAATATTATCAGACTAAATTGACCAAATTGAATAAACTGCTCAGCTTGTTTACCATTAGATGCCACTTCACACACATAACCGTTAGAAGTAATGCCATCATAGAGTCCTTTTTGAAGAAGGCTATCATCTTCAACAATAAGTATTTTCATTAAATGTTATCCTATTGTCGATTGGACATTCATATTAAATGTTCCTTAATTAACGTAAAAATAGTGATATCGAAAAAATTCAATTACTGGATTTATTGACTCAACTTTATTGAATTAGCGATAAATACACTCAATCATTTAAGAAAAGCAACCCAAGATTTAGACACAAAATAAGCCGATAAAAGACTGACAATAAAACTGATAATAATATCTAAAGGCCAATGAATACCTAAATAAATTCGGCTCCAACAAACCAATAACGCAACAATAAAACAGCAATAATATAATTTTTTAACTTGCTGCTTTGTATTGAAAAAAATCGAAAAAAACAGTGTCCATACAAAAACAGCATGTTGGCTTGGCAACGAACTATTGGTTTCGTGATACAGATAATGGGTTCCAACATCAAGCGCAAAAGGGCGAGGCGAATAAAATAGATGACGTATCACAAAAGAAATCAATAGCGCTAACACTAAACTAACCATAATTTTAACAATCGATTGTCGATAATCGGGCTTCAAAAACCAATAGCCAGCTAACATGATAATTGGAAAAAACATTAAATAATTAGCACAAAAGATTGCAAAATAGATAAAAGATTTTGATGCTTGATCAGAAGCATTAATCAATAAAAAGAGTTTAGTATTAATATCATACCACATCAAAAGTTGAACAGACTGAATTATTCATACCAAAAATGTAACCTATTAACCTTAAAAAAACCTTAATAACCCCTTTAATCTATTTTACATGAGTGACTTATCGTTATACGGGTTTAATTTACATACTGAAAAGTTAGACATGTTTATTTGTGGTCGATGCCATAATGCAACCAACATCTTGCCAAAAATGAAACCGTAATATCAAGCAACCAACAAATGAAAAAATAAACCAGAATGACAAATAAAAAAATCTCAGTCGGATAAACCATACTACGATTATTAATTTGTGTTGCCACAAAGGTAAACTCGGCAACACCAACAATGTAGGCCAAGGAAGTATCTTTAACGAGTGAAACCCACTGATTAATAAACGACGGCAACATCATCTTTAATGCTTGTGGTAAAATAATTGCGATAATCACTTGCGCTTTATTCAGCCCCAATGAATAAGCCGCTTGCCACTGATCTTTACCAACTGCATTCATACCGGCATGAACAGAATGCCCAATATAAGCTGCTCCAATTAATGATAAAGCAAAGATCACGGTAGCAATAGCCGGTACATCGACATTAAAAATCACGGGTAATAGAAAATAAGTCCAAAAAATTAACATAATGACTGGAATTGCTCGCAAAAAAGCAAGAAGCGTGATAAGTAACTGACGCACTCCCCCTTTTAGCACGGTTAAACCAACACCGGCTACTATGCCTAAAATAGTTGAAAAAACAATTGCAACAACACTCATTAATAACGTTAAAAACATGCCACCAGGAAAGTTACCCCACATCAGGTAACCCAGATTATTCCAAATAACAG
>CALYQY010000135.1 GCA_945291235.1 uncultured Gilliamella sp.
TTTGCTTAATCAACCAATCTATGGCCGCTTGATATTGCTGAGCTTTGATCTCATTAGATGATAAACTCTTCTGTTTAGCCAGATATTTAGCATTCATCATCACATCACAACGTTTCCCTTGTTTCATTACAACAGGATTGGCACGTAATAAAAAACTTAACTTCATACCTGTTGTTAATTGCGGCGCATAAAGTTTTGTGTCAATTTTAAATAACTCATGATTAGCCAGTGGTGCAACTTCAGATAAAAGATAAAACTGAGTTTTTTTAGCATTAAGATCTTCATGAAATAAAAAAGAACGTTTATTTTCATCAGGAAACAGCTGCCATAACCATTGATGTATTGCATACTCACCTGCATGAAGTCTTTTTTGTTGCATCACATAAGGAAGCCGTTCAAGTTTTAGCTCCACTTTTGAAAAAAACATCTATTCGCTCCTTTTTAAATGTCCTGCATATTGATGGCGATTGATAAATTGCCAACGCTTCCTGTTAATGGGCTGATCTTGTCGAAGTTGTATTTTAATCACGTCAAAATACGCATCTTGATCAGGATGATCCCAGTAATATTCGTTAGCATCACTATCAATTAAATCTTTAAGGATAGAATCACACTGGTGATATTTACGATAATGGTCATTAGCGAAGATAAAAGCATCACTAAGTTCACCATCATAAATTACCGGCGCTAATGGCAATGACAATGGCGAGTTTTTCCTGCCCACATAGAGAGGAAATACAGGCGTTAATAATGCCTGCTGTATCTGTTTTACAGAATAAGGAGCTCCATTCGTTTCTGTAATAACAATTTGATAATAAACGTCATTGTAATATTCACGCCTAGTAAGTAAAGTTTCAAGATCCTGAGGATTACGACGTATTTCATCAAAACGAGTGTAAAATACTTCTTTTTTATTCGCTTTTGGCATCTGAACGGTATGAAAATCAGAAAACCAACTACTCTTAGAAATAAAAGGGCGAACTGCAACATGATAATGTTGATTGAAAACTTCAATATGATCATCATCTCGCTGAATACCTAGTGCAGCAGCTAAAAAACCCAATAAAGCTGAACGGGAAGGAATAATATTACTATGACGAATTTCCCCAACAGCTGGTTCTCCCCACGATGTTAGCGGTGCATAGATCTGAAAAATAAGGTGTTTTTTCATCTTGACCGCTCCTTATTTTTGCGCAACAAACTCTAATGCAGTTGCAAGTTTTCCTTCTCCAGTTTCAATATTAAGTTTGTAGCGATTATCGGCACATTGACCATAAACTTGATCAAACTTATCCAATTGTTGTTCTAATCGAGTAATGGCATCATTCACCATATCTTGACTACGGATTGGATTAAAATAAGCAACAGCTAGTGAACGTGGTTGCTGAGTACCTTTTTCTATTAATAAATAAGAGGTATAAGCTCGTGAAGCAAAGCTATTCTGCATGCCTGATGGTGCTACTTTGACAGCAGATTCAGTTAATGCTTTTAGTGTCTTTTCAACCAATGCTTCATCACCATTTAAATTATCAAGGAGTAAATCACGGCTAATACAGATATAAGTATAAAACAGCGCAGAGGCAAATCCACGTTCGCCTAAATGGGCTGAACCAGCATCTTGCTCTTTATTGTTTAAATCATCAACAGCAGTAAAAAAATCATCTTCGATTGTGACTGAACTAACCCCTAAAGCATGAGAAACTTGACATGCAGCATCAACATTAAATGCAGGACTATCCGCTAACATTCGACCAAACAGTGCTATATCAACACTACTATTTTGTTTACGTAACAGTTTAACTTCGTCATCTGTTGGAACCCTTTTTTCGCTAATTAACAGCTTAACCAACGAGGCTATTGCTTGTTGCTCATCGTTACTAATATGGACTAACTGTTCAATATCTATGTTAGCAAGCGGATCTTTTGGTGCTTTTTCATTTTTAACTTTGCCAAATTGTCCTGCAATTTTAATAGCGCTTTCTTTGGCTATTTTTTCAGAAACTCCCTGTTCAACCATCGGTACATAAATCCAATCTCTTGCAAACCGACGAGAACGAACACCTATATGATCGTTCAAAGATTGATAAAAACAATCTGATGTACGCCATGCTCTTTTTAAACTCTGAGATGAAATACGTAGACGATCGCTGTTACCCATCACAGCGGTTTTTGGACGCCCAAGATCATCTCGATTCAAATTAGAAGGGGCATAAGCCGTTAATAAATGTAATTGAATAAATGTGCTCATATTAATTATTCCTTAGATATTTTTTTAGTTGAGTTATAATCCATTGCCCAACGAACAGAAAGACGTTTAAATGGATCAGAATTAAAAGATAAATTTTGTTGACGTTCATGCCACTCTTCTACCCATAAAAATATACCATCAGCCAGAGAAAAAATATTCACACCATTTTCTCCACGCATTTTTACGGCACGAATTAAAAGACGACAAAACTCTTCATTCGTTTCACTAGCTAAAAGCTGTTCAAAGCGCAATCGAGATAGAAAGTTACGCTCTCCCCCTTTAACTTTTTCACTTAGTTGTGTAGCAAAAGGCGCATTGCCATTATTGGCACTGGCAAATGAGACAACCCACGTAAAACAAGCTAATGCTTGCAGATGGATCGGATTATTACTGGATAAAGTACTATTTTTATCAAATAGAGCATCCTTTAAAATAGCATAACCTTCTTGTAAAATTATCTCATGAAGCAACGTTGTACGACGCAGCTCTGCACGTAATTGCCGACCGTTATAAGTACCTCCATTAAATCCACATAGTCGTTGTTGCAGCATCGAAAACCAATCATCAATAATTTTTTTGTGGTTTTCTTTAAGTATAATCGACTTTTTTATAAAACTTTCCGACATCTTGTTCTCCCTTTTTCAAGCAAGGTTATTTGCTATTTTTTATTTTCTTAAAATATGTAAGTTTATTAAAATCAGAAAGCAACTTTTCTCTAGCATTAATCTGAATACAGACTTCTTGATTCGTTTTATTATCCTTGATGTATTTAAACGGCTGATTAGGATCATCAAAAGCAGCTTTATCATAAATTTGGGTAATATAATGTAATAATGTCTTAGTCCAATCAGCTAATAATGGTTGCCGACCACTTGGATTATCTTTTTGTGATATTAGTTGTTTTACAAATTGGTAAAATGGCAGCTCTGTCTCTTTCCAAAAGGCCATATCTATTGCCGTTGACTGCTTATTGATTGCCGTCATCGCTTTACGCAAAATCGGTAAGGTATCTTTGCTAAGAGCTAAAGCTTGTGCAATTATCTCTTTTAAATCACTGTTAGGATCCGCCAAATCGCGGTAGACAGGAAATGTGTGTTCATACCAACAACGAGCTTTCATATTGTCAAAATCGTAACCAAAACACCATAAATGATAGTGTTGTTTATCTTTAAAGTTTCGATCAAGATGAGTTGTAACAACTCTAGCCGACTGTGTATCATCATTAGCGCTTACCATACCTAACCAATCTCGATAAATTAATCCACCTGGTTGCCCTTTAATGGCAAGTTGCTCGCCTGTTTTTTTATCTGTGCGATATGGCGTTAGCGGATGTTGCCAATGTTGATATTGGATGCCATAATTTTTGGTTTGATATTGGGTAATTAGTTGTTTTGAATCTTCACCACAAATGTCACATTGCCCCAGCTCAGTTTGGTGAAAATCTAACTCAATTCGCCTAGGCATTCCCCAAAAAGCTTGGCAGTAATTAGCTTGCTCAGGAAATAGACTTAAA
>CALYQY010000136.1 GCA_945291235.1 uncultured Gilliamella sp.
ATTGATACATGAAAAATCCTTATTACCGTAAAATCCAATTATCAATTTTTAAGCGTACTCGTTCATTATCATGATTAAGTTCGATCATTGCGGGTAAATCTACCGATTTATTATTAAAAGTTTTCGTCATGTAATTCGATATTTTTAATAGCCACTTTTTGTCTTGTTGCAAAAATTCGGTTGATGCTAAACGCCCCGAATTATCGATTTTATCGTTGATACTGTCGTTAGAAAATCCCTTAAGCCAATTATGTAATGAATTTAAAGGCACATCGATCCTGGCGATTTTATTCATCAAACTTTCAACATTATAATCAGTATAATGCTTGCCATTTTTGTCGATCACTTCTGCATAATCCGGTTCTGCAATTAGTGTTAAAATGTTGGTTCCAACAGGTGTAGTAAGTTTGATTTCATAACGATCTATCGATTTTTGAACAATAAAAAAACGTCCATAACTTCGAGAGTTTTCACTAAAATGAGCAATACTTCCATTAACTTGAAATGCATTTATTTGCTTAAGATCTTGTTGGTGAAGTTGCCATTGTTCTTCAATGGTTGCTGTGTCTTTATGTTTGGTAACTTGACAGGCTGTAAGTAACAAAGGCAGTAAGATCAAAGCGTATTTAAATTTAAACATAATTGCCTCTTCAATGTTAATCAATAATAGGTAAAACATTATAACTGATTATTAAAAGAATAAAAAAGGTAATGAGAAATTAACGTTTTCAAATTTTCATGTATAATAACCTTTTATAAAGGTGCTATAAATCGTCATATCTTACAAACAATTATATAAGAAAATTGCAATGTCAATCACTATATTAGGTGTCAATCATAAAACGGCACCCGTGTCGCTGAGAGAAAAACTCGCTTTTCCCAATGAAATTATTGATAAAGCATTATACAGCTTATATCAACACCCTTTAGTTGAAGGATGTGTGATCTTATCAACCTGTAATCGCACAGAAATTTATCTTAGCTTTGAGCACCAAATTGACTATTTAAGCTTAAAACAATCTGTAGAAAGCTGGCTAGGGCAGTTTCATCATATTGACATTCAACATTATCACGACATGCTTTATTGGAAACAAGGACAGCAGGCAGTTGAACACTTAATGTCTGTTGCATGTGGTATTGATTCAATGGTGCTTGGAGAACCCCAAATATTAGGTCAAGTTAAACAAGCTTATTGTTATGCCCAGCAAAATAATAGCTTGTCACTCAAATTAGAGAAGCTATTTCAAACGGTATTTCGTGTAGCGAAAATAGTACGAACAGAAACGAAAATAGGCTCAAACACGGCTTCCGTTGCTTATGCCGCTTGTCTTATAGCCCGAAATCTATTTAAAACAACGCAAAATTTAAATGTGATGTTAGTTGGGGCGGGTGATACAATTGAACTTATTGCTCGTTATTTAAAACCTCATCGATTCAATCATGTCATTGTAGCTAATCGAACTCGAGAAAAAGCCCTTAAACTAACCGCACTTATCGATGCCGAAATTATCTCTTTACCTGATATTGCAAATCGTCTTAAAAATGTAGATATTGTCATAAGTTCAACAGCGAGTCCGCTCCCTATTATTGGTAAAGGAATGGTAGAGCGAAGTTTATTGGCAAGAAATAACCGTCAAATGCTGTTTATTGATTTAGCGGTTCCTCGAGATGTAGAAGAAGAGATCAGTAAACTTGACCATGTACATCTTTATTCGGTCGATGATTTGCAAAAAACAGTTGAGAACAATCTACAACAACGAATGGTAGCAGCTCAAGAAGCACAACACATTATTCGAGAGCAAGCCGAACATTTTTTAGATTGGTTAAAAACGCGTTCTGTGATTGATTATGTAAAACAGTATCGTCAAAATGCTGAAAGTATTCAACGTGAACAAGAAGAAAAAGCTTTAAATGCATTTCGGCAAGGTGAGAATATTGAAGATGTACTTGCTGAATTTTCACGTCGGCTAACCAACAAACTGATTCATGCACCAACCCAAACATTACTCAATGCATCAACACATGATTGTGATGACTGCTTTAAAATTCTGTGCAAAGGATTTGGTTTAAAAGGGCATTAACTAACATATATTATTTGTTTACAGGAAATATAACGTATTGGATCAGATTGAATTTTTTGATATACCCAGTCCATGTAAGCGTGTTTGCGAAACCGATAAACAAGGGTATTGTATAGGCTGTTATCGGTCAAGAGAAGAACGTTTCAGCTGGTTAAGCTATACTGATAAACAAAAAAAGGAAGTATTACGTTTGTGTCTACAACGTGCTTATAAGCGTCGTTATTCAGCCATGCTTCAGCAAAAATCTCCGTCTAAACAACGCTCATCACAAGTTGAGCTTGATTTAATAGAATAATTTTATGCGCTTTATCATACAATATCTTGTAATCTTGACTTAGTCAGAGTAGGATTTTTAGGCATTAGGTTAGGTAAGATTTAATCACAATAGTTAATTTAATCGAGATTTTAAAAATGAAAATGTGTATTGCATGTGGCATGCCAATGACTTCAATTGCTGATTATCCTTTGCATGATCTATCTAAAAATTATTGTAAATATTGTGCCAATCAGGATGGTACCATGAAAACCTTTGACCAAAAATGGCATGAAGTAACTTTACGGTATGCCAATAACCATAATATTGACTATTCGATAGCAAAACAAACTGCTTATACTATTTTGAAAAAATTACCGGCGTGGAAGCGTCGTTGGTAGTTGATTTTTTAGGCATTCAAAGCACATTATCATAATATCAGTTGCAGTTATTGCAAAGCTTAGTATAATTGCCAACGTTTACTTATTTACACTTCTAATGCCAGTGTGGCGAAATTGGTAGACGCAGCGGATTCAAAATCCGCCGCCCTTAAAAGCGTGTCGGTTCGAGTCCGACCACTGGCACCAATAAAATCAACTAGTTACGCAAAATTTTCATCTCCGAAAAATAATTAAATAATAGTCAGTGGCGGTAAAATGGCGGTGCATTTTTGTTGCATCTGATGAAAAAATGGTTGTAGTAATCAAACCCTATTCTCTCAAATATAGCTAATTATTAAACCAATCAATTTCAGTTTTATTTTTTATAACTGTATGATTTTAATAAAAAAATATTTATACTGTTAGGGAAATTTAAATTAATAATTTGACCTAAAATAAAAATATTACAATTAATTAATTGGTTACAAATTACAGCGATCTTTTTTATAAGTTAAAAACTGAAAAATATTGAAAAGTATTTCATTTTTTTCAGTTTTGAATGATCCTTCAAGATCCTTTTTAGAATAAGTCTTTATGATTTGTTTTGTAATAAAATTAAACTGAAAAATTTTTTCACTTCAAACCGCGTAGGCGGGTGCGGTGTAGCGCCGTTTTGGTCACGCGATCGATTTGGTGTTTAAATGTTGATTTGATGATTAATAATTGGATTTTTTGAAAAAATGGATTGACTTTATATGTAGGTGCACCTATAATGATAAACATCAGCAGGGTGCTGATACGGTAAACCCCCGACCGAAGACGGGGGCAAATAAGGAGAGAATAAGATGCGCTATATCTTAATTCTCTTGGTTCTACTAACGGTATCGCTACCTGTTTACTAGTTCCAATCAAAGGTGGGGGTGCCACCCCACCGATGATCCTAATATATCAATTGATTAATTAAAAATCAATAGGG
>CALYQY010000137.1 GCA_945291235.1 uncultured Gilliamella sp.
AAAAACAGCCATGCCAATGGATTTTATCAACTTGTTGATAAGCACGTTGCTGAGCGTCCAATACCGTATCTCCTAAAGCAGTGACACAAAGTACACGACCACCGTTAGTTAACACATGCCCTTTTTCAAAACTCGTACCTGCATGGAACACTTTACAATCAGCTGTCGATTCAGTAGGTAAACCAATGATTGTATCTTGGGTATTATATTCACCCGGATAACCACCAGCAGCCATAACGACACCTAATGCAGGTCTTCGATCCCAGTTGGATTTAACCGTACTTAATTGACCATTTACCGCCGCCAAACATAACTCAATCAAGTCTGATTGCATACGCATCATAATGGGTTGGGTTTCGGGATCGCCAAAGCGACAATTAAATTCAATTACTTTAGGATTACCCTGTTTATCAATCATTAAACCTGCATACAAAAAACCAACATAAACATTGCCTTCTTGAGCCATGCCATTTACGGTTGGATAGATAATTTGTTCCATAACTTTGGTAAACACCTCATCTGTCACAACAGGTGCTGGAGAGTAAGCGCCCATTCCCCCCGTATTTAAACCCGTATCACCGTCACCGACTCGCTTGTGATCTTGACTTGTTGCCATTGGCTCGACATGCTTGCCATCAACCATGACAATAAAACTAGCTTCTTCGCCCGTTAAAAATTCTTCGATAACTACTCGATGACCCGCATCACCAAATGCATTACCCGCTAGCATATCGCGTACAGCATTTTCAGCTTCTTCAAGGGTCATGGCGACAATAACCCCTTTACCGGCCGCTAGCCCGTCGGCTTTTATCACAATGGGGGCGCATTTTTCACGTATATAGGCAATGGCAGGATCAATTTCAGTAAAAGTTTGATATTCAGCTGTGGGGATTTGGTGACGCGCTAAAAAATCTTTAGTAAAAGCTTTAGAACCTTCTAGCTGAGCTGCCGATTTAGTTGGCCCAAAAATGTTTAATCCAGCTTTTTTAAAACTATCAACAACACCTAGTACTAATGGGACTTCAGGCCCCACTATGGTTAAATCAATTTGCTGTTGCTGGGCAAAATTAAGTAATCCACTAATATCATTTGCTTTGATATTAATATTTTCTAAATTAGGCTCAAGTGCTGTACCTGCATTACCCGGTGCGACAAAAACTTTTGTAACCAAGGGTGACTGTGCCGCTTTCCATGCTAAAGCATGCTCACGACCACCATTACCAATAACCAATACTTTCATACCCATTCCTTTAATTTGTTCTTAACTGACATTTATATTATACGATCAATGTCTAAAATGACGCATATTAGTAAAAATCATTGCAATATTATGTTCATTAGCTGCTTGAATAACTTCATCATCACGAATAGAGCCGCCGGGTTGAATCACGCAAGTTACCCCTACTTTAGCCGCCGCATCAATACCGTCTCTGA
This sequence comes from uncultured Gilliamella sp., assembly GCA_945291235.1. The sequence continues at coordinate 1,435 of CALYQY010000137.1, forward strand.
ATGGAAAAAATGCATCAGATGCGACCACACAGCCTGCTACTTCTAAATTTTCATCTTGCGCTTTAATACCGGCTATTTTAGCTGAATAAACACGACTCATTTGTCCTGCTCCAATTCCAATGGTCATGTTGTCTTTGGCATAAACAATGGCATTTGATTTAACAAACTTAGCCACTTTCCAGCAAAACAGTGCATCAGATAGTTCTTTTTGAGTTGGTTGCCGTTTGGTCACCACTGTCAATTGATTTTCGGTGACCATACCTAAGTCATGTTCTTGAACTAACAGTCCACCATTTACTCGTTTAAAATCTAAACGACTATTCGATGATTGCGACCATTGACCACATGCTAATACCCGTACATTTTTTTTCGTCTGCATTATGGCAAGTGCATCTTCATTAATTGACGGTGCTATAATCACTTCTACAAATTGGTTTTCTATAACTCTGGTTGCCGTTTTTGCATCTAAAGAACGATTAAAAGCAATAATCCCACCAAAAGCAGACGTTGGATCGGTTTTAAACGCATTTAAGTAAGCATTCAAAAGGGTGTCACTCACAGCCACTCCGCAAGGATTAGCGTGTTTGACAATCACACACGCTGGCTCATCAAATGATTTAACGCATTCAAGTGCTGCATCCGCATCCGCAATATTGTTATAAGAAAGTGCCTTACCTTGTAATTGTTTAGCTGTCGCAATCGATGCATCGTTTATATCTTCATCAATATAAAAAGCTGCTTTTTGATGTGCATTTTCACCATAACGCATATCCTGCTTTTTGATAAATTGAAGATTCAACGTTCGTGGAAATTGTCCAGACACTTTATCGGTTTCACCATAATAAGGCGGCACTAACTGCCCAAAATAGTTGGCAATCATACCATCATATTTTGCTGTGTGTTCAAAAGCTTTAATCGCCAAATTGAAACGATATGAGTAGCTCAGGGAATTGTGTTGCTGATCCATCAATTCAATAATGACCGCATAATCATTGTAATCAACAACAATAGCGACATCTTGATGATTTTTAGCCGCGGCACGTACCATGGTGGGGCCACCAATATCAATATTTTCAACGGCATCTTCTAAACGGCAATCTGATTTAGCGACGGTGTCAGCAAAGGGATACAAGTTAACCACGACCATATCAATCGGTGCAATTTGATGTTGATGCATCACATCATCATCTAAACCTCGCCGCCCTAAAATTCCACCATGAATTTTAGGATGAAGCGTTTTGACTCTTCCCTCCATCATCTCAGGAAATCCAGTATAGTCTGAAACCTCAATGACGGGAATATTGTGTTTCATAAGCAATTTAGCGGTACCGCCCGTAGAAAGAAGTTCAACGTTTCGTTGATGAAGAGCTTGGGCAAATTCGATAATACCGGTTTTGTCAGATACGCTAAGTAAAGCGCGATGAATAGGTCGAAACTGCTGCATGATGGGGCTCCGAAGTTAATACTTTAAATCCAAATCAATTGAATCGGTATTATATAGAAAAGCATCATCGATGTTTAGTGATTAGTTTATATTCTGATAAATTTAATTATATCCTGCAAAGCGAATCTAACATTTTAAGCCTAGCATATGGAGCATTTGAAAATTTACCTTGAAAAATAGAACAAGCTTTTTTAGCTATAAAAGTGATCTGATTTTAAAAAATAAAGAGTATTGTTTGATTGGTAGTAACCGATAAATTGATAGGTAGACGGTTTTAATGTATGACTATCGCAATAAAATTTATTTGGTTAAAAAATGAGTTATTAATGAAGCGGCATAACCTAAACTAAATTGATAACTCATCAAATAACTAAGCAATGAGGTTTAATCGTCACTATAGCCAAGACTGCGTAATGCACGCTCGTCATCAGCCCAACCTGCTTTGACTTTAACCCATAACTCTAAATGAACTTTAGTATCAAAAAAAGATTGCATATCTTTACGAGCTTCAATCCCAATTTTTTTGATCTTTTCACCTTTATTGCCAATGACCATTTTCTTTTGACCATCACGTTCGACTAATATCAACCCATTGATTCGATACATGCCTGTACGTTCATCAACTTTAAATTGTTCGATTTCAACGGTTACCGAATAAGGCAATTCATCGCCTAAAAAACGCATTAATTTTTCACGAATGATTTCCGATGCCATGAAACGTTGCGATCGGTCAGTAATGTAATCTTCTGGAAAATGGTGTT
>CALYQY010000138.1 GCA_945291235.1 uncultured Gilliamella sp.
TACGATTTTCGCTTTAGCTTCTACAGTTAGAGACATAATAAACCTCATAAAATTAGTATAAAACATGGCATGTCCGATCTCTAATTCAGACAACCTCGGTATTCATATAAATATGAATTGGGCGCAATTATACTGAATTTTATTAAAATAGCAATTTGATTTACGTAACTATAAGTTTACTTAAGTTCAAAGCCATACTCTTCTTGAATCAATTTTTTTAATGCTTCAATATAATTTTGTGCAGACAGGCTTAATTGGGCTTTTTGCGAAGTAATCCAACCAATCAAAATTTTTTCATTAACTTCAAGTGGTATGGATAAAATATCAGACCCATTTAAATCCGTACTTAATACGCCAGTACTAATCGTATAACCATTTAACCCATGCAACAAATTAAACAAGGTGGCTCTATCACTCACATGAATACTTTTTTTATGGTAAACAGTACTTAAAATCTCTTCAGAAAAATAAAATGAATTATATTCCCCCTGTTCGAAAGACAAATAAGGGTAATTTTCAAGATCACTTAACGTTAACGATTTCATTGATGATAAAGGATGATTGGTGCTGATAAATACGTGTGGGTGGGCTTCAAATAGCGGATGAAATGTCAATCGATGTTCTTTCAGTAAGCGTAGAATCACTTTTTGATTAAAATCTGTTAAATATAAAATCCCAACTTCACTTCGTAAATTAGCCACATCGGTAATGATATCGTAAGTTCTGGTTTCTCGGAGAGTAAACTCATATTCATCAGTGTGATTTTTTTTGATGAGATTCACAAATGCATTGACAGCAAATGCATAGTGTTGAGTGGAAATGCTGCAAAGTTGTTTTGAAGGGACTTTTTTTGAATAATGTTGTTCTAATAATTCAGCTTGATCTAAAACTTGTTTCGCATAGCCTAAAAATTCAACGCCATCAGTGGATAATGAAACTCCTTTAGACGTTCGTACAAAAATTTCAATACCAAATTCTGCTTCTAATTCTTTAACTGCTGTGGAAAGACTCGGTTGCGTAATATAGAGATTTTTTGCAGCTTCATTAATTGAACCTGAACGAGCAATTTCTAAAATATAGCGTAATTGTTGTAGTTTCATAGCGTCACTTATTAAGTCGTATAAACCCATTACGGGATAATATCTTGTTAACTATATACCAAAAATTAGCAGATGTGCACTAACTGATTGTTTAAAATTAAATCTGACATACAGGCACAATACTATTTAATTTATTTGTTTACCAAATGAAATGTAATTGGGATAGTTAAATGAATGAGGAGTTGAAAATCTAGACTAACAGGTTTTATAAGTGATGGGTGAAAGGAGTAAATGAAAGGATTAATTTTGCAACGTAATTGCGTGTGTTAATGAATAGAGCCAATTGATTCTACCGATTTAAAATTGTCTAGCTGACCAGTTATAGCCTCTTTTTGATTCAATAAAGATGTATATGAATCATGATAATTACCTATTAATCGACCTTGAACAAAGTTGACTTATCCTTGTTCGTATCTATTGCCATTAAATAAAAAAATTTTCGTAGATTAGTTTGATGCTCATAATGGTCGAAACTGTAATTAACATAGGTCTGATTAATTTGCGCCCTTTAGTGATTACCATTTTAGCGCCTACCCTTGCTCCAATAAATTGACCTAATAACATAATCAGACCAATTGACCAAACAACTTCGCCACCTAAAATAAAAAAGATTAGACCAGCTAAATTTGAGGTGAAGTTTAAAACTTTAGTATTTGCCGTTGCTTTTGTGAGATTAAAACCAGCAAGGGTAATATAAGCCACAGCATAAAATGAACCCGCACCAGGGCCAAAAAATCCGTCATAAAAACCGATTCCCAAAGCAGGTATAAGTGCAAATTGAATAATAGAGAAACGACTTTTACGATCATCTTCGCCAACTTTTGGCGAAAGTAAAAAATAAATGCCTACGCTAATGGTCAGTATTGGTAATAAAAGTTTTAAAAATTCAGCTTGAACATGGATGACTGAAATTGTACCTATAGCGGAACCAATAAAGGCAAATACAATCGCCCACTTTTGCTGTTTTAAATCAACCATGCGTTGACGAATAAAATAGAGACTAGCGGAAAAAGATCCACCACAACTTTGTAATTTATTTGTTGCTAACGCACTAGCGGGTGGCAGTCCTACAGCGAGTAAAGCTGGCACAGTTAATAGGCCTCCACCACCAGCAATTGAATCAATAAAGCCAGCTACAACGGCGATAGCAAATAATAATACGAGTATTTCATCACTCATAAATGATTGCTCATCATAATTTCACATCGCTGCATTGAGCTCGATAACGAAGATAATGATCCATCAGCACTATAGCCACCATTGCCTCAGCTATCGGAACCGCACGAATCCCCACACATGGGTCATGTCGCCCATGCGTAGAGACGTCAACCGATTCACCAAATACATTTATCGAACGACCTGATATTTCAATACTTGGCGTGGGTTTAAGGGCAATATTAGCTATTATCGTTTGTCCGGAACTTATCCCGCCTAAGATACCACCAGCATGGTTAGATAAAAAACCATTTGGTGTAATTTCGTCTCGATTTTCGCTTCCTCGTTTAGTGACAACCGCAAATCCGTCGCCAATCTCAACCCCTTTTACCGCATTGATGCTCATTAAAGCATGAGCAAGTTCAGCATCTAATTTATCAAAAACAGGTTCCCCCAATCCTACAGGAACATTTTCAGCCACAATACACACTTTAGCACCAATCGAATCTCCCTCTTTTCGTAACGATCTGAGTAGCTGATCGAGCGACGCAAGTTTTGATTCATCTGCACAAAAAAATGGATTTTGTTCAACTTGCTGCCAATCTTTTAATTCGCACTCAATATCCCCCATTTGTGCTAAATAACCACGAATTTGAATACCCATTTTTTCGTGTAGATATTTTTTAGCTATTGCTCCTGCCGCTACGCGCATCGCTGTTTCACGAGCAGAAGAACGCCCTCCCCCTCGATAATCTCTTATCCCATATTTGTTGTGATAAGTGTAATCTGCATGGCTAGGTCGAAAAATATCTTTTATTTGGCTATAGTCTTGCGAACGTTGATCGATATTTTCAATCATTAAACCAATGCTGGTACCCGTTGTTACCCCTTCAAATACACCAGATAATATTTTAACTTGATCAGGTTCTCGGCGTTGGGTGGTATAACGAGAGGCGCCTGGGCGACGGCGATCTAAATCTATTTGTAAGTCTGATTCAGTTAATGCTAATCCCGGTGGTACACCGTCAACAATACATCCTAATGCAACACCATGCGATTCACCAAACGTTGTGACTTTAAATAATTTTCCGATTGAGTTTCCAGACATAATAACCTTATCCCGATTAATGCATAAATTTATTTAAAATAGTGATGATATTTCATCAAATCTTGCTGTGTGATTGAAAATACCCCGAATCCACCACGCTCAAAGTCAATCCAATTGAAAGGAACATCTGGATACTGTTCTTGCAAACTAACCCAACTATTTCCTACTTCACAAACAAGGACACCGTCGGGAGTTAAGTAATTAATCGCATCATGCAAAATTCGTTTTACTAAATCCAATCCATCAAATCCGGCTTCCAGCG
>CALYQY010000139.1 GCA_945291235.1 uncultured Gilliamella sp.
TTGCTGATAAAGCTTATACCGCATTTTATATGCATGGTTTAGGGCATTGGCTCGGTATTGATGTACATGATGTGGGGAGTGGTAGGGATCGTATTTTAGAGCCGGGTATGGTATTGACTGTTGAGCCAGGGCTTTACATCAATCAAGATGCTGATGTGCCTGAGTGTTATAAAGGTATTGGTATTCGTATTGAAGATAATATTTTAATCACAGCATCGGGTAATGAAGTATTGACCAGTGATGTGCCTAAAGAACCAGAGCAAATTGAAAAATTAATGTTACTGGCTCGTTAATCTTTTCGATAAGGCAATAATCTTCTTATTGAGATTATTGCTTTTATTGTCATTATGGATAAAGCAATATTGTTCTAATGTGTTGAGAAATTATTAGGATGATTAATTATCTAAACTTATTGATTTATCACGATTAAAAATTATTTTTATTTTTAAATCTTTTGCTATTTTACGTTCATATTTCCACGTTTTCATCGCTGTGATAACTGAACGATTAAAAATATTGTTCGGTTTGGTTTCAATAATGCGAATATTTTCGACACGTCCATTACTGTTGATATCAAAGAGTGCAACGACATGACCTTCTAAGCGCATATCAAGCGCTCGACGAGGGTATTCAGGTTGATTACGACTGATTGGAGCTGGATTACCCGAATATTGACGGCTATCAGAAATAGAAGACGCTACCGCAGTTTTAGCAAAGTTATCCGATATCACTTCTTGTCTAACTTGCTGACGTGACTCTTTTTGAATTGGTTTTTGCTTCGTTTTAGGTTTGGGTTTCGGCTTTGGTTTCTGTTTTTGCTCTATGACAAGTTTATTTTCAGGAATGATCTCTGGTTTTTTTTCAGGAATGATTTGGGTTTCAGTAACAGGCTCAACTATTGGTTCATCTATTGGATTATTTTCAATAATATCACTTTCTTTAACACCTTTGATATCAGGCGCATTTTCAACTAATGATTGTTCAGGCGCTGCTATTTGTGTTACATCAATCATGATTGCCTTAATTGAGTTATCACCTTCGTTAACGACAACATTTTTAGCCAAGATCATTGGACTGAAAAGTAAAGCCAATAAAAATAGGTGTGATATGATCGAAAGTGAAGTTGAAATATAATCACTCTCTTGTTTGATAAGTATTGGCGATTGAGGTTCTTTTTCGTTACTAATGTCTATATCAAAATTGATTTTCATAACAATTATCATTTTTAACTTAAGGTGAATATTCTAAATGAAAATGCTTATCATTTGTAGTTTTTTTTGAAATAAGCTAATTCAATATCTTGTTGCATGGCAATATTTATCAGATAATAGCAGGCAACTATCTGTTATTTTTAGTGGTTTGGATGATGAAAAATCCTTCAATGAGTCAAATTCTTAATCTTGTAAAAGATGACTTAGTTAAAGTCAATGAGGCAATTCAGGCGGAGCTTAGCTCGGATGTTGTGCTAATTAATCAATTAGGTAATTATATTATTAGTAGTGGCGGTAAGCGAATTCGTCCTATTATTGCATTGCTAGTTGCCAAAGCCCTTAATTATCAAGGTGATAAGCACATCATTGCTGCTGCGTTTATTGAATTTATTCATACAGCTACATTATTACATGACGATGTTGTTGATGAATCTGATCTCAGGCGTGGTAAATCAACGGCTAATGCATTATTTGGTAATGCGGCAAGTGTTTTAGTTGGTGATTATATTTATACGCGTTCTTTTCAAATGATGGTACGGACTGAATCTTTCAAAGTTTTAACTATTATGTCGGCAGCAACAAATGTGATTGCTGAAGGTGAAGTGCAACAATTAATCAATTGTAATGATCCCGATATTACTAAAGAACAATATTTAGAAGTCATTTATCGTAAAACCGCTCGTTTGTTTGAAGCAACTTCGCATTCGGCAGCGGTATTAGCTGGCGCCAATGCAGAACAAGAATTTGCCTTACAAGAATATGGAAAATATTTAGGTACGGCCTTCCAAATTATTGATGATTTATTAGATTATAGTGCTGATAGTAATCAAACCTTAGGTAAGAATTTGGGTGATGATCTTAATGAAGGCAAACCAACTTTACCATTGTTACATGCGATGCGTCATTGTCAAAATGCTGAGGAAGCCAAGTTGATTCGTCAAGCCATCGAGCAAGGAAACGGGCGACATTTGTTAGATCGTATTTTGCAGATCATGAATGAGTGTGGTTCACTTGAATATACTTTACAAATAGCACAGCAAGAAGCCCAAAAGGCTTTTGATGTGATTGCTATCCTGCCAGACTCTCCCTATAAAAAAGCATTGCAAGATCTCGCATTGCTCTCAGTAAAAAGAGAAAATTGACAGGAGTTAAATCGAAGTATGGATTGAAAACATTCCTACTCGTACTTATATGGACATTTTATATTAAATCATCATTAGCAATGATCAAAAATTGATTTCTTTAGATTTCATCGTATGTTGTGAAATGACGAGCAATTTTTTCTGATTATATTAACAAGGTAATTAGGCATGTTTAAACGATCTTGGCCGGTCTTTATTATTTTTATCTCTATGATTTCGTTACAATCAAGTGCATCTATGGCCAAATATCTTTTTCCGGTATTAGGCCCTGAAGGGATGACTGCTTGGCGATTAACTTTTTCATCCTTGATGCTTATCATTATTTTTAAACCATGGCGTAAACCCATTACTAAACAAGCTTTTAAGTATGTGTTTTTATATGGTGTAGCAACCGGTTGCATGAATTTGGCTTTTTATAGTGCCATTGCCAGAATTCCGCTTGGTATTACCGTTGCGATAGAACTTACTGGACCGATAGTTGTCGCAATGTGTTATTCGCGTCGGTTAGTTGATTTTATTTGGTTAGGCGTTGCAGTTATCGGGCTTGCGATACTTTTACCGATTCATCAAGCTTCTGGTGATTTAGATCCCGTTGGCATTTTAATGGCATTATTAGCCGGTTCAGGTTGGGCATGTTATATTGTCTTTGGGCGTAAAGCTGGGGCATTATATGGTTCATCAAGTGTTGCGATAGGGTCTTTAATAGCGTCTTTATTTGTATTTCCTATTGGTGTGTGGGATAGTGGGAGTGCTATGTTTTCTTTGGAACTTCTTCCTTTAGTGTTTGTGGTTTCATTATTGGCGTCGGCCATTCCTTATGGATTAGATATGATAGCGTTGCCAAGATTACCCGCTCAAACATTTAGTACATTAATGAGTTTGTCGCCAGTTTTTGCTGCTTTGTCAGGCTTCATTGTTTTGCAAGAGCAATTAACGCGTTATCAATGGTTAGCCATTACATTTATTATTGTTTCATCAATCGGGACGGTATTGACAATGAGCCGACCAACTAAAATAAAATCGGTTAACCCATAACTTGCTTGACTGTATTACGCAAATAAATGTAATACTTATATAAATGTCGCTTGTTATGCATTGTTCAAAGTATAACAATAATGCATAACAAGCTGATTGATTGTATCTTATTAACGATGAGGGAAGCCCATACCGCCACCCATAAGTCCTTTCATTTGGCGCATCATTTTCATCATGCCACCGCCTTTCATTTTTTTCATCATTTTTTGCATATCTTCAAACTGTTTAAGTAGTT
>CALYQY010000140.1 GCA_945291235.1 uncultured Gilliamella sp.
ACACAGGTAATAATACCACAGGTAAGAATGTCACTAATAAACCATTAGCAAATGCACCAAGCATTGCACCTCGACGTCCGCCCATTGCATTACCAAATACACCAGCAGTTGCACCACAGAAGAAATGTGGAACCACGCCCGGTAAAATCAGTACGGCGTTAAGTTGACCTAGGACAAATAATCCGACTAATCCACCTAAAAAGCTGAATAAAAAGCCAATTAATACGGCATTAGGGGCATAAGGAAAGACGACAGGACAATCTAAAGCTGGTTTTGCATTTGGGACTAACTTTTCAGAAAACCCTGTAAATGCCGGGACAATTTCAGCAAGTATTAAGCGCACACCTTGCAATATAATAAAGACGCCTGCGGCAAACGTAATTGCCTCAATAATGGCATAAACTAAATAATTATCACCACTGCTAAGATTGCTTTCAACATAATTTGAACCGGCAAATACAGCTAAAATAAGGTAGATAATCATCATGGTTAACGAGATTGAAATTGAACTGTCACGTAAGAAGCTTAAGTTTTTTGGCAAATTCATCTCTTCGGTTGAACGAGATCCTTTTCCAACTGCCATTCCAAGCCAACCAGCTAAGACATAACCTAGTGTACCAAAGTGACCAAATGCGACATCGTCATTACCAGTAATTTTGCGCATTTGTGGTTGAGCTAAAGCTGGGAAAAACGCCATAATTAGCCCTAAAACTAATGCGCCAGTAAAGACTAATTGCCAATCTTTAAACCCTGAGACAGTTAAAATAATACTAATCATACAAGCCATATAAAAAGTATGATGACCAGTTAGAAAGATGTATTTTAAACGAGTAAATCGGGCAACGATAATATTTGCAATCATGCCAAACGCCATAATTAAAGCAGTTGCTGTGCCATACTCATTTAATGCCATTGAAACAATAGCTTCATTGTTGGGAACAATTCCTTGTAGTTCAAATGCTTGTTCAAACATTAAGCCTAATGGGGTAATGGCACTGATGAGTACTGTTGCACCACCGCCTAATACCAAGAAACCTAAAATAGTTTTAATGGTTCCTTTAACCGTATCGGCAAACGATTTACGTTGAGCCAATAATCCTACCATTGCGATTAAACCAACAAGTACCGCTGGAACTTTTAGGATATCAACAATAAATTTTACTATTTCCTGAATCATAGTAACACCTCAAAATTTGCTTAGTTTTTGGCAAAATGTTCAACGAGTTTCTTTTCCAAATCGTTGATATCAATAATATTATTTAATACTACTAATTTTTCGGTTGGAATTCCTGAGCTGGTAGCTAGATCTTTTGTCATCACGAACAGGTCTGCTTGATCTGGCGTTGCCGAAGCAAGATCTGCATGGGTCACTTCTGCATCAATGTTAAGTTTTTTGAGGACTTTTTTGATATTCATTTCAACCATAAAACTACTACCAAGGCCTGAGCCACAAACTGCCATAATTTTCATATTGTTTATCCTTTTATTTGTTTAATTTGATTAATAACGATTAATTACAGACAAAATTTCATCGCTGCTTTTTGCATTGAAAATTGTCTGAATATCTTTTGTTTCGGCGAATAATGTTGCTAATTGAGTTAATAACTCGATATGACTAGTACTGTCATTAGCGGCTAATAAAGTGATTAAATAAACTGGATCATTTTCTGCTGAATTGAAATTAACGCCTTTTTTGACAAGCAACATAGATAAACCTAGCTTATTTACCCCTTGTTCTGGACGAGCATGTGGCATTGCAATACCTGGAGCTAATACATAGTAAGGGCCAATTGATTCATGTAGTTGAAAAATAGCATCAATATAGTTAGAAGAAATTGAATGGTTATTTAATAAAGGTTCTGCACAAATTTTTATTGCCTCTTTCCAATCTTGTACAGAATCAATAGTTTTGACGGTTTGATAATTTAGCCATTGATTTAACATTTTACCTCCGAAATAGATCTCTATATGTTTCTATTGAAAATTAACATATTGTCTAACTATAAAAATTTAAAAAAGATAAAAATGTGATAGCGCTATCATTTTTGGTGCGTTTTTTTTCGATTATGTGATTTAGGTAGCATTTTTGATATATTGCTAAAAGCTAATTGTTTTAACGTAATGATATTATATTAATAAGTGCATTTTATCTAACAAACTTTTCATATTACCTAAATGATATAATATATAAATAGTATGAATTAGATTTGTTCTTTTGAGATTAAGTATGCAGGATGTAAAAAAACGTAAGGGTACAGGCCAAACAACCTTGTTTGATGTGGCTAAATACGCAGGTGTTGGAGCCATGACAGTTTCGCGTGCTTTAAGAACTCCAGATAAGGTATCAGATAAACTTCGCCAAAAAATTCAATTAGCCGTCGATACATTAGGTTATAAACCAAATATTTCTGCCAGTTTGTTAGCTTCAGCTTCTGCCAATAAAGTTATTGCTGTTATAACTACAAAAATTTTCGAACATTCTATACAAATATCATTAAATTCGTTACAAACATATTTAGCTAAACAAGGTTATACAATCCTTATATTTGAATCTAATCTTTATTATAAGCGAGAATCTCAACTGCTAAATATTCTTTATAGTCATAATCTTGAAGCTATATTGCTTTTCTATTTTGAAGACGATGATTTCTTAAAACTTCTTACTAATAATAAAACAATTCCTATTTTTAATGTAGGTAAACATTATGATGAATGCTCAAACATTAAAATCGGATTAGATGATAGTCTAGCAATGTCAATGTTAACTGAACATGTAATTGACAAAGGATACAAAAATATAGGATTACTTTGTGCTAATCATCAATATCATATATTCCAACAAAGGTTACATGGCTGGCATAAAGTTATGTTAAGTAAACATTTACCCACACACAGAATTATTAATGCAGCCAAACCAGCCAATTTTACGACAGGAAGTGAGTTACTATCAGACATTCTATTGAATTGGCCAGAAATAGATGCATTAATCTGTACAACAGATGAATTAGCTTGTGGGGTTCTTTATGAATGCCAGCGGAGGCATATTCGTGTTCCATACCAGTTAGCTGTTTGTGGGTTTGGAGATAGCGAATTTAGTAAGGTGAGTTTTCCAACATTGACAACAGTTTCTTTGCCTTCAAATAATAAAGGGGAATATATTGCTCGTTTATTGCTGAATAACTTAATAAATAAAGAAGATGATTTAACCCCAGACATGCCATCATTAGAACCAATAATATGTTCAAGAGCGAGTTTATAGCTTTAAAAATTTAGGATAATAAGAAGGATTGTTGTAGTTAACTTGAAGTTAAATTTAAATAAGTTAGTTTTAAAAAAGCCTATTAACGAGAACGGGCTTTTTTATGAAATTGGTTGGCGAGAGAGAATTCCTTGCATTTCATACTAACTCTTCTGGTTGTTGCTAAAGCAACGTTGTCTCGCTGCGCTCGGCTCTAACCTCCGTCGGTTCTCATCCTCTAGACTGAAGTGAATAATAAAAAAGCCTACTCAATGAGCAGGCTTTTTTATTTAAATTGGTCGGCGAG
>CALYQY010000141.1 GCA_945291235.1 uncultured Gilliamella sp.
AATATCGTCTGGCGGTCGTTTTACTGATTTGGGCATTTTCGACTATATCATCTACCGTTAACGGTTTATCTGTTTTCATAAATAGATCTTTAACTTTTTGTAGAGTGATTTCCTCGATACCTTTTGAATGACGATTAATGCCGACAAAATCTTTCGTTTGCAAATTAAAAAGTTCATCAATTCTTCGTTGATTGACATGCTTTTGTAGGCTTTGCCGATATAAGAACAGCTCAAAGCGCTCTAACGAATGTTTTAAACGTTGATAGGACAGTGGTTTTATTAAATAATCAAATGCACCCAAGCGTATTGCTTTGCTACACGTATCCATATCACTGGCTGCAGTAATGAAGATAACATAACAATCTAGATGATTATTAATGATATATTCAAAAAGATCGATACCTTTTCCATCTGGTAAATAGTTGTCTAATAAAATTAAAGTTGGTTTTAATTTATCGATCATTATTTTTGCTTCAGCTAAATTGGAGGCAATACCGATAACGTTTACTTTGGTATCACGTTGAATAAAATCAGCATTTAGCTCAGCTAAAATTGGCTCATCTTCAACTATAAGTGCTTTAATTATATCATCTTTTGATTGATTCATACTTTCTTATCCCTCATGTTATTTGGGTATGAAAACGGAAAAAATTGCACCGTAAGGTTCATTATCTTCAAATGTAATATAGCCATTAGCTTTTTTAATGTAAGTCAAAACGAGATGCAAACCAATCCCATGTTCTTTAGTATCTTGTGATGTGACGCCGGGTTTAAAAATTGAATCACGAATTTTCTCATCTATACCACAACCTTGATCACTAATTTCTAAAACAATTTCATCGGTTGCATCACTAAGATATAAATAGATCGTTTTATTGCCACGATCGTTTTTCAAACTAGCATTGAATGCGTTATCAAGTAAATTACCTAAAATAGACATAAATTCTGTTTCGGTAATTGAATCGGGTAATGCATTTAGCTGGCATGCAGGATCGAACATCAGTTTTAAACCAATTTCATGTGATTTAGAATATTTACCTATTAACAGACCACATACAGCAGGTACTTTAAAATGTTCAGTTATAAAATCTAAGCTAGCTTGATTATCGGCAGAGTGCAACGCAATAAAAGATTCTGCTTCTTGGTAACGCTTCATATAAATTAAGCCAGATAGTGTTGCCATCCAATTAAGATGCTCGTGTCTTAAAGTGCGCAAATTATCCACATATTGATTTACCTGAGTTAATTGCATGCTTAATAAGTTAATATCATTGTAATTACGGAACGTAATAACCCAACCTTTAATCTTATTATCAACCATAATTCGAATTCGATTAGCAATGACAATAATATTATTAAAATAACAAATATGATCATGTATATCTCGGATTTTGTTATCATTTCCACATATAAATTCTGTTGATTCAATAAAATCCCATAAGGTATGATGAATCAATTCGTTATCTTTGACTTTAATTTTTAACATCGATCTTGCTGATTGATTGATATTCATAATTTTGTATTCAAGATCAATGGCAATGACACCCTCAAAAATGGATTCCATAATTGATTTTTGACTTTTTACCAGTAATGCAATTTCTTTCGGCTCCAAATTAAACATCTGTCTTTTGATTGCCTTAGAAAAACAATAAGAAAAGATAAACAATGCTAAAAATAGTAATGAACAAAAAAAGATAAAAGGGATGACTTGTTTGATATGTAGTGCATAAATATCATCAATCATATAACCAATTGAAACAATGCCAACAATTTTACCTTGATCAACTATTGGTGCTTTGCCTCTTAATGCTAACCCAAGTGAACCTTTACTAATGGTAACACTGCTATTGCCATTGAGTACTTGCTGATTATCGTCACCAATCATGGGTGAAAATAGGGCATTATTGGCAGTATGAAAAAGGCGATGGGCATTTTCATCACCAATAACAATATAACTTGCGTCACTTTGTTGAAAAATATCAATTACTAATTCAGCTATTTTATTAGTATCTTTTTCTCTAACATATTTTATTAAACTGGGTATTACTGCTAATTCTCTTGCTTGAATTTGCGCTTTTTCACCTAAACTTCGGTATAAATTTGTTTCTGTCGCATTCCAAATATAACTTTGTAATAGAGCTAAAATAATCAATGAAAAGATCAAAAGAGATAAAAATAATTTCGTAGTAAATGATAATTGTACTTTCTTTCGCATTTTTACATTTACTTTTCAAATTAAAGTAGAGGTGAGTGTAACACAGCATAAAAAAACTTTGAGCCATTAAAACCATAAAAACCACAGTTAAAATATGATTTATATCACAAAAATGAGATTCATATTTTGTCACTATACGCGCCAATTAATTCGAACAAATCAAATCATTTTGGAGAAAAAATACATATGGTGGATTTCAATTCAATTGGAAAAACGCATAATCAAAAAGAATCAACGAGTAAGCCCGTTGAGCAAAATTTAAAAGGGTGGCCTTATAATTGGTGGCGACTCATGGACAATTATAAAATTGGTGTAATTCCACTTCCATTATTTATTATTGCTGGTATTCTTATTTTCACCGAAGTGTTAGTAACAGGTAAGTTACCGAGTGAAATCGTTGTTATGGTTGTCACTTGTGCATTTTTTGGCTTTTTGTGTGGTGAAATTGGTAAACGTTTACCGATCGTTGGTAAAATGGGTGCAGCAGCAATCTGTGCAACCTTCATTCCATCTGCTTTAGTTTATTATGGAATTCTTCCTACGCCAGTTGTTGAAGCAACAACTAAGTTCTATAAAGATACGCATATTCTTTATTTATACATTTGTTGTATCATCGTTGGTAGTATTATGAACATGGATAAGAAAACACTTATTCAAGGTTTCTTAAAAATCTTTGGACCGATGGTATGTGGTGAGATTGTCGGGATGCTTGTTGGTGTCGGTGTCGGTTATCTACTAGGTTTAACACCGTTTGAAACATTCTTCTTCTTGGTATTACCTATCATGGCTGGTGGTGTTGGTGAAGGTGCAATTCCACTTTCAATTGGCTATGCTGCAATTTTAGGTATGGAACAAGGTGAAGCCCTAGGTCGTGTATTACCGATCGTTATGTTAGGTGGATTAACGGGTATTATTTGTGGTGGTGTCCTTAACCGTATTGGTAAAGCTTATCCACATTTAACGGGTAATGGACGATTATTACCAGCGTCAGAAGAAGACGAAATTACAGATAAAAAAGCAACTAAAGCAGATTCTGTTATCGATGTGACAACATTTGCTTCAGGTGTATTATTAGCCGCTATCCTTTATATGGTTGGTATGATTGGTCATAAAGTGACAGGTATTCCAGCGCCAGTAGGAATGTTATTTGCAGCTGTATTTGTTAAATTAATATCAGGTGTTTCACCAAAAGTATTGAGTGGTTCACAAGTCGTTTACAAATTCTTCCAAACGTCTGTCACTTATCCAATTTTATTTGCGGTAGGTGTGGCAATCACTCCATGGGATAAAATTGTTT
>CALYQY010000142.1 GCA_945291235.1 uncultured Gilliamella sp.
CGATAAGAAGCCGCTAACGGATTACTTGTGCCTAACGCTGCTAAAAGGTCAAGTAAGGTTTTCTTAACTTGTCCATCACCTGCATTAAGATCTTGAGTAAGAGGCTTAAATAGTAATTCAAGTGCTTCTTCTTGCCGTCCTACTTGCATTAATTGCGATGATAATTGGATCATCAACTCTACATTATCCGGGTGTTTTTCTAATTCAGCTTGTAATAATTGCAATTCGGGAGAATTTGCAGCTTGTTCCAATAACTCAATTTCAGCTTGTAAACCATGATAGGTAGTATCCTGATCTTGCAATGGAACAGAAGCTAAAACATCTTTTGCTTCCGCTAGCTGCTTTAATGCTATCTGTGCTTTGGCTAACATGAATGCAATATCGGATCTTGGTTTACCTAAATGATCCTTTAAATTCTTCCATGCTTGTCTTAATAATGGCAAAGCTTCTTCGTATTTTTCTTCATTAAATAGATTTTGTGCTTCAATTAACTTAAGTTCATCTTCATTAGGCAACACTTTAGTAAGTAATTCACGAATTTTTTCTTCTGGTTGAGGCCCTTGAAAACCATCGAGAGGTTGGCCATTTTGGAATAAATAAACGGTCGGAATGGCACGTAACCCAAATTGAGCAGCCAACATCTGTTGCTCATCACAATTGACACTCGCTAAAATAAATTGACCATGATATTCATCAGCTAATTTAGTCAATGTTTGTGTCATTTCTTCATAATTTGGGCTTCTTGGTGACCAAAAGTAAAATAACACAAGCTGTTTAGTTGATTTTTCTAAAATTTCTTGAATATTTTGTTCATTAACATCAAAAATAAAAGGGTTTTGCATATTATGTCCTATGAATATTGAGATTCATTATTTATTGAGTAAAATTCTATCCATTAATCTATCCGGAAGCAAACGTTTGCCAATCGCCGCTAACTGGGTTACTTTTGTTACCCTGTAACGTATTTTAGGTTTGCGATGCTCAAGGGCATGATATAAACATGGCAAAACGGCCTCGGGCGGTAAGGTAAATCGTTTAGCTATTGGTGGATTTTCAATCCGATGTGTTTTTTCTGTTTGATTGACATTTCTTGAAAAAGCTGTTGTTAATGGACCGGGTTCAATCAAACACACTTTAATATTTGTATTGGCAAATTCAAGTCTTAACACATCAGACCATGCTTCTAAAGCATACTTACTGGCTGAATAAGCACCTCGTCCCGGTGTTGCAATAATACCAACGATTGAACTGGTTTGTATGATTCGTCCTTCATTATGTTCAATCATGGCGGGTAAGAGCAGTTGAGTTAATTGATGAACACCAAAAAAATTAGTTGAAAATTGAGATTCTAACTGCTCACGACTGATTGTATTTAATCGACCATATACACCAAACCCGGCATTATTAAATAAACCATATAACTTGTTATTGGACAATGCTAACACTTCCTTAGCAGCTTGAGTGACTGAATCAGGATTATTGAGATCAAGAATCACTGCTTCAAATCCTTGGTCAATAAGTTTTTTTTGATCCTCGTTTTTACGGCAAGAAGTAATAACACGATATCCTCGTTGTTTGAGTGCAACAGCCGAAATCAGCCCTATTCCACTTGAACAGCCCGTTATAAATATTGTGCGCAATTCTCTTCTCCCAGATAGTTGTATGTTGTCAAGTTAGCCTATAGCAATTATGATATCACATCTTAATTTAAGTTACTTAACCTAGTCATGAGGATCGTATGAGAATCGCTATTATTGCCGCAATGGAAGAAGAAGTTGCGATATTAAAAAGTAAAATTACCCATTATAGAGTGGAACGCCATCTAAATTGCGATTTTCATCTTGGAAAAATAGCCAATTGTGAAATTGTACTCCTTCAATCAGGTATTGGAAAAGTCGCAGCAGCATCAGGCACCACCCTATTATTAAACAATTATCAAGTTGACGCAGTTATCAATACCGGCTCAGCAGGTGGACTATCAACAGCATTAAACATTGGCGATATCGTGGTATCGAAAAATGTATTTTATCATGATGTGGATTTGACTGCGTTTGGTTATCAACCAGGTCAAATGTCAGGATGCCCGATTGCATTTGAGGCAAGTGAAACTTACCAAACATTAGCCAAAGAGTGTATTAAAAAACAAGGGGTCAACGCTATTGAAGGATCGATCGGTAGTGGTGATGCATTTATCAATGGAAAAACCAATCTGGAACGAATTAAGCAAACATTTCCCAATGCTATCGCTGTTGAGATGGAAGCGGCTGCTATTGGTCATGTTTGTTGGTTATATCAGATACCTTTTGTGGTGGTTAGAGCAATTTCGGATAATGGTGATAGTGAATCAGCCGTTGATTTCCAATCTTTCTTAAAATTGGCTGCAACGCAATCTTCATTAATTGTCGAATCAATGCTAACTGAACTTGCTTAGTTGTTGTCAAATTAGACATTGATAATTGAAAAACATGTCATATTAAATGAGCAGATATGATCTGCTCTGCTCATTTGCAACATTTATTGGCAATAGGGTTCAAATAAAGGTTTTCGCCAGCCTGATAAAATTTCTGGATCCTGCCCTTTTTTATCAATCTTCCACTTCACGTATTGGTTTATTAATCGTCGGGATAGTAACAAATCTGGATTAAGCCCCGTTTGTGAGGCAATTTTGACAGCTGCATTTTTTAGTTGATCTGTGATCACCTTATAATCAGGATAACTATTAATACGACGTATTGCTGGAATGTCTGGAATAGGCTCAGATAAAATATTCAGAATCTGTTGACCATATAACCGAATCTCTTTTCCATGCAATCCTAATTTATCAAGTTCTGACAAGGATGAGGGTGAATAACGGGCTATTTTCCACAATACCTCTTCTTTGACCACAAAGTTTACAGCAATATCTTGCTGCTTAGCTAATTGATAGCGCCAACTCGCTAATTTATATAACTGCCCTAAACTCTTACCTTTCAATTGCCAACTATTTTTAATATTAAGATAAGCATCCTCCGGATTGATCACCTCACACTTGCGACCTATAACCATTTGACATTCTTGATAAGCGGCAGCTAAATAATGATTGCTGATTAATTGTGATTTGAGTTTTTGTATTAACGGAAACAGGTATATCACATCATTAATCGCATATTGACACTGTTTTTCTGTCAATGGTCGTTTCAACCAATCTGTACGGGTTTCACTTTTATCAAGATCAATATTAAGATATTTTTTTACTAAGCTGGCATAACCACTGCTTAATGGATTATCTAAAAAAGAAGCAAGAACTTGACTATCAATGATTGGCGTTGGGACACAATCAAAATGATGCATAAATACTTCAATATCTTCACTGCACGAATGGAAATATTTTTCAATGGCATCATTTCGAAAAATGTCGATTAAACATTGCCAATCGGTGATTGCAATAGGATCGATCAAGGCAGCAAATTCACCATTAAATACCTGAAGTAAGCCTAAATGAGGATAAAAAGTTCGAGTTCGAACAAATTC
>CALYQY010000143.1 GCA_945291235.1 uncultured Gilliamella sp.
AGTGGGTCGGAGGTTCGAATCCTCTCTCGCCGACCAATTTTAAATAAAAAAGCCTGCTCATTGAGTAGGCTTTTTTATTATCTCTTTTATTATTTTTTATTACAAACTGGCTCGTGATTTTATGATCGGTAAAAGCTCCGTGCTTTCCAATTTAATTGGCTTCCCATTTTTTAATTTATTTAGCAATAACGTCGCTGTGTATTCGCCAATTTGTTTAGACGGTATTGCAACAGTGGTTAACGGCGGAAAGCAAACTTCACTAAACTCATTATCACCAAAACCGCTGACGGCCAATTGATAAGGAACGCGAATATGTCGCCGTTGACACTCATATAGCACACCACAAGCTAATTCATCGGTAGCACAAATTAACGCATCAACCTCAGACCAGTTTAGCAAAATATCGGCAAGCAACTGTGCGCCGGTACTAAAGTTCGCCAGTTTGGCGGCATGAATAATACGATTAGTCGGCAAGTGATAATTGAGCATCGCTTTATGCCAACCATGTAAACGCTGTTGAAATAGATGATATTGCTGATTTGCACAAAGTAAGGCAATATTTCGATACCCTTTATTAATCACATGCTCTGTTAATTTATACATCGCTAAACTATCATCATAGCCAACATCGACATCGATTGATTCATCATATTTTTTACCGATATTCATTACGGTGATTGTTTTATTTTGAACAATTTTTTTTATCAGATCATCATTTTCAACATAAAACAGCAAGACAGCTTCAAGATTATGGCTATAAAGCGTCTCTAATAATTGGGACTCTTGTTTATGATAATGATAAGATTCAATGATAAGCGTGGTATACCCCTCTTTAGCTAACTGTGTCTGTAGCGAATCAAGCAATATTCTTACGGAATAATCATAAATTCGAGTGGTAATAACGGCAATCACTCGATTGGCGCTGGCTGAAGCTAATAAACTGGCGGCGACATTCGGCTTGTAGCCCAATGTCTCAACAGCTAATTGAATTTTATGTCGAAGCTTATCTGATACCCTTTCCGGCGTGCGTAAAGCCCGAGAGACCGTCATTGTTCCCACGCCAGCATATTTAGCAACATCAAATAAAGTAATCTGCCCTGTATTTCGACGTTTTTTAGTATCCTGCATCTTTCATCCCGATTGAATTTGATTTATATATTCATTTACGCATACAATTTTTGCTGTAAAGATAGTAAAAAACAGAAGATTACTCAATAATCATCTACAATGCATCAAGCAGTTTATAGCTAAATTATGACTTTTTTCTAATTCTAGTATGTCAAAGCGGAATAGTTTAGAATTAATACATTAAAAATGTTATCTATGTCACACAATCGAAAAAAAATTTTCTAACTTTGATAGCGCTATCACATTTCTGACAATTTTTGATTTCTATTATTACTTAATATGATAATTTTCTAACCGATTATCAAAATGATTAACGGTCTTAATGGAGGTAAAATGTTAGGTACATGGTTAACTAATGAAACAGTCAATGTTGTTGATTCAGTCGAAGATTGGCAAGAAGCGATAACACTTTGTGCTGAGCCATTATTAAAGAATAAAACAATTACATCAGATTATATTAAGGCTATTTTTGAACTACACAAATCAATAGGTCCTTATTATGTTTTGGCACCCGGAATTGCAATGCCTCATGCAAGGCCAGAACAAGGCGTAAACCAATTAAGCCTATCGATGTTATTGGTTAAACAAGGCGTTAAATTTAATTCAGAAGAAAACGATCCAGTCTATTTAATCACTCTATTAGCCGCTAACGATAGTACCAGCCATATCGAAATGTTAACTCAATTGGCGGCACTGTTTGGCGAATCTGACGATATCCAGAAAATTTTCAATGCACAAAATCGTGATGAAATTTTGGCGGTTATCAAACAATATTAATTTCCAACGTATAAGTAAAAGGATAAACAATATGAAAATTATGGCAGTTTGTGGCTCAGGCCTTGGTAGTAGTTTTATGGTTGAAATGAATATCAAAAAAGTCCTCAAAAAACTTAACATTGATGCAGAAGTGACCCATGCAGATCTTGCTTCGGCAACGCCAGATCAAGCAGACCTGTTCGTGATGACAAAAGATCTAGCTACCAGCTCAGGAATTCCAACCGAAAAATTAGTAGTATTAAATAATATTATTGATATCAACGATTTGGAAAAGAAACTCGTTGAACATTTTGCCAAAAACTAAGCAAATTTTGAGGTGTTACTATGATTCAGGAAATAGTAAAATTTATTGTTGATATCCTAAAAGTTCCAGCGGTACTTGTTGGTTTAATCGCAATGGTAGGATTATTGGCTCAACGTAAATCGTTTGCCGATACGGTTAAAGGAACCATTAAAACTATTTTAGGTTTCTTGGTATTAGGCGGTGGTGCAACAGTACTCATCAGTGCCATTACCCCATTAGGCTTAATGTTTGAACAAGCATTTGAACTACAAGGAATTGTTCCCAACAATGAAGCTATTGTTTCAATGGCATTAAATGAGTATGGCACAGCAACTGCTTTAATTATGGCGTTTGGCATGATTGCAAATATTATCGTTGCCCGATTTACTCGTTTAAAATACATCTTTCTAACTGGTCATCATACTTTTTATATGGCTTGTATGATTAGTATTATTTTAACTGTCTCAGGGTTTAAAGATTGGCAATTAGTCTTTACTGGCGCATTAGTTTTAGGGCTAATTATGGCGTTTTTCCCAGCTTTAGCTCAACCACAAATGCGCAAAATTACTGGTAATGACGATGTCGCATTTGGTCACTTTGGTACACTAGGTTATGTCTTAGCTGGTTGGCTTGGAATGGCAGTTGGAAAAGGATCTCGTTCAACCGAAGAGATGAATTTGCCAAAAAACTTAAGCTTCTTACGTGACAGTTCAATTTCAATCTCGTTAACCATGATGATTATCTACCTTATTTTAGCTGTATTTGCCGGTTCAAATTATGTTGAAAGCAATCTTAGCAGTGGTGATAATTATTTAGTTTATGCCATTATTGAGGCAATTACGTTTGCCGCAGGCGTCTTTATTATATTGCAAGGTGTGCGCTTAATACTTGCTGAAATTGTCCCGGCATTTACAGGGTTTTCTGAAAAGTTAGTCCCAAATGCAAAACCAGCTTTAGATTGTCCTGTCGTCTTTCCTTATGCCCCTAATGCCGTATTAATTGGCTTTTTATTCAGCTTTTTAGGTGGATTAGTCGGATTATTTGTCCTAGGTCAACTTAACGCCGTACTGATTTTACCGGGCGTGGTTCCACATTTCTTCTGTGGTGCAACTGCTGGTGTATTTGGTAATGCAATGGGGGGACGTCGAGGCGCAATGCTTGGCGCATTTGCTAATGGTTTATTAGTGACATTCT
>CALYQY010000144.1 GCA_945291235.1 uncultured Gilliamella sp.
AACTAACTTCAAGAATAAGAATACCTTGACGATAATTTGCGACTCTATATTGCTGTTGTAATGGAGAAGGCAATAACTCATTAATTACATCCGCTAATTTAGCCAATGCAAATGTTCTTTCTTTTATCTCAGATAACCAAGATTGTTGTGACAAAATCGACGGTAATATTTGTGGCTGGTTATAACGCATCTATTATGTTTATCCTTACATTCTTAAAGTCACGTTAACTTTGTATATAAAATACAACTTTAAATAATTTACCTTATTTCATAAAAAATGTCCTGCTATAAATATAAATTTACAGTTTTTTAAATCTTCATCAAGGCATAATAGAAAATAAATTTCAAAATAAGGTGGCTTTAATTAAGATTAAAATTTGTGTTCTGAATTTTTCTCATTCCTGAATCATAATACTCTTGGATCAGTTACATTAAATAGTTGATACAATAAAGTAAATCAAATGTTATTAATCCTAATAAAAGCACCAATAAATTAAAATTTATCTTTTAATTCACATTTAAATACTAATTATTTATACACTTTAAAAAGTTTTGAAAGCATAGTGTAAGTAAGTACATTAGCTTATTGCACTTAAATTAACCTTATTTACTAGCTCATCGTTAATATAAAGTGTACGCAATTCTCCTTTTGGTAAGGTAATGACCAGCTCTTGCCAAGCTGGAATATAACTTCCATTGGCTTTCAAACGAAGATCAATTCGATCATTAGTCGAAACTAACTGCCAATTGATCCATAACCCAACACCATTTTGATAAGCATAACTTTCACCATCATCTTCAAAGAAAGAACCTTGAGATGTATGAACACCTTTTGCTGGGAAAACTTTAAACTCTCGATAATCATCGAGTTTATGATTCACATAACCTAGGCGTTTTGAAACAGGAATAATCGAGCCAGCTTTAACTAATAATGGAAATGATTCTAATGGTGCGGGTAAAGTTATTGACTGTTTACCACTAAACCACTGATGAGAATGATAACAATACCAACCAACCTGATTGTCTGGTAAATAAACGGCTCGCTGACGTTGACCAGGTTCAACAATACTTGCCACTAATAAATCCTGACCAATCATAAAATCATCAGTTTCAATAAATGTCTGTAAATCATGTTCATGATCTAAAAATGTTGGTCTCAACATTGGTTCATCATGTTGGTGAGCTTGCCACAGTAAATTGTAAAAATAAGGCAATAATTGATATCGAAGACAAATTGTATCGCGAATAATTGGTGTGACTTCAGGATACATCCACGGTTCATTGACGGTATGATCATCATTCCAAGAATGAATGGTAAAACGCGGATTCATAATGCCATTTTGAACCCAACGTACAAATAATTCTGCATCTGGTTTATCACCCGAAAAACCACCTACATCATGCCCGACATTATAAAGACCGGACAAACTCATACCTAAGCCCATTCGTATATTGTATTTAAGCGTTTGCCAACTGGTACGATTATCTCCCGACCATGTTTGCACATAGCGTTGAATACCCGCACAACCTGAACGAGAAATTAAATAAGGACGAATAGTTGGGCTATAGCTTTGTTGTGCTTCCATTGAAGCTCTAGACATAAGTAAAGGCATAACTGGACGAATATGTTTGATCGCAATTTCCTGACCAAAGCCATGACAACGAGCTTCACCATCCCACACTTCAAATTCATTATTATCATTCCATGTCGCGTCAATTCCCATCTGCAAAAGCTGCTCAGTAACATTTTGTTTCCACCAATTATAGGCTTGTGGATTGGTGAAATCTAAGTGAGAGCCTTCATCATCCCAAAACATTGAGCGTTCTGGAGCATCAATTTCCGAATCTTTAATAAATAGTCCTTTATCAGCCACTTCTTTATATTTGGGATGATCCTGTAACAAACAAGGCTTAATATTGGCTGCAATTCTCAAACCCGCAGTATGGTAAGATTGGGTGAACGCTTTCGGATTAGGGAATTTATCATAATTCCAATTGAACACATAGCGTTTACCATTAATTGATGTATATCCCGAAGAGAGTTGAAATGAATCACAAGCAATGCCATGTTCTTTACACAAATCAATGAAATTTTGCATTTGTTCTTGAGCATTCGGGGCATCGGTATAAAACATTGTTGAACCACTATACCCTAAACTCCATTTAGGGCCAAAAAAGGTTTTACCCGTCAGTTTAATGAAAGACTTAGTCACATCGATAATTTTTGGACCCAAAAAGATATAAAAATCGATGTCACCCGCTTCAGCCTGATAACGACGATATGGCAAGTGATAATTATCGTGTTCTGTTCCTAAATCGATCCAACAACTACTTAAATTATCATAAAATAGTCCAAAACTGACTTGATTACGATGCGTAATGGTAAACGGAATATGCTTATAAAGCGGATCGGTATCTTTAGCATTATACCCCATGGCATCAAGATTACGCATTTCAAAACGACGACCTGCACGATTAAGATCCCCGGCTTTATCACCCAAACCATAGTATTGTTCATCTTGATACCTTCGTTGGTAATGTGCAATACCATCACCATGCGGGTTTATTAGATATGCACTGGTACTTCTATCTTCAACCAGAAGTTCCCATTGTTGATTTTTGTTCTTATACTCCCACATTAACGACAGTGGTTGCTTAATTGTCACACGTAATTGTTGTGTGCTTACTGTAATTTGATTATCTGAATGTGACAATTGATATGTTGGTAGCGAAAAACCCTCGGTGCTTAATCTATCTCGTCCTTCTAATGGAACATCGCCATTTGGCGCGATACTCCAAGTTCTGTCCAATGATAAACTTTCCGGTCGCTTAATTAGGACTCGGAACATTCTTTCTTCTAGTACGTATAAGCAAAAACAGTATTTTTCATCCACTAAAAGTTCAATACAGTTATTTTGCTCTTTTTTAAATATCCATTTTTTTAACGTTTTCATTAGACAACCTCTTAATTGGTATCAATTTATTTAAAACATTCAACAACACAGTTAGTCAAACAAGTAAAGCTTTGAGTATATAACACTGGCATATTATTTATGGATTTTAGTTTGAAAATAACGATAAGCATTATCAAAACAGATATCCCTAACCATATTCCCAACCAAATCAAAATCAGCAGGGATTTCACCATTTTCCATCCAACTACCGATCATATTGCACAAAATTCGCCTAAAATATTCATGCCTTGTAAAGGATAAAAAACTACGAGAATCAGTTAGCATTCCCACAAATTGACTTAATAACCCCATTTGTGAAAGCTGTATCAATTGACGCTGCATACCATCTTTTTGATCGTTAAACCACCATCCCGAACCAAATTGAATTTTTCCTGCAATATTTGAACCTTGAAAGTTACCAGCCA
>CALYQY010000145.1 GCA_945291235.1 uncultured Gilliamella sp.
TCGCATTTAAGGCTGCATGATCCACTTCAATGCGTGCTGTTGGTGGTGCAGTAAGTAAGTTTAATGACGGTAGCGGTGTGGTTGGTTTTGGTAGTGGTTTATCATCACGTCTTAATAATGGGTGAATCAAACTTTCTCCATCATCATTTTCTTCCTCTTCGCTGTCACTATCACGCAAAGTTAAAGTGTGTACTTGAGTCTCCTCTAGCCTTACCTCTTCTGGATAAATGTCATCTATAATTGGGTTTTCTTGTTTAAGAATGTCTATATCGACATCTTCAGGTGGTTGTGTTACTTGGTTTTCAACCTCAAAATTATGCTGAGTTTCAACTTTTGTGTTATAAGGTGTATTTATTTCTTTGAAATATGATATTTCTCTCGTTAGTTCATCTTGTGTTGCAACGATTGGACTATCAGGATTAGCTTCGTGCGCATTATGCGTTAAGGTAAATAACGGTTTGCTCGGCGCATCGGTGATCGTGTATTTATCTTCTTCGAAAGGTTCTGTTAATGCAGGCTCTTTAGTGAGTGTGTCTTCACCGACAGTTTGAATTATTTGGTCTTGATTTTGTTGTTCATTGATATTTTTCAAAATCAGTTCCATTCGAGCTAAGATATCACTTTGATTAAGTTCAGTACTACTCTTTTTACCAGATTTTAAGTTGGATGGTTGAGTTTGTTTCGAAGTTGTTTCCAGTGTTTGGAGTAGCTCAGCAGCTGTTTTTATGAGTTGTTCATTATCGTTAGCGGCTAAAGATGCTATCGAACTATCAGTTGTTTTATTAATGGTTGTGCCTGATGTTGGTTCAATATTTTCACTGTTAATATTTGTTTGAAAATCATCCATAGTATCTAATTGACTACTATTTGAATTGATTGACATTGTGATTTGGGGCTCTTGATCGTTAGGTAATTTTTGAGTTCTATGTTCAGTATCTGTTTGATTAAGGTGATTGACACCACGAGATAGTAATAACCATTTCATTGGTGTAAGCAAAAACATAATAAAAGCACCAAGTTTTTCAATTATGTAAAGCCAAGATAGACCCGTTAATAAAGTAACACATGCAAAACAAACAGCAAGAAGAATCAAAGAAAGGACAAAGTTATTCATCATAGGTAAAAGATTTTCTATGACGATTGAACCAAGATAACCACCAGCTTCAAATTCGCTTGGATCACTAATATTTAATGCAAAAAAACCCGTACTACTAAAAACGAAGGCTAAAATGCCAATTATCCGAAAAGAGATACTGAAATAATTTATTGGTTCGTTAGCACTTCGATAAAAATAACCAACTAACTGTATGCAAATAAATGCAATGATGACAGGTAAACTAAATGCAATATAGCCTAGAAATTGGAACAAAATATCGGATAGATAAGCACCAATCAAACCGCCGAAATTACTGATCGGGTAATGCCAAGCCGTACGTGACCAACCAGGATCCGATGAGTTATAAGTAGATAGTGATAAAAACAAGCAAACAGATAATCCTATTATCGCAAGTAGGATAAGTTCAATTATTATCTGTTTTCCTGTGATTTTTTGCTTTTTCAAACATGTACCTTAAAAATATCGCAGTAAATGGTTGGCATTTTACCATAAATTGCAATATCTCACAGAGTGAATATGTTTAAATCACAATTTATTGGGCTACGATTAATCGATAAGATAGAGTGTTTTATTGAATCTTTCGCCATTTTGTACATAATGTTGTGCATTTTCAATATTGGCTGCGATTTCGGCTTCAGTTAATTTACGTACAATTTTAGCTGGTGAGCCAAGAATTAAACAACCTTCTTCATAGGGCAGACTATGGGTAACAAGAGAATTAGCGCCAACTAAACAGTTTTTGGCAATTTTAGCACCATTCAATATGGTACTGCCCATGCCAATTAGAACATTATTTTCAATGATACAACTATGAAGAATAACGTTATGTCCAACGGTGACGTTTTCACCCACGATACACGGAATATTCGTTTCAATATGTATCGTTGAATTATCTTGTATATTGCTATTTTTGCCAATGAGAATAGGTGCGATATCACCTCGTAAAACGGCATTAAACCAAATTGAAACACCTTCTTCTAAAACTACATTACCAATGATATCCGCCGAATTAGCTATAAAACAGCGTTGATGAATTTGTGGTTTTAAATCACCCAATTGATAGATCATTGTTCATTCCTTCTAAAAGATTTTATGCTCAAAAATAAAATGACGGCAGTAAAATTACAAATTACCATTGAACCAACCATAAACCATTCACTCATATTATGATTGACGGTTGCTGTCGTATGATTAGAGACTAAACTAGAAAGTATTACACCAATAGCCCCCGCTACCGCAAATCGAAGCGTGCCTGCCAGCGAAGATGCCGTGCCTGCAATATGAGAATAGAAATCCAACACCACCGCCATGCTATTTCCGCCAATGGTTGATATACAACCAATATAACCCGCTACACAGATAACTAAATAGATAAACCCTAAATTGGTTATAGTTACCACTGTAAGTGCGATAGCCATGATAAATTGAATTAAAAGCCCAAATTGCATCATTTTGATTGAACCGACACGGCGAACAAAACGGCTATTAATCGTATTCATTATAATCATTACGGTAATATTGAGCGCAAAATAATAACCAAAATGGATTGATTCGACACCATGCAAGTTCATATAGACAAATGGCCCTAAACTAAGAAATGAGAATAATCCAGCCCCTGAAAATGCCCCGATCATCATATAAGACAATACTTGTCTATGCCGAAATAACGTTATGAAATTACTGAGAATGCGCGTTAAACTAAATTTATCTCGTTTAGATTGACTTAATGTTTCTGGAATAGCCGTAAAAACGAATACCAAACACAACAATGCAATTAATCCAAGGGCAAAAAAATTGGCTTGCCAATTAAACCAATATAATACAAATCCGCCAATAATCGGTGCAAGTAGCGGAGCGACATTTGAGATTAACATAACAAAAGACATCATTTTAGAAAACTCATCACGATCACGATAAATGTCTTTCATTAATGCATTCACAACGATAGCTGTTGTGGCAGCAGCTATACCATGAAAAAATCGAGCTGTAATCAATTGATGAATGTTGGCAGCAATACCACAACTTACAGCAGCTAATAGGAAAATAATTAATCCAAAAATCAAGACATAACGACGCCCATAGCTATCAGTTAAAGGCCCAAATATGAGTTGACCGAATGAAAATCCTAATAAATAACAACTAATGGTGAGCTGCACAGTTGCATCAGAAACATGAAAATTTTCGGCGATGGTTGGCATACTTGGTAAGTACA
>CALYQY010000146.1 GCA_945291235.1 uncultured Gilliamella sp.
CGCATCTCAACTGCCGCATAAAAACAATCCATGTCAACATGAATGATTTTTCGCATAATCTGAATGATAGCATCTAAAATATAACTGTATAAATATACAATATCATACCTTAAATGCTTGTGCAATCAGGATATCAATTACTTAACCAATTTATCAAAATCCACCAAACCTTTTTTATCATAGGGATCGCCAATCCAACGTATTGATGGTTTAAAGTTAGGATTAACTAAACTTTTTTCAGGCTGATATAAATTGTAACGTAAGCCGGCTAAATCAGACCAAGTATGAATTAAATCTTGTGAGCTAAATTTGCGATCAACGTAAGCTTGATAATCATTAGGATGTGTTTTCAACCAACTTGGTGATTGCCAAAGTATAAAGGGAATGGTATACATCGGTTTGGTTGGTGCTTTTTCATTTCGTCCTAAGACATCATACGGTGGTGTTTGATAAACCTCTTCACCATGATCGGAAAAATACAACATAAAACCGTTATCATGGCTCTGTTTAAATGTATTAAACAATGTCGTTATTACATAATCATTATAGCTAATTGCATTATCATAGCTGTTGTAGACTTTGGCGTTATCATCGTCAATATTGAATGGAATGCCTGTCTTATCTTGAAAAACATTATATTCACTACTTTTCGGATAACGAAATTCATATTTCATATGCGTACCAAGTAAATGAATAACGATAAATTTCTTTTTAGCGGGATCGGTTAACACTTCTTTAAAAGGCTGAATCACAGCATCATCATATTGTCTGGCACTTTGGTTACGATCGTTATTCATATAATATTGTTTATCTGTTTGCTTAGAAAACATGGTTAACATCGTATTTCGTTTAGTCATTGTTTGTTGATTGGTAATCCAAAATGTCTTATACCCTGCTTGTTTCATAAGATGAATGAGTGAAGGTTGTGTTAAATACAAATCGGGATGCCGCTCATCGGCGAAAGTCAGGGCTTGTTCTAAAATTTCAATCGTATATGGTCTGGATGAGACAACATCGTTGAAAACCAATAAATTTGGATTTTCTTTTTTAAATTGTTCAATCATCGGGGTGGTATTTCGGTTATAACCATAAATCCCCATTCTTGTACGGGTAGTCGATTCCCCAATGATTAAGACTAATGTTCTTGGCGTCTCTCCATTACTATCTGTTAAATTTTCTAATGAAGGCAAAGATTGCAAATTATTCAAAATATTTTCCATATTAGAAAGTTGTGAACGGTATGCAATATAGCTGCTCATTAATTGCCAAGGTACTGTCGTTTCCATACGGCTTAATAAATGTGCTCCCGCTTTCTCAAAGGAAGTTTTTTTTACCATTACACTGATTGCTAGTGGCATCAAAGCATAAATAGCAATCAATAGTGAAACCATCCACTTAGTTTTATTTTGAACATAAACCGGTTTGACTTGTTTCCAAAGAAATAGCGCCACTAAAATATAGACGACTAATACGGCAATCAATTTAAAACTTAAGTATTGCTGAATATATTCATTAGATTCATTGAAATTTGATTCAGCCATTATAAAAAAAACACTTTGTGAAAACTCCTGCCGATAAATCACAAAATACGCTAACGAAATTAAAGACAATCCGCCAACTATAATCCCATAAATGGCTGCAATTTTACGAGTATGATTCGGAAAAAATAACACCGGTATGAGCCAAATTAAGCTATAAATAATAGAATCTCTTAACCCAATAAAATTAGAGTGTCCCGACAGAGAAATATAGAGTTGCAAAGCGGATGAAAAATAGGTAAAAAATAATATAATCAAAAATAACGAGGAAAAACTAAATTTCTGATCTTCTTTCAAATTTTGCATAAATATCAATAACGAATCATGATGAATAAGTTTTTATAAGATACATTGGGTAGATTAATAAAACCTTAAGCACTCACATTCGATATTGAAACTAACAAAAGCCAACGGTAATCATTAATGCTATGAAAGCAATATGAAGCATATTTTCAATGAATATACTGCTTAGCTAAAGATTAATTTTAGCGGATTAAATCGACTTCAAGCCTAATAGCTGAGCAACATGTTGATGTTCTGAACAGGTTAACTTTTTGGGTGAATGATTAAAAATAATCTGCCCTTCATCGACAACTAAACATCGTGAAAAATAATACAATGATTCATCCAGATAATGGGACACCATCATTAATGTTAATTCAAATTCTTCACAGATTTGGTTAACTAATTCAAGCATTTCAAAACGTAATGATTGATCCAGCGCTGAAAAAGGCTCATCTAAAAGTAAAATCGGACGATGTTGAATTAGACACCGCGCTAAAGCAACCCGTTGACGTTGACCACCCGATAATTGTTCAGGGTAACGTTGATTAAATCCTGTTAATCCAACTTTTTCTAAAATATCATCAATAATTTGCATTTGTGAAATATTCAGCTTTAAAGAAGGTTTTAATCCTAAAGCGATATTATCTTGAACCGTTAAATGGTCAAACAAATTATTATGTTGAAACAACATAGATACCGGGCGTTTTCCGGGAGTGACATTCGTCATATCTTGATCATCGAGTATTATTTTTCCTGAATCAGGTGAAATAAAACCGGCGATTAAACTCAATAATGAACTTTTACCCGCACCACTTGGCCCAACAATGACGACCCGTTCTTTTGCGGCAATACCAAAATTAAAAAACATTTTAAAATTATCATAATGATAATTAATATGATTGAGTGTGATCATCATCCACCAAAACCAATAAACTAAAAGAGATAATTAATAATATTGCCGCTGTGACACTACCATCTTGATAATGATAATGTGATAGCTGCTCATAGAGGTAATAAGGCAATGTGATGACTGACTGCCCACCAAATAGTGCGATAATGCCAAAATCCCCTAAAGATAAGATAGCCGAAAAAACAAAACTTTTTAACATTAATTTGTTTAACGCTTTATATTCAATCAAATAAAAATGGTTAACCCCGTCAATGCAAAGGGATTGGCTTAATAGCCAATAACGCTTAGTGACATCGAACATGGGGGTAGCCAGACTTTTAATGACAAAAGGTAATGCCATTAAAGCATTACACAATATTAATAAAATGCAGATAAACCAAGTATTACCTGCATACTGATAAAATAATATAAACAGTCCTGACGCTAAAATCATGCTGGGAATCGCTAAAATTAACGAACTGGCTAACATTAATCGATTACTCCACGTTA
>CALYQY010000147.1 GCA_945291235.1 uncultured Gilliamella sp.
GGACAATTCTACG
Source organism: uncultured Gilliamella sp. (assembly GCA_945291235.1). The sequence continues at coordinate 14 of CALYQY010000147.1, forward strand.
TAATCGAGTTTCAATCCATCCTAACGCTAAACCGGCAAAAATTGACGGTATAACTTGTGCCTGATAACCAACTTTAGCAATAGTAAACCAACCAAAATCCCACACTTCGGGAACGATTTTCCCTAGATTATAAGCAGTCATCAGTTGTGGGGAAACCAATGTTATCCCTAAAACGATCCCTAACACAGGGGAACCGCCCATTTTTTTGACTGTAGACCAACATATGGCTACCGGTAGAAAATTGAAAATCGCTTCACACGGTAACCAAAGAAAACTATGAATAGGTACCAACCAAGTATAAGTGTCAGTAAGCGGTTTATCGTTAATAGTTGGCATGTCACCAATCACATTACGCAAGCCAAGTAATAAGCCACCTGCAATCATTGCGGGTAATAATGGGACAAAAATTTCAGCTAAATTTGAGATTAACCGTTCAAACCATGACATATTTTGCTTAGCTGCAGCCTTTGTTTGCTCTTTGTTGGCTTCATCTAAATTTAATTGTTCAATAAGCACTTTGTAATAGCTATCAACATTTGTGCCGATAATGACTTGAAATTGTCCGGCATTACTAAAACAGCCTTTCACAAAAGGCAGCTCTTCAATTGCTTCGATATTGGCTAATTTAGGATCTGCTAAAGCAAATCTGAGCCGAGTTAAACAATGGCTAACACTGGCAACATTATGTTTCCCACCAACAAATTCAATTAACTGCATAATTGATTCTGTTGTGATATTGGAATCTTTAGCCATAGCAGGCCTCCTTTTCTTTTGCACTTGTACATTTTTAATGTGATCAATAATGTGGCTATTTTATGATAGGGTTTAAGCATAAAATGAATTTGATAACTAATAAATGGGAACGTTCCCTTTTTGTGATTCAATTCACATTTTTATTAAAATTTGGGGGAGATAAGTCTATTTTGACGTGTTAAATAAACAAGATGTCACAGTAATGGTTTTATATTCAACTTTACCTTTTAACATAGCCAGTAATTCTTGCGCAGCATAAGTGCCTGCTTTATCAAACCCTAGCTCAACCACTAAAGTATTAGCAAATAAGAATTGAAGTAGTTCACTATTACCAACACTAGCAACGACAATATGTTTTAACTGATTTTCGGCTAAATATTTGTTTAAACCTAAAGCAATACTGTCTGTCGCACAAATGATAGCGCACGGTGATTTTTTTAACACGGATGCGGCAAGATCATAACCGGAGCGGTAACTCAATTTGCTTAAAGCGGCATTAGGTAAAAGTTGCTGTTTATGGCAAAAATCAAGATAAGCTTGGTAACGTAATGCGCCTGTAGTTTGATCTTGTTGCTCAACACCAATAAAAGCAATGTCTTTAAATTTCTTTTCAAAATATAAATGGTTAAGTAGCTTAATTACTGCACCCGTATCATCATAACAAATACAATTATAGTTAGAAAAAGATCTTGCTATGATGACACATTTGCGTTGCCAAAATGATAATAATGAGTGTTCAAGCCCGTTGAAAGCAAAAATGATTACTCCGTCAGCTTGTTTCTCTTTTAACATGGAAAGATGTTCTGATACCTTTGTAACACAAAATTGGCTTTCAATGATTATCGGGTCATAGCCAGATTGGTAAAAAATAGGTAGCATACTTCGAACAGCTTGATTTTCTGACATTGAATCGAGCCGAGTGACAATAATACCAATCACTTTATTACCATAACCTCGCATTGCTCTAGCTGATTTGGAGGGCGTAAATTGATACTGTTCAATAATGGCATTGACTTTATTACGTGTTGCCTCTTTCACCATAGGATCATGGTTAATTACTCTTGAAACCGTTGATTTGCTTACACCACTAAGTTTAGCAATATCTTTAATGGTTAAATGGCTCAATGACTTGCTCATAATAAATTTACTGAATAAAGATCAATTAAATTATAGTAATATAGTTTTAACAAAATTGCGATATGGTGGCAGGTTGGTTGATATTTAAATATATGCAATATTGCTTATATTTTATTTAAATTCAGTGGTAGAATTAGATTAAAATTTGACAAGTTCTTGGTAATACAATTTAACTCAATCTGTAACTTTACTAAAAACCATTAGACATGAAAAAATTACATTTACTTTTGACTTACACTTCCGCTCTGTTTTTGTTGAGTTTATCTGGATATGCCTCTAGTGATGACACGAAGAATACAACCATAACAGAACAATTTAGATCAGCTTTATTATGTCAGTCAAAGCCTTTTGCCATAGAAGATAAAAAGATCATTGCTGAACTTGCAAAACAAAAAATTACTATAAAAAAACAAGATAGTATAAATGAAATCGAATACTATTTTGAGCAACCTATCAAAGTTAAGAATGTATGGGTTAATATGATTCGTTATGAAAGCGATAATTTTGTCACATCTTTTTATGCTAAAGCCAAAGGTGATATGCACAAGTTCGCTAAATTGATTGAGGTTAACCCTATATTACGCAGCTGTGAAGAACCTATTCCTTTGAATGATACAGACATATTCCGAAAGGAAATTACCCCTATTACTGACAATAATCTTTACCCAGATACAATCGTTATTGGTCAGGATAAAGACTCAAAACCGGATGAATTTTATTTCATTTGTTCTAAATTTGATGCTAATTAGCCATCATTTTTTGCTTAATGAAAATCATGCTATCAATTTGCTAACATTACTTATGCATAGATAGAAAAAACTTTTTATCACTAAAACCTACTTTTTACCCTGTTTTAATTGATAAGCACTTCCCCACGCTAATATAGCGTCATGCACTTGTTTTAAACTTTGCACGACATCGGTCAATGTGTATTCAACCACAGGTGGAATATATCAATTCATTCTAATGGTATCGAATGCTGGTGTATTTTGCTTATGTAATTTGAGCCAATAAAGACAGTAAACAATCCTTAATTTTCAAGTTTTCTTGTCTTAAATCAATAG
>CALYQY010000148.1 GCA_945291235.1 uncultured Gilliamella sp.
CATACTCTTTATAAGCTCGTGCTAACTCTTTTTCATATTTATGCCAGAACTCTACTCCTCTTGGCAGATTGCTAGGCGTGATAAATTTATTTTTATAGCGGATCCAAGCACCATTAGGGCCAGTCGAAGGCCCCGACTGTGGTGCTTGTTTGTCCATTAAATTTATAACCCAATCAAGTTTTGTGGTTTGTGCTAGTACTTCTCGAAGTTGTTCCCGATCAAAGCCATGTTTATTGACCATTTTATCGATAAACTTTTCTTGTTCAATAGCCAATGGCGCATCGTTGACAATGACAAGATCATGCTCTTTTTCAAGATAAACACCACCCGCTACATTTGATTGACCTCGATGTTGTTGCATCGGCGATGTTGTCGAGTTGTTACTTTGGCAAGCAACAAGTAACCATACCATACTGAATAAAATGACAATACGTTGCATAACCCATCCACATTTAAAGAGTTAAATAATAAACAGCATAATAATGTATTTCATGCTATTCAACAATGTTTTGACAAGGTTGCCCTTGAGAAATCTGCTTGATATTGGTTAATGTGGTTTCGGAGATATTCAATAAGGCTTCTTGCGTTAGAAAAGCTTGATGCCCTGTAAAAATCACATTATGACACGATGATAATCGACGGAACACGTCATCTAAAATAACATCATTCGATTTATCTTCAAAAAAGAGGTCTCGTTCATTTTCATAAACATCCATTCCTAATGCGCCAATTTTGGTTTGCTTTAAGGCATCGATTGCGGCTGTCGCATCCAGTAATCCACCACGACTGGTGTTAATAATCATGACGCCATTTTTCATTTTTTTAAATGAATCTTTATTAAGTAGATGATAGTTTTCAGGGCTCATTGGACAGTGAAGCGTAATCACATCGGATTTTGCATAGAGTTCATCAAGTTGGACATATTGCGCACCTAATTCGACTGCAATATCATTTGGAAAAGGATCATAAGCTAAAATATTCATACCAAAACCTTTTAGGATTCGGATCACTGCTTGTCCAATTTTACCAGTACCAATCACGCCTGCGGTACGATTATGCATGTTAAATCCAGTTAAGCCATCAAGGGCAAAATTCGCATCGCGAGTCCGTTGGTAGGCTTTGTGAGTACGTCGATTAAGCGTCATCATGAGTGCAACGGCATGTTCGGCTACTGCTTCAGGTGAGTAAGCTGGTACACGAACAACCGTAATGCCTAATTTTTTGGCTTCAGCAATGTCAACATTATCAAATCCGGCACACCGTAACGCTAAGATTTTTACCCCACAATGCGCAAGTTTTTGTAAAACGGTTTTATCAACTTCATCATTAACAAATACACAAACGGCATCATAACCTTGTGCTGTGACTGCTGTTTTATGACTGAGTTTATGATCATAATATTCGATATTAAAACCAAATTTTTTATTGGCAATCTCTAAATGTTCTTTGTCATAGTGTTTACTACTGAAAACCGCAATTTTGATTGAATGTTTCATTTTTTTGCACCTCTGTTCATGGTGATTAACGCATGTTTAGTTGTCTCTGTTTTTTATAGTTTCATTAAAACTATACAGACATTGTAAACCTAAATAAAATAATTTCAGCCAAATACCAAAATGAATGAATTGTTTGCTTTGACCTTAGTGATTATTTTGACAATGATATGTTATGATAGCACTTTGCTAAAAAACTAACCAATAATGTTAAATAATGAATAAGAAATTAACTGGTACATTTTTAAATAGAAAAATGTTGCTTTGTGTTTATACAGGCTTTTGTTCTGGATTACCATTTTTCTTTATAATTCAATTAATTCCGGCTTGGTTAAAAGTTGGTGGTGTCGATATTAAAACAATTGGCGCTTTTACACTAACACAAATACCGTATTTATTAAAATTTCTTTGGGCACCATTATTAGATCGTATTTCACCTTTTTCGCTTGGATATCGCAAAGGATGGTTGCTTTTAACACAATTAAGCTTATTGTTCATCATACCTATATATGGTTTTCTGACACCGAAAAACAATATTGATATCATTGTGTTCCTTAGTTTACTGACTGCATTTATTTCAGCAACACAAGATGTTGCTATCGATGCATATCGAAGAGAAATTTTAAGTGATAATGAACTTGGTAACGGAAATAGCATACATATTAACGTTTATCGAATTGCTGGATTTATTCCTGGTGGTTTATCTCTAATTCTTGCTGATTATTTATCTTGGATTGAAGTTTTTGCTTTCACTGCAGCTTTCATTGTTCCAATGCTAGTTATTACAATGATGTTAAAGGAACCAATGCATAATAATTACATTCCATCGGATAAATCCGTTTTCGTGCAATCCATAATTGAATTTATTAAGCGTATATCGTTCCCAAAAGTTTTATTTGTATTATCTTTTGTGGCTCTGTACAAACTCGGGGACAGTCTTGCAACATCTTTAGCGACACCTTTCTATTTGGATATGAAGTTTGAAATGAGGCATATTGGTACTATAGCTAAAAATGCTGTCGTATGGCCTAGCCTTTTGGGGGCATTAATTGGTGGTGTATTTATATCAAAATTTGGATTGAATCGTTCGTTATGGATATCTGGTTTTGTTCAGATGTTTTCAATTTTAGGTTTTGTTTATTTATCTTGTGAAGGCCCCTTTCAATCAATAACCTATAAACAATTAATTATGTTGGGGATTGTAATCAGTTGCGAATCAATAGGAGTGGGTATGGGTGCAACAGCATTGGTTACCTATATTTCTAAAAATACAAGCCCACTATTCACAGCAACCCAATTTGCTTTATTAACAGGTTTTTCAGCTATACCGAGAACATTAATCAATTCTATGTCTGGCTTTTTAACCTCTTATTTAGGCTGGACTAATTTTTTTTGGTTGTGCTTTTTTCTTGCTATACCAGGAATGTTATTACTTTTTGTAGTTGCGCCATGGAATAAAAA
>CALYQY010000149.1 GCA_945291235.1 uncultured Gilliamella sp.
CGTGCTATCGTTTTAGTAATTAATTGTAAAAACGTTGATTTTACACGTTCTGCTGTTTCAATCACTTCTTCATGCCCTAATGGTTGATCCAAAATACCACAAGCCATATTCGTTAAACAGGATATGCCTATCGTTTTAATTCCCGAATGATGAGCAATAATGGCTTCAGGCACAGTGGACATACCGACTGCATCTGCACCTAATACCCGAATCATTCTAATTTCTGCTGGCGTTTCATAAGTTGGCCCTGTCCACCAAGCATAAACGCCTTGGCGTAAGGTAATATTAAGTTCTTTGGCAACGTCTAAAACGGTTGCTCGTAATTGTTTATTATAAAGTTCACTGACATCTAAAAAACGTACACCTAGTTCATCGTTGTTCGGACCAATTAAAGGATTATTTGCCGTCAAATTAATATGATCAGTAATCAGCATCAAATCACCAGGATTAAAACTGGTATTCACTGCACCACAAGCATTGGTAATAATCAGTTTTTCAACGCCCAGCATTTTCATGACTCGCACCGGAAAGGTCACTTGATCTAACGAAAATCCTTCGTAGTAATGAAAACGTCCTTTCATGGCAACTACTGTTTTATCGCCGCATTGACCAATAACTAACTCATTAGAATGTCCCACAGCAGCTGATTTTGCAAAATGAGGGATTGTGTCATAAGGAATATGGATTGCATCTTCAAGCGTATCGGCAAAAGGGCCTAATCCTGAACCTAATATAATACCAATAGTTGGTTTTTTATTGGTTTTTTGTTGAATATAGCTGACCGCTTGTTGAATATCAGATGTTTGATGCATGGATGTATCCTTAAATTGTCTGTAGATGTTTGTAAGAATAAATTTTGATGAAGCTAATTCATCTTTTCAAGATTAATGTATTATTAATAAATTCATTTTGAGAATGTGTGATGGCGTTGTTATTTTTGGCACATTCTTAAAATCGCCGTAGTATGTCATATCTAAAAAAATAATTAATCATCTTTTTTTTAAAACGCGAAAAAGATCACATAAAAATTTATCGTTAAACTCGCATTGTTCACCTTTTAACGTATTCGGTGACTAGCTGAATAAATCACACCTTTATCATTTTTGAAAAAACCGATTAAGGTAAGATTACTTTTCTTGGCCATATCGACTGCCATCGAGGTTGCAGCGGATACTGCCATCAATATTTCAATTCCACAATGAATGGTTTTTTGTACCATTTCATAACTGGCTCGACTTGAAACAACAATAACACCTTGAGGAAAATTCGGATTTTTTTTAAGTTGTGTCGCTCGAAAGCCTAACAATTTATCCAATGCGACATGTCGACCTATATCTTCGAAACCAGCAATAAAATTACCTGCTAAATCAAGTAATATTGCAGCATGCGTACAACCCGTTTGTTCACCAACAGTTTGAACACGTTTTAATGCTGACAATGCTTGATTAAAATAGGATAACTCAATGAAATGAGTGGATGACAAGGTAGGCAAGATGTTACAGACTTGTTCAATCTGTTCCGTGCCACAAATACCGCAACCTGTTCGACCTGTTAAGTTCCGGCGCTTTTGTTTAAGCTCAAAAAATCGCCGTGATGATAGCTCAATGTGCACTTCAAAACCATTTGTCACTTTGATAATGTCAATGCTGTAGATGTCATCTAGGGATTGAATAATTCCTTCTGTTAATGAAAAGCCGATAGCAAAATAGTCAAGGTCTTTAGGGGTTGCCATCATGACAACATGTGAAATACCGTTATATACCAATGCAACAGGGGTTTCTATAGCTAAAACATCATGTTCTGAATGGATAGGTTGATTACTGTTAAATTTTTCAACGGTAATATGTTCTAAACCGATTGTCATAGACTTTCTCTGGCTATCTGTCTTTTATAAAACGTTATGGCTAAGTGATTAGCTATTATACGCTATCTGGATTTGTTGAAAATAGGGTATTAGCATACTTAAAAATAGTTGTAAGATAATTCATAATGCACTGATAACTTAACGCTAATACTTACTTATTATGATAAAATAGGTCACCATAATCAATTGAAAATTTGTGATGCAATTATGTCATTAAATGAAATTTCACACACCATAATGCAATTTATTGAAAACCATCAAATCTGGGCTTTGCCCATTATATTTTTATTAGCATTTGGTGAATCGCTTGCCATTATTTCTTTAGTGGTTCCAGCAACGGCTATATTATTAGGTGTAGGTGCATTAATTGGAACAGGTACACTCGCTTTCGTACCGGTATTGATTGCTGCTTCGCTAGGAGCCATTTTGGGTGATTTAATTTCATATTGGTTAGGTAAACATTATCATCATCAAGTTATCCATTCTTGGCCACTTAAAAAGTATCCTAAATTGGTTTTTCGAGCAGAGCAATTTTTTCAACGTTATGGCGCGTTAGGGGTTTTTATCGGGCGTTTTTTTGGTCCGTTAAGAGCCGTAGTGCCGTTAGTTGCTGGCGCAATGCATATGCCAACAACTAAGTTTAATTTAGCTAACATCACCTCAGCACCGATATGGGCATTTGTTCTGTTAGCGCCAGGCGCCTTCGGCGTGCCTTGGTTAGAGACACTTTTTGGTTAAATGGTTCCTACAGTATAACTACGACGCCCAGTTTTGCGACCCAAAGCTTCTAAATTGGTTTGTAAAGGTGGGAAAGGTAGTGTCAGACCTTTTTCACGGTAGGCTTCTAAGATCAATTTATGGATTGCACTTCGTAACACCATGCGATGCCCCATTTCAGCAGCAAAAACACGCAGTTCAAATAATTGAATACCTTCTTGAATATCCACTAAAAA
>CALYQY010000150.1 GCA_945291235.1 uncultured Gilliamella sp.
AAGAAACGACTCAGAAGAACAATTCAGCAGAACGACTCAGAAAAACGATTCAGAAGAATGATTCAGAAATTGACTCAGAAAAATGATTCAGAAGAACGATTCAGAAGAACGATTCAGAAGAACGATTCAGAAGAATGATTCAGAAGAATGATTCAGAAGAATGATTCAGAAGAACGATTCAGAAATTGACTCAGAAAAATGATTCAGAAAAACGGCTGTTAAGAGAAAAATTGTTAATCTTTTTGTGAAATAAATCGCATCCTTTTCATTCAGTCTTTATTTAGCTAATTTTTTTAATAATAATTTAATTTTTCCATTGGAATAATTAGCTATGTCAGTGCCCGTTCCAACATTAATGCCTCGTGAAAAGCTATTAAAATACGGTGTTGAAATATTAAGTGATGCAGAACTACTTGCAATATTTTTACGTACCGGCACCCGTAAATTACCAGTTTTAGAGTTATCACAAAAACTGTTAAATGAATTTGGCTCGTTCTATAACCTCATGAATGCAAGCCACAAAGACTTTTGCCACAAACATGGGGTAGGTACTGCAACCTATACACAGTTACAAGCAGTTGTTGAACTATCTCATCGCTATCTTAAAGTGAAAATGACAAACGAAAATCCGCTGACTTCGCCAACATTAACCCATCACTATTTAGCAAGTCGTCTCGCAAATAAAGATCGAGAAGTTTTTATGGTGATATTTTTAGATAATCAAAATCACGTTATCACCTCAGAGGAGATGTTTACCGGTACCTATAATTGTGTTGAAGTGCATCCTCGTGAAGTGGCTAGACGAGCATTACAACACAACGCGGCGGCAATCATTTTAGCGCATAATCATCCGGCTGGTATAGCCACGCCAAGTCAAGCTGATCTTATTGTCACAAAAAAGGTAGGGCAAGCTTGTGAGTTAATTGATATTCGGGTAATCGATCATATTGTCATTGGGAAAGGTGAATACGTTTCTTTTGCACAACGAGGATGGATTTAATCGCCTTTTTTACTTACAATGTCATCAGATATTTCCCACTTATTGATGAAAAATTTTATGAATCAACAATTAGAATTGCTCGAAACGAAAGTTGCCTTTCAAGAGATCACCATTGAAGAACTTAATCAAATGGTTACCCATCTTCAAGCTGATATAAGTAAGTTAAAAGAGCAATTAACGTTATTATCACAAAAACTACAAGCCGCACAGACATCAAATATTGCCAGTCTGTCAGAAGAGACTAAACCACCCCATTACTAAATGACCTTCATATCAACCAATAGGCTTTCTGACTCAATAGCATTTATCTTATCGTGAAATGAGTTCAATTTAAGGTTTAGATGTATCTGAGCGCTGTTCTACATCGTATAAGCTTGAACGGCGGGTGCGGATAAAGACATATCCACGATAAATTAGCAATGAAATGAGAATAAGCAAGCAACCGATCCACTTAGTCCAAGACATTGGCTCATCATAAATGATAATCCCTGCAATGGTGGTAAAAATAGGCTCTAAAATCATAATAATTGCGGCATTACCCACCGGTACATATTTTTGCCCTAAAAGCTGTAACGCCCAACGTAGAATAGTGGCAACAAATATACTACCGATGATCCAGCCAACAGTTATATAACTGACGGTAGTCGGCCAAGTTTCAAACAAGATAGAAAGTATCAGACAGCAAAAACCGGTACAAAATAGTTGAATGGTAATGAGTGGCAAAATAGCAATTTTTTGTACAAAACGGCTGTTAAAAATAAAAAATATTGCTTGAGCAAAGGCCGAGGTAAAAAACCACAGTTGATTGATATTCGTCTGCCACCCATTGGATAGACTCAGAAAAGCTAGCCCAATCACAGCAACAGGTAACGAAATCCAAAAGATAGATAAAGGTTTTTCTTTAAAGAATAACCAACCGACAATAGGCGCCATTAATACTGACAAGCTCATAATAAAAGAGCCTTCACCAAGTTGCCCGCCAAGGCTTATTGCTAAAATCCAAAATATAGTATTAGTCGCTTGTAAAACGCCGGCAAATACTGCTTTGGGAATATTGGTAAACGCAATACCTTGATGCGTGTAGAAACATACGGGGATTAAAAGAATGGAAGCGGATAAAAAGCGGATAGCCATAAATGCCAGTGGTGGCATTGCTAATATAGCTTGTTTAGAGCATACCCAACCAAATGCCGCTAACATGGTTACCAGAACTAAAATCCATTCACCATTGCGTTTGAGATCTATCATACAAATATCATGTTTATCATGCAGAGTTGTAATGTTAAATCGATTATTTGGTTGAGTAAATATTTTTGGGTAAAGTTATGTGAATTATAAGTAATTTAGTTAAGAACAAAATTAATTATATTAAAAGGATAAGTATTAATAGCTTCAATTACCATTGTGGATATAACATCCGATAAAAAACCGGCAATTAAGCCGGTTTTATTGCACAACAGTTAAATATCTTATTCAGCTGTAGCTTCTGCTTCAACAGCAGGGCGATCAACTAATTCGATATAAGCCATTGGGGCATTATCTCCGTCACGGAAACCACATTTTAAAATACGTACATAACCACCTGGGCGGGTAGCAAAACGTGGGCCTAAATCTGAAAATAATTTTTTCACTGTATCTTTAT
>CALYQY010000151.1 GCA_945291235.1 uncultured Gilliamella sp.
CTTCAAATATCTTCTGTTGTTGTTTACTGTGCGCTTTGTAATCTAATTTTTCATCAATACTTGTTTGGGTATCTGATGTATTATCTGGCGTACTGAAGTATTGTCGTTGTAACTTCATCCAAACATTACGTAATACTTTGCGCCAAATTATCCACGCAATGAAAATATAGATCAGATATTTAATGCCTGTTTTAGTGTTTTCATAAAATTGGTGAGTTTCCCAAAATGCCAATCCGTCATTTTCATCATCAAGTTGATCACTAAATTTTAAATTAGCTACAGTTAAGGTATCGCCGCGTAAATCTGAATATCCCATTGCTTGACGAGCTAACGCTTCAATATTTTTTAGCTCTTCATTATCCAGTTTGACCCATTGTGGGGTATTGTTGTTGGCTTCATTTGGTTTTTCGTCTGTTTCAGATGTTGCAGACACATTATTCACATCGGAATCTGAATGATTAGCATCTGGATCGACATATTTATAATTGACTAACACGGCAACCGATAAACGTTTGATTCTGCCTTCGGGTATCTTACTGTGAACTACTTGCCGGTTAACTTCGTAATTTAAAGTATTATTTGACTGTAAATTATAGATTTTTTGTTTATCATCTTGTTCTTTTGATTCAGGTTGTTCATCAATTGATGCACTTGCGGTTGGTGCAGGTTGATTAGATAGTGCACCGGGCACGCCACCTATACCCGCATTATTACCCACTTGCCGATTTTCGATTCGCTGTTTACTGCGAATAGTTTGGTTAGCGATATCACTATTTGGATCAAAGGTTTCCGATGTCGTTTCTTGTCGACTAAAGTCAATATCAGCATTGACTTGTACCATGACATTTTTTTTACCTAAAATCGGAATAATAATTTTTTCCACACGCTCACGAACGCTATTTTCAATGCGTTCACTAAACTCTAAATGAGCAACATTGAATGTTTTATCTCGATAATTTTCACCGGTGAGTAAATTACCTTTCTGATCGATAATGGTAACTTTATCGGCTTGTAATTCCGGTACACTACTTGAAATAAGGTGAATAATGGCATCAATTTGACGTTGTGATAGACTACGACCAGGTAATAAGGTTAATGCGACAGAAGCTGAAGGAAATTTTCGTTCTCTGACAAATAATGAGGGTTTAGGCATAGCTAAATGCACTCTGGCATCATCAATACTACTAATGATTGAAATTGTTCGGGAGAGTTCACCTTCTAAAGCACGTTGATAATTGATCTGCTCGTTAAATTGGCTCATCCCAAAACTTTCTTTATCAAGCAATTCAAAGCCAACGGCGCCCCCTTTTGGTAATCCAAGTTGAGCAATGCGTAAACGCGTATCGTAAACTTTTTCTTCAGGAATTAAGATGGTTGAACCAGATGATGTGAATTTATAAGGAATATTCATCTTATCCAATTGACTAATGATTTCACCGCCATCTTTGTCGCTTACATTACTAAACAAAACCCCATAATCGTCATTTTTCATCCATAAGTAAGTCATACTTAAGATGGCTAATATCACCACGCCGGCAATAAGTAGCAGCATTTTTGGATTTTTTTTTAATTGATTGATAAAAGGTAACTTATTTAATATTGATTCGCCTTTTTTACCGACAGTTTGGCTAGTCATAAATATCCTAATTCTAAACTAATTAGATGAATTCTAGAGTTTATTATCTGTGTATTTAGAAAAATCAATAGCTAAAAAAGAAAAGGATTTTCCCCTTACTTGTGGCATTTAAATTTTTTGTTGTATGGTAAATTGAGGATTAGTTGAGCAATTTAAATAAGATTAAAATTTTAACTACATGAATACTTTAAATAATTTTGACAATAGCGTTCTCTCATCGTTAAAAGCCCCCAATCTGCTTGAAAAGAAACAATCAATTTCCAATCAATCTGGTTTTGCCACTGAACTAAAAATGGCGTTGGATTCTATTAGCCAAACGCAAATACACGCTCAAAATCAAGCAAAAGCGTTTGAACTGGGTGAACCCAATATTGCCTTAAATGAAGTTATGGTGAATATGCAAAAATCGACGGTTTCACTTCAATTTGGTATTCAAGTTCGTAACAAACTTGTTGCGGCTTATCAAGAAATCATGAATATGAATGTTTAATATGCATTAAACATTGATATAAGTGCAAGATCGTTAATGTCTAGTCAATATTTTCAATCTTGCACTTAGCAAATATTTAATAAAATTTATCTGTTAAATTAAGTTAGCGACGTGTTGGTAATTTTCAATTTTACTCTGTTGACGGACTTTTTCTCCGATTAATTCCCCTAATTCAGCATGCCGTGTGGTAACTAATTGGCTGATTTGCTGTTGATAACTTAAGATATTTTGAATATACATTCGTACTCTATCTTTACATTGCGTGGGGACGTGTTCGGTAGTTAAGGTACCGTCAAGTTCTATAATATTTTCAGATAATTGTGAGTATTGATTTTGCCAACTCAGTAACGTATTCCAATCTTCCTTATGTGCGCTGATTAACATTTGTTCTGTCACATAATCAAGTTGTTCATAGTGTTTTAATAATGTTGTTCCTTTCATAACCATCTCTTTTTTATTTTGCAATTTCACGCC